>JAYPWJ010000001.1:0-528 GCA_038135085.1 bacterium
ATTTGAAAGGCGATCATGAGTGCTACCTGACCCTGTATAATGGTAGTGGTTATGAGGCCCTATTGGAAATTGAAAAGCTTGAATATAAGTTGATTGTATAAAAAAAGCTGTAAGTAATAAGCCTAAAATAGAACGTTTCATTGATTCCCCCAAATAAATAATTTGAAACATACTTTTAATACCCTTAAATAAGGATCATCAGTGTATCATTAGTACTTTTAAAAGTAAAAAGCCTACTTATAAGGCGAATTGGAAGCTTAAATGGAGTTGCAGTTTGAATTAATTAAGCCGGTGGTTCTTGCGTGCTGGGATGTTTAAAAGCGTATAAATTTCATCGGCATAAAGAGTTCCATGTTCTAAAAGTGCATTGGCAAGTTTATAGAGTTTACCTCGATTATTATCTAAAATTCCTTTTGCTTTTAGGTAACACTCATCAACAATTTTTTTAACTTCACGGTCGATGTTTTTGGCAGCTTCTTCAGAGTAATAGCGCGGGTCTTCATAGACAACGGTTCCCAGGTCAGACAT
>JAYPWJ010000001.1:538-12728 GCA_038135085.1 bacterium
GGGCAATATCGGTTGCTTTTTGAAAATCGCTTGAAGCGCCTGTTGCAATTTCACCAAAAATCAATTCTTCTGCAATGCGCCCACCTAAGCAAACTTGAATAGTTGCAAGCATTTCTTCTTTGGTTGCTCCATGTTTTTCACGATCGGGTAATGAATAAGCAACGCCCAATGCGCCGCCACGTGGAATAATGGTTACTTTATAAAGTGGGTCGGTAACGGCTGGTAACATGAGTCGAATAATTGCATGGCCTGCTTCATGAAAAGCTGTTGTTCTTTTTTCTTCATCAGTCAGCTGTATTGTTTTGCGTTCTTTTCCAAGCATAATTCTGTCACGCGCTTCTTCAAAATCATCAATAGTCACATGTATATGTTCTTTTTTTGTGGCAATCAGTGTTGCTTCATTAATTAAATTTTCAAGCTCTGCAGCAGAAAAGCCGGGTGTGCCGCATGCAATATTGTAAATGCTTACAGATGGATCAATAATAATTTTTCCAGCGTGAAGATTTAAAATATCTTCTCGGCCTTTTAAGTCTGGCAATGGGACATGAATTTTTCTATCAAAACGTCCCGGGCGTAGAAGTGCTTTATCTAAAACGTCTGGTCTGTTGGTTGCTGCAAGTACAATGATAGGCGCTTCATCCTGCACAAATCCATCCATTTCACTTAAGAGCTGGTTTAATGTTTGGGCATATTCTTTCCCGCCGCTATCAGCATTTTTTGTTCGCTTTGCACCAATAGCATCAATTTCATCAATAAAGATAATGCACGGAGCATTTTCACGCGCTTTGGCAAAAATTTCCCGTATACGTGAAGCTCCAACACCAACATATAATTCAATAAACTCAGAGCCAGTTGCATAGATAAATGAACATTGTGCTTCACCGGCAACAGCACGTGCTAATAAAGTTTTACCATTGCCAGGAGGGCCACTTAAAAGTACGCCGTGTGGAATGCGTGCACCAAGACGTTGGTAAAAGTTTGGGTTTTTAAGAAAATCGACCACTTCTTGAAGATCTTCTATAATGTCGTCTGCTCCTGCAACATCTTTAAAAGTGTTGTAGGTAATGATTGGCTCTATCTCTTCTTTTTGTGGAGTGGTAATAAATGGGCTTAGAAGTGATTGCTTAATAATGTAGGTTGCAATTAATGTTGAAATTACTGAAGTGGCGATAGCAAAGGTACTATCAATGCAGCGGTCAGTTAGACGGGTGCCCATACTGTAAGCAGGGGGAGCAAACTGCTGAGAGAAAATGTGTGGTTGAAAGGTAGTGATTATACCGATGAATACAAGTAAATTTTTCTTCATAATGTTCTCTGCCCTGTTTATTGTAGCTGCGTAAAATTTTTCTAAAAGTGTCGTCTCGATTCTATTTTTAAAGGCCAAAAAAAGCAAGTGATTCTTAGAATGCTCCACCGGCTTTTACCCATACACCCCATTGGCTAAATGCTTTTGTTTTGTTCCGTGGAATTTCAACAAATGCTCCACATCCAAAGAGCGCATCTGTGTTTTGGCCTCGCCCGCGTGCACCAAGTGCAACATGTGCGCGGTAAAGTACTGTTGCTAAGCTTGCCGCAGAATTAAAATCTAAATCAGTTTCTTTAATAGGTGTAAAGGTTCCATCATCAGCTCCCAGTGAAACAATCGTACTTGCACTTGCCGAAGTATCAGTGGTGGTTCCTGCAATACCATAATTTTCTTTCCATGTTTCATTGAGTTTAATTCGCTCAGTGCTGTGCCCCCACACTCCAAAGCCAAATTCTGCTTGAGCCGGGCCAACATTGAACCGCATACCGCCGGACACATCAATAATTGCATACGGTGAAACGCGTACTTTCTTGGTGAGTACATTAACACCTGGGGTTGTGGTGTTAGTTGTTTGATCCTTAAGGCGCATTAATAAAAAGCGGCTCCATTCTTTGTTTTTTAAATCAAAAGTTCGGTACTGGTCGTTACGTACTAAGTAAGTATTTTCAAATTCTAAAAAGAGGGCGGTTGTATTTTTATCAGTTGATCGGGTTAGTGGGAGTTGAAAATTAGCGCCCCAAATAATACCAAAATGGCCATTGTACCCTGCTTGAGGCTGGAAAATGTATTGATTGTTTTGTTTTGCGCAGGTTGGAAGTGTTAATGCTGAATAGGTTGCTGCAAGTGCGCGTCCATCAGAGATAAATGTTTTTCCAAACCCAAGGCGTACTTGCCCTAGGCGTGTTGCAGAAATTCCGGTTGTTTTCATTTTTTGGTATTTCCATTCAGTGTTTTGAAACGCGGTTTCAATATCACGTACGGCAACGGTTGCTGCTGCAGCGCCTGTAACAGCTTCTTGTTTAAAGTTCATGTCATTGCGCATAATGACCACCGGAATATCAATAAACGCCCACATTCTATCAAAAAAATCTGAATTAAAAAGTTTTGGTAAAGATCGGCGGGCACTTAAATTCCAACAGAGTTGCCATTGTTCTGGTGCAATAGCGAGTGTTCCCTGAAAATCATTAGGAAGCCCCAACCATTCAGCGCGAACGTCAGTATCAGTATTTGCAAAACTTCCGTGCGCACTACCACGGACAATTAATTTATCCCGCTCGGCCATTAAGAAATACCGTTTAAGTTTTTCCGAATTAAAAGAGCGCTGAAAACTTGAACTGATTTGGAAAGCGCTTTTTTTATCAATATCAAACCAAGAATCGTGCCAAAAGCTTGTATGAGCAGGGATATTGTTAAAGATTGGTCGAGTGAATAAAAAAGATTGGCTGGTTTTTTCGGTTTGGATTTCTGCTTGGATAAAGCCTGTTGCAAGCAGTCCTAAAATAAACAGCTTTTTCATATGTTCTTCCTTTTTTGTAAGTACATTTGGTTTGATCTTAGAATGTCTGGACTATAAACACAAGAGTGGCACATTTTTATCATTTTATTCGTATACAAGCGTGGCTAATTGATTGGCAATGGTGATCGCTTGATTTAATGGATGTTGAAAAATATTACGCCCAACAGCGACTCCTGCAACGTGCCCTTGAGTCAGTTGTTGTTTAACACGTTCAATACATTTTTCTGGCTCAATTGCGGCACCGCCCGAGACCAATACTTTTGTATTGCCCGCTGCTTGCACTGCTTGCACAAGTGCGGCAGGTCCAGTTTCTGGTTCGTTTACTTTTACAAAATCGGCACCTAAACTTGCTCCTAAGCCGGCTGCCCCGGCAATAAGATTTGCATCTAGTTGGTTGGTAATTTGTTTACCCCGTGGGTACATCCATAAGATTGCAAGCAGGCCTTGTGCGTGTGCATTTTTCACAATGGTTGCTGCTTCAGTTAGCATTTCTCGTTCATACTCACTTCCGACGTAAACGGTATATCCTACACCACAAACATTCACCTTTGCATTTTGTGCAACGGTAATTGCATCGTTGACCGTCCAGAGCTGTTGTGAATATGGTTCTCCTGGTGAAAGATTTGTTTTACCATCAAGTTTAGGAAGGTAATTTACTTTGGGGTATTGGCTTGCATAGCGACTAATTAACCCAAGGTGGGCTGCAAAAACGCCAATGTTACTTTCTGTTGCAATGGTAAAAACATGCTCTGGGTTATTAATTTCAGGAGCAAGCCCCGGCCCAAAAAAATCTTCATTTAAATGTTCCATTTTTTGGTCAGCAGCAAACAGTAAAAGCTTTCCCCTTTCTTTGGTGATCGTGCTATAATTTTTTTTGTATAGTTCCTGTTTTTCAGCTGGTACGGTTGCTGGTATGATGATCTCCATCATTATCTCCTGCAATAACATTTGCGTGAATAAGTAATTTTTCTACAATTTTTCTAAAAAGTGGTGCGGCCACTGTTGAGGCAAAAAGGTTTTTGCGTGGTGATTCTTTTAAGAAACATCCAATAACACGTTTGTATTCGCCTTTTTCAATAATGCCCACAAAGCCATAAAGGTTTTTACTTTCATCATAAAGTCCGTCTACAATAAGGTTTGCAGTGCTTGTTTTGCCAAGTGTTTTGTACCCATGAATGGCAGCGTATTTTGCAGTTCCTTTTTTAGAAGTTGTTTTATGAAGAATATCTCTCATGAGTTCGATACTTTCGTCTGAATAGATTTTCTCGGGTTGTTTTTGGTACTGTTCAGGTTCTAGAATGAGGCGAGGTTCAATGCGGTAGCCACCGTTAGTAAAGACGGAAAAGGCGCTTGTTAAGCGTAACAGGGTGGTGGTAATTTCATAACCATAGGAAAGTGAAATAATTGATTGCTTTGACCATTTGTCTGGTGGATTAATAAATCCTGCTTGCTCACCAGGGAATGAAATACCAGTCTTGCTGCCAAAGCCTAACTTTTTGTAATGGTCATAAAGAGCCGTATCAAGCCGTTTTGCAACTTTAGCAATTCCAATATTATTGGAACGAGTGATAACTTCTTCAAAACTCAAAATTCCTTTTGCTTCCCAGTTATTAATTCTTCTACCATCAACATAGGCTGTTTTTGTATTTTCACAATCAATTTCTTCATCGGGGGTTACCACCCCTTCCTCCAGTGCTGCAAGCGCGGCAAATGCTTTTAAGGCTGAACCAAATTCATAACTTTCAGTAACGGCAGTATTTTTGGTGGTTACTTGTTTGAGTGTGCTTGTATTGTTTGGATCGAAGGTTGGGTAGGTAGCCATTGCCAAAATATCACCATTATCTGGGTTTAAAACAACCGCAGCTCCTTCTTTAACAGAAAACTGTTCTGCTCGTGCTGTTAACTCTTCATGCACCAGGAATTGAAGGTCGTGATCGATTGTGAGTTTAACAGGTTTTCCCATTCCGCCTTCTTTTGTGGTTTCTTTTGAAAAATAGAAATGGCCTGAGCGGGCATCTTTCTGAAGCTTAGTGGTTGTTGGAGTGCCTGCAAGCCCTTCATTAAATTGAAGCTCAATGCCAAAAAGTCCGATATTATCAATGTTGGTGATGCCTGTAATGCTGCCTGCTGCTTCAAGGGGGTAGTATCGGCTTGGTTCTGTTAAGAATTTAATATCATCAAGATCACTTGCTTTAATGGTTTCTAGTTCTTCAGGTGATGCTTTACGTTTTACATATAAAAAGCGACTCTTTGGGTTTTTTTCCCATCGTTTGTTTGCCGCAGGAAAATATCTTTTCAAAAATCGTTTCAACTTTTCTGGCTCTGTTACCTCGTGCGGTAAAATAAATGCGGCCAAACTATCTTTATTAAGCGCAAGTGGTTTATCGTTACGGTCAATAATGGTTGCGCGTGGCGGGTAGTTGGTTACATTAACATGATATTGTTTGTTGCCAAGATCTACAAAATAGCTGTTTTGTCTAATCTGGAGCGAAAATAGATTGATAAGTGCAACCGAAAAAAGAGAAAGAAAAATAAAAAAAATAAAAACAGTCCGCAGTTTATAGACGGCGTTCATGTGGTATGCATCCTTTTGACTTGTTTAAGGTTAAGTGGTTCCATATTGAGTGTTGTTGTAGCAAATTGTTTAATTGATGAGGGTTTTTTGAGTGTATAAAGTGTTGTGGTTAGTTCCTGTTTACGGTTTTTAAGTTTTTGACATTCAGTTTCAAGATGTTGCTTTTCATATGAGAGTTTTATAAAGCTGCTTTGTTTGTGTATTTTGAGTGCAATAAAACAGATATGAAATCCGATAAAGAGTGCGATAAAAGATTTTTTTTTCATAGTTACCCTGTTTTTTTGGCACAAATTTTCTTATTTGCCTACCATAGCTCTGTAGGTAAAGGAAAAGCAAAGATTTTTATAAAAAAGGTATTGAAAGAGTATCAAAGTTTGCTTTTCTGTTGTAAAAATAAAAAAGGTTGATTTTAGTCGCGGTTCCTGACTAGAATCTGTGATATGAGTAA
Source organism: bacterium (assembly GCA_038135085.1). GTDB lineage: Bacteria > Babelota > Babeliae > Babelales > CAIQNR01 > CAMCVM01. Next base: position 6,384 of record JAYPWJ010000001.1, read on the forward strand.
GAAAAATTAATGAGTTCCAAGGAAGGAGATCTTTTAATGAAAAAGTCAATAATGCTCGCAGTGCTCGTTTTAGCGCTCCCGGGGATTGCTTTTGCTCGGTATAGACCGTTTTCTCAAGAAAGCAATTATTTAAAGAGCGGCAAGAAAGTAAAAGTTGAAGCACCAGCAAAAGAAACGGTGATTCATCCTGGCTCGCGTAAAAATAGAAAAGAACGTGGCCAATCAATGCGCTATGATTCAAGTAGCAAAAAGGTAAAGAAAACAGAAGCCCAAAAGGCTCGTGAAAGAGCGGCAGCTAAAGTTGAAGTTGCTCAGTACCGCTCTGAAGTATCTGTAGCAAAAGATAAAGCAGCAGAAAAAGAAGGTAAAGCTCGTCGCTTGAAAGAGCAAGCAAAGCGTGTTGAAAAGAATAATAAAAAACGTAAAGGCAAATTGACTGCAGGTGAACAAAGAAAAGTAAATGAATCACGCTTAGCTGAACGTGAACTCAGAAGTGCTAGCCCAGAAAGTACTGAAAGAGCTAAAAGAGAAGACCGACTACGAGCAGATTTTCTAGGGTATAGTAACGCAGCAGCAGATGAGCTTCGTGATCTAGCAGATGATTTATTAGGTGAAGCTCGTCATGATAGAAAAGAAGCTCGTGAATCTGAACAAAAAATGCATAAAGCAGCTGCGCGTGCGGGTATCAAAGTAAAAGAAGATAAACCAGCAAAACCGAGTGAATCAAAAGAAGCGCGCAAGGCACGTAAAGAAAGAGAAGCTCAAGCAAAAAAAGCAAAACGTAAAAAAGCTAAAGCTGAAGCAAAAGCTGGTAAAAGATCTGGTGTAAAAGGCAAAGCTAAAAAGCATAAAAAAGAAAAGAAATATAAAAAAGCTCATAACAAAGCTCGGCACCAAGAACGCCATGATGTTGAAACTAGCAGCGACAAAAAACAAAAATATAAGAAAGCAAAGAATAAAAAAAAGAAAAAAGCTAAGGCGCCTTCAGCAAAAGAAATGAAACACAAAGCAGAAAAAGCGGCAGCGCGTCAAAAACGTGAAGTAAAGAAAGCAAAGAGCGCAGCTCGTCGTAATGAGCACCATGATGCAGGGATCATGAGCCATAAAAAAGCTGCTCAAGCTCCAAAGAAAAAAAGTTCTTCAAAAGTAAGATCTTATAGATTCTAGTTTATTAATTAAGAGAGTGTAATGACTCCTGGGTAGTCTTCTATCCAGGAGTCATTTTTTTTACTTAGAAATCATAGTAAGAAGAGAAGCTAACTTCGCTTGCTTTTTCACCATTTCGTTTATCTAGCTTGAAGCCCCAGTCAATACGAATTGGTTGTGGATGAAGCATGCGGAGTCCAAGTCCAATAGAATGACGATAATCAAATTTATCATTTTTAAGGTGTTCAGCCGGAATGTTTGAAGTGTTTGGTGTGTTCCAACCAGCACCACCGTCATAAAATACAACACCTTTCATACTTAAATCTTCTGTCAGTGGAAAGATCAATTCAACATTAAAGAACGCGGCACTTTTTGCACCGATTGCTTCACCTTGCCAACCTTCATCTTCAATCAGGTCAGGGTGGTACCACATTGGCCCTACTTGCCCGAATAAGAAGCCACGGATGCTTGCCTGTCCGCCAACATTATAAAGCTCTCTAAATGGAACAGTGTTGCCTTTAAATGCATTTATGTGTCCAGCGTGCCCGTGTAAGTGAAGTACCAAATCGGTGTCGTTGATTAGTGAAGTATAATAGTGGCCATCAAATTGGACTTTATAGAATCCAAAGGTATCACCAAAACTCGGGATACCAACATTGGTTGAAAGGTTCCACTTATAGCCTTGTGAAATATGGGTGTGGTGGTTGCGAGTATCTTGTCCAATATCAAGTTGTACAAATGCAAACTTACCACTTTTGAATCGATTTGAAAGAATACTTTGGTACTCATCTTTTATCGTTGTGCTTCCCGTAATAGATGCTTCTGGACCAACTTTTTGTGTACCATCAAGGGAATCACTAAAATAATGTAATGATTCAATTCCAGTTTGAATGTTGAACATGGTATACCCAAGTCGTTCGGCAATAAAGCCTAAGTGCGCAAGTCCGCCAGCACGACGTTCTTGAACTTGGTTTACCACTTTGCGGAGTTCATCATATCCGGTTTGCGCATAATGGCCATTGAACCCAAAATTAATTGGACGGTCAAAGAGCCATGGTTGTGTAAATCCACCAGAAAATGCTCGCTCGTCCTGACCAATACGACTGTTAAAGTGGGTAATCATCCCTTGACCAAAAAGGTTTCGCTCAGTTACCTGAACTTCACCAGCAATTCCAGAGCTTGAAGATGAAAGTGAATTTGGTGAACCGCCGTAGGTTATTTTAAATTCAAATCGTCCTGTTTTTACTTCTTTGAGCATAACGTCAATATCTGCGAGATCTTCATCAATACGATTAATTTTCCAGTTAACACCAACTTTAGGATCAAAATAGACAAGACCAGAAACTCTATTCTTAGAAGCTTCAAGGTGAGTTGTTGTGAGTAGATCACCTTCATCAAGTAGGAACTGACGACGAATCACTTTATCTCGTGTCTTTTTATTTCCAAAAATATTAATACGATTCAAATGAACTTTGTTACCAAGATCTGAATAAAAACCAAGTTCTACCGTTTTTGTTTTTTCATTTGGTTGAATTGATGGTTCTACATCAGCGTAAATATACCCCTTGTCACCCCATAATGTTTTAATTCGTTCAATGGAAAGACGAATGAGTTCCCGTGAATAGGGCATTCCCTTTCTGAGTGGGAGTGTGGCAAGAATCTGTTTTTCTGTATAAATGTCATTACCCGGAGCAACTACTTTATCGACTGTATAAAAATCACCTTCATGTATTTTGAAGGTCACGTTTACTTCTTCTTTATTGTCACTAAAAGAAACATCAGCCTCTGGGACACGGGCATTGAGATATCCGTTGCTTTGAAAGAAGTTTTCAAGTGTTAATTTATCTTGTTCAACTGCTAACGGATGGTAGGTTCCTGAACGGTCAAGTGGAGAAAGCAACCAATCTTCACGGGTAAACAGAAGTGCGCGCAGTTTTTTGTCATGAAAATGTTTGTTACCATCAAAGCGTACCCGTTTTAGAACTGATTTTGGTCCTTCGTCAATGGTAAAAGTTGCCACTGCTTGGCCATCTTTTTCTTTCATGCTGAGTGTTACTTTAACAAAGTGGTAACCCTTTTCAGCGTAGCCAGCTTTAATGATTCTGCCCAATCGTTGAAGTTCTTTTTCTTCTGCTGCTGGGATCTTTTCAAAATCGATCTTCTTGCAAATTTCTTTTTTAGAAAGATGTTTGTTCCCAACAAGAATAACTTCTTTAAGCGAAGGTTTTTCTTTTAAAACAACGTGTAAATTAATAGTTTTCTGGGTTAGAGTTTCTGTTTTGATTTCAATTTGCTTGAAATGTCCGAGTTCATAAATATTTAAGATTGCATCATTACTTTTTCCTGCTAAAAAGCGTTCTCCTATGTGGTAAGGAAGCTTACTTTTAATAGTAGCATCCGGGAAAGTTTTAGAACCGGTTACAATAATATTTTTAATGCGGGGGGTTGTGTAACCCGCCTCATTAGTCTCTGCTTTTATGTCACAAACAGCTACTCCGTTAATCATCAAACAAACGAGTAGCTGCCAAAATCTTTGCGTTACTGTGGTCATGTACGAGCTCCTGCAGGCTTTCATTTCTCTCTGGTAATTTTCAAAACCCATGGTAGGATAAGGTCTTAGAATACTATTTTTTGAGAAATTGACTAGTCCTGCAAAACATCAAATTGTAAAAGCTTTTGTACAGGCTTTTAAAGAAGTTATTGGTGGTCCATTATGATTACATTGAACAATACGTTGACCGGAAAAAAAGAAACGGTAAGTGATGAAAAAGTTACCTTTTACGCATGTGGAGTAACACCATATGACTATGCACACGTCGGTCATGGTCGATGTTATGTGCTTTTTGATGTTTTATATCGGTTTTTAAAATCTCAAAACAAAGAGGTAATTTATTGTCGAAATTTTACTGATATCGATGATAAATTATTAGATCGAGCGCAGGAACAGTTTGGTGATAAGTTTCGATACAAAGAGTTAGCCGACAAATTTATTACTGCCTATCTTGAAGATATGGAATCACTTAATTGTTTATTTCCTGATCATCAGCCACGCGCAACTGAAGTAATTGATGATATTATTAAATTCATTGAAGGGCTCATTGAAAAAGGGCATGCCTATCAAGTTGATGGGGATGTTTACTTTAGTGTGAAAAGCTTTGATGGTTACGGACAACTTTCAAAACGGAACCTTGATGATTTGCAAGCAGGCGCACGCGTGCAAGTGAATGATAAAAAAAGAGATCCACTTGATTTTGCATTGTGGAAGGGCGAAAAAGAAGGAACTTTTTGGAAGAGTCCGTGGGGTTTTGGTCGTCCAGGATGGCACATTGAATGTTCTGCAATGGCAAATAAATTTTTAGGCGATACCATTAGTTTGCATAGTGGTGGTATGGATTTGATTTTTCCTCATCATGAAAACGAACGTGCACAATCAGAAGCGCTGACCGGCAAACCATTCTGCAAAAACTGGATGCATGTTGCGTTTGTGCAGGTTGATAAAGAAAAGATGTCAAAATCATTGGGCAACTTTTTTACCTTACGAGATGTTTTTGAAAAATTTGACCCTATGGTAGTGCGTTTTTATATTTTAAAGCACCACTATCGCACGCCGCTCGATTTTTCATATCAAGAATTAGAAGCGGCTGAAAAGGCCTATCGTAAACTATGTAAAGCATTTGATCATAAAAAATGTGCAGCAAACCTTTCAGCGGAATGTTCTATTGAAAACCCGGTACTGTGTAAAATGATAGATTTTTTACAAGATGACTTAAACACTGTTGGTGCAATTGGCGTAGTGTTTGAGTACTTGGATAATTTGGGTGATCAGCTTTGTGTGGTGAAATCATTCTTACAAAATGTGCTTGGGCTTAGTCTTGAACCATTGCCAGAAAAGGTTGTACCTATTACACCAGAAATTCAGGAGCTTATTGATAAGCGTAATGAGGCTCGCAAGGCAAAAGATTGGGCAACTGCCGATAAGCTCAGAGATCAATTGATTGATCTTGGGGTTGAGATTCAAGACAAAAAATAAGCTTATTTCTTACGCCTTTTGAAAATCTTTGAGCATGTGGTATTCTTTAATAGAAGAGGTTATTGGGAGAATTTAAAAGGATATTTCATGAAAAAATTATTGTTCATTTTTGTTGCTCTTTGTGGTGCAGTTGTACTTAATGGGGCAGAACGGGATTTTAAAAGAAGAAGAGTAGAACAACTACCATTGTATGAATATGCAGGATGGGAAGCTTTTAAGCCAAAAGCTAAAGAAATTTTAGTTCCCGCAACACCAGAACAGTCTGATGATGATATGTTCGATCCTCTAACTCCACCAGATAGTTATTATGTTCCAGAAACACCGCCACATCAGATTCCTGGTTATCAACAACCAAGTGATGATGCTGCTGGTGATGCTGCCGGCGATGGTGCGGGTGCAGCAGAACAAGTAGATTATTCACAGGCAAGAACTAGTGAGCAACTTGAAGAGTTAATGCCTCCTTCTCAGCGTGCTTTTGGGGATGTTGTGATTGACCTGCAGGGCACAATTACGTATGAAAATTACGAGGTTTTTGTTCCTGGAACAGATGCAGATGCTATTCCCTATAGAACTCTAGCAGAAGCTATGTTTGGTCTTAATGATTTTTATAAAAGAAACTATAAAGCACGTGTGCTGGAAACAGATGTTCACTTAAGGAGTGACCGTAGAGAACCTCAAAAACTAAGGCTCAACAGTTCAGCCCTTTGGCTTAAAGATCTTTTTGTTCGTACTTTATGTTTTGATCCTGAAGCACGTAAAATTGAGATAGCAAATCAATTTGATTTGATTGCGTTTCGGTTTTCGCGTGCGAGAGCACTTAACCAAGTGGAACCACTTGCCGATGGGCATTTTACAGTACTTGTAAATCCTGTTCTAGCAGTTCCAGATGGTAAAGTTCCAGTCGAAATTGAGATTGTAGAAGATTAAGTTTACTCTGCTGATTCAATGAGTTTGTTTAAAGCTTCAATGCTCTGATCAATGTTAGCAAACAGCTCAGTTTTGAGAATTTTTGCGTGAAGTTCTTTATGTTTTACTGGGTTTTCAATAAACATAATTAAGTTTTCTGTTTCTTCTTTTGCTTTTAAAAATTCTTCTTTACTTGGTGCGCCAGGCATGTCTTTTAAATCCATAGTAAGCACTTTATCAATTGCTTCAATTGAGGCTTTAAG
>JAYPWJ010000001.1:12738-18292 GCA_038135085.1 bacterium
TATTTTGTTTTGTTGGATTAGTTAAAAACTCTTTAAGCATTTCCATTTCTTTTTTATTTTGAATCAAATCTTTTTTGCTTTGCCGAGGTATTTCTGGCATATCTTCCATTTTTTCTTTAAGAAGTTCTTCTGTTTTGGTATCAAGTAACTTGTTAAGCCATTCTGTAAGGTTTTTTTCATTGCGTGAAGCAATAAGCATTTTTACTAGTTTTCCATCTTTAAAGAGTAGAAAGGTTGGGATACTGGTGATATCAATATCAAATGCCTTTTTAAGTGCCGCAATACCTTCGTCGTTACCTTTCATAAGGTTTTCAACAGCAAACTCTTTAAAATCAACTTTATCTTTAAAAGTTACCTTTACTTTGTCCATTACAGGTTCCATGCGGCGGCAGGGGCCACACCAGCTTGCAGTTACCTTAACTATGGTTGGTTGTTTACTTTCTTTTAATGAATCAATTTGCTCTTGAATGGTAACTGTTTTTGCATTTAAAAGTCCAAATGCAATTAAACTTACAGTTAATAATTTTTTCATAATTGAATCCTTTACCTCTATGAGATTAAAATAACTGGGTCAAGTGTATAGATATAACACCCTCTGTCAAATTTTGGGCAGTAAAAAAGGGCTTCAGGACGTAACATCCTGAAACCCTTTAAACCTATCAGCTTAAAGCTTTGAGCTTACGCAGCAGCAGTTACTTCTACTTCTGCAACTTCAAGTTGTTTTTTTGCAAGAGCAGCAACAACAGCTTTTTTAGTTACTTTACGGTCTTTGTGTTCTTCGAACTTAACGCCGTTGTTGAACACACCGTCTTCTTTAATAACAATAGTTGCAGGCAACTTAATTTTGTTATCTTTGAAAACTATTTTAATGATTTCTTTGTTGCTTTCAATAACCATTTCTTGCAATCTAATTTTTTTAGTTTTTGCAAGGTCAATAACTGCTTCTACCATTTCTTCCAAAGAAAGGTTCAATTCGTGGTTAAAGTGAACAAATTTAGTTACTTTAGTACCACGGCAGTAAGTGATTTTAACACTGATGTCACTACCAAAATCATTTTGGATAGTAAGTTCTTTTGCTGAAACGTTTGCAGTAACTGCAAATGCTGCAACTAATGCTAAAAATAGTTTTTTCATATAAAAAACCCCAATAGTATTGGATAATTATAATATGTTGTAAATACTCTTCAATACTATCTTCCCTTTTAATGAATGCTCAAACTAGCGAGCTGATAGTGCCACCATTATAACTAAGCAAAACCCAAAGTCAAGCATAACCCGCAATACAAAACCTCTTAGCAACTCTTTAAAAGTTGATTGAGTTTGTTGGTCAATGTTTTGAGATCCATACCTTCTTGAAGTGTTGCAACAACCTTTCCATCCTTAATAAATAATAATGTGGGTGCCCACCCAATAGAAACTTTATAAGTTTTTTTAATAAACGCGATTGTTGCATCTGTATCTTCAAAATTATCGATTAAAATTTTTGCAAATCGAATCGATTTAAACTTGTGTGCGGCTTCATTAAATACCGACTTCATCTTTTGAGATAAGGGGCACCATGAAGCGTGTACATCTAATAATACCGGTTTTTTACAACGGTTTACTTTTGAAAAATCTTGTGGTGAAACAACAAATACCGGCGCAGGGCTACGTGGTGGGCTTGCTAAAGCACTAACACACAAAAAAACCAATAAAGAAAAGAGAGTTAACCCTTTTTTTAATCGATAAAAATACATAGAGAGTTATCCTATTAACTCTTCAATCTTATTTTTAAGATCTTCTTTAGAAATGATGCTGTCTTGTTTGTATTTGATTTCACCGTCTCTAATAAATACAAATGTTGGGACTGAAGTAATACCGTATTTAATAGAAAGCTCGCGTGCTTCATCAACATTGAGTTTTGCAAATTTAGCTTTATCTCCAAGTTCTTTTTCAAGTTCGTCAAAGATAGGCATCATTTGCTGACATGGTCCACACCAAGTTGCATAGACATCAAGTACTACTGGTAGACTAGATTGGTTAATCTCTTGTTCAACGTTATCATTCGTTATCATTACAGCCATGCTATTTCCTTTTGGCAAGAAGTTTTCTTTTCAAAAATGACCTCTTAAGATATAGCATAAAAGGGGAAAAAATCTATCCCCTTTATCCGTGTGATGCTGGTTTCTTTTCAACTTCAGGTTCAGGTGCAGGAGTTTTATGTCCTTCAAACACGAGCGTATCAACTGCTTGGAATGAAAGATCTTTTTCAATTGGACCTGCAGTATTAACTTGATCGCAAATAACTCGTTTAGAGCGTTCGATGATATAAGTGTCTTTTGTTTTTTTGATATCTTTTGATGTAATTACAATTTCGATGTACTGCCGATTGTTATAAACTAAAAGTACATTTGGGTGTGGTACATGAATCGAATAAACTTCTGCAAAATCTATTCGTGTAATGTTGATGTTCGGGTCGGTCTCTTTGTTCTCTGGTTTTTGGTATACAGGAATCTGTTTATAAAGCCCTGATATATTAATATTTTGCACTTTATAGCTTTTGCCTGCGGTGTCGGTTAATGTTCCATAAAAATTTATTTTTGGTTTTTCACGCCCAGTCATGCTTTCTTCTTGTGAACCAAAGTTTGCACATAGTAAAAACGTTACGACGGTTAAAAATGGTCGAACAATTCTAGACATCTTTTCTCCTTTTCTAGACAACTTTCTTTTGTTTGTACTACACTCAGTGCTCAAAATCAACTAAATAGACTGAGCTTACTAGGGAGGGCGATGGTGACTTTTGTTTGGTTATTCATTTTATGTCAAAGCTTTATTTCCTATGCAGGTGAAAGTGGTGGTGATCTTAATTTTTCTAAAAACTCTTCTGGGCAGGTAACATGCGGGCTTTGTAAAAAAGAACTAGAGTGTGTTTCAGGTTGGTCGATTGAGCAGATTTTTTGTACTCATTATTTAGACAAGCATCCTAAAGAGAGGGTTTGCAGAGAGGGACAGGCAGAATCAGCTTCAGTAAAAAAGGCCAAAGAAGTATTAAACTTGGTGTTTTCCTTACATTATCATAAGCAGCCTCATCTTTTAGGCCCAGCGCTTTTTAAATATCAATAATTACAACTTTAAGAAAGGGGAAAAATGATTCGTTTTGTTTTGTTGTTATTAGTGAGTTGTACTATGCCTTGTTATGCTTTTGAAACAGATAAATCAACTCTGAGTATTAAAAATCCACGTATAGCACGTCAGGTGTGTAGTATTTGTCTAAAACGGTTTGATCCACAAAAATATCTTGATACTACTGTAGCATTAAAAATTCATATAAAGGCTGAACATCAGCAAAAGGGTGAAGGGTCTCATTTTCATTATACTACCTGTTTATCTGGGGGTGATGAGGAGTAGTTGCCTTGGGGGCTGTAAAATGGTAAAATTGGCTGAATTGGAGAGGGTATAATAAACCTTTAACTTTGAAAGGCCAGATGATGTGGAACGAAGATTATCGCACCGTCACAACCGATGTTCGTGACTTTATGTACAAAGTATATGGGTGGATGGCAGTCGCTCTTGGCATCACCGCTGGTGTTGCGTATTGGGTTTCAGCTACTCCAACAGTTTTTAATACAATTATGAACTCACCACTTGTGTTTGTGCTTCTTCTTGCACAACTTGGGTTGGTATTCTTTTTGTCATGGCGTATTGCTCACAGGGCATATGCAACTGCGTTAGTTTCATTTTTAGCTTACTCAGCAATTTCTGGAGTAACTTTTTCAATTTATTTTTATTTGTACACCATGGCTTCAATTTACCTTGCCTTTGCAATTACTGCAGGAACATTTTTATCAATGGCATTGTACGGGTACTTTACCAAAGCTGATTTAAGTTCAATGGGAAGTTTTTTGGTGATGGGTCTGTTTGGTTTGATCATTGCGATGTTTACCAATATGTGGTTCCAAAGCCCGGTGATGAACTATTATATCTCATTAATTGCCGTTGGTCTTTTTACCTTACTGACTGCGTACGATGTTCAAAAAATTAAACGTATTGCGCAAAATGAACTTATTGACCCAGAAACAAAAAGTAAGTTTGCTATTATCGGTTCGCTTACTTTATACCTTGATTTTATTAATTTGTTCATCCATTTGTTACGCCTCTTTGGTCAAAGAAGACGCTAGGTGATTCAACTTAATAATCTCTGTCTTTCATTTGGATCTCAAAAGGTTTTTGATCATCTTAATCTCACAATCGCTGATACCGATAGAATAGGGTTAGTGGGGAGAAACGGGACAGGTAAAACAACATTATTAAAAGCGATTGCGCAAGGCCTTGCCCTTGATGGTGGTAGTATTTCTGTTGCCGGTAAATGTCGTATTGCCTATATGCCGCAAGAAGTAGTGCTTAATAGTACTCAATCAATTTTAGAAGAAGCATTAAGTGCGTATAAGGGTATTGGGCCTTTGCGTCAACGTGCACACCAATTAGAGCCACAAGTGGCAGCAGGTGATGCTGATGCAGTGCATGAATACGGTGACATTATGGAACGTCTTGGAGAGCTTCATATTGATCAAGCGGTCCGACACACTAAAAAAGTGTTACAAGGGTTAGGTTTTAAAGAAGCGCAGCTTGAAGAGCCTGTTACTAGTTTGAGCGTTGGCTGGCAGATGCGTATTGTGCTCGCAAAACTTTTATTACAAGATGCTGATTTTTATCTGTTTGATGAACCAACCAACCACTTAGATATTGTCGCAAAAGATTGGTTTTTAAATTTTTTAAAAGAGGCCGGTTTTGGGTTTTTAATTGTCAGTCACGACCGTTACTTTTTAGATCGGCTGTGTACTAAAATTTTTGAACTTGACCGTGGCCAAGGGTCTTTGTACCAAGGCAACTACACTGATTATGAAGAACAAAAAGAACATGCGCTTGAAGGGTTGCAGTCTGCGTTTGTGCAACAACAAAAAGAAATAAAACGTAAAGAGCGCTTGGTTGATCGTTTCCGGGCAAAGGCGTCAAAAGCAAAGCAGGCAAAAAGCATTGCACGTTCGCTTGATAAAATGGAAAAGATTGAACTTCCACAGAGTGCAAAATCGGTTCACTTTAGTTTTGCAAATACCCAACGGTCTGGCAGGGTAGTGCTTGAGGTTCGTGATATTTCTTATGCGTTTGGAACCAAACAGATTTTTAAAAATGTCAGTTTCCAAATTGAACGTGGGCAAAAAGTGGCCGTAATTGCGCCAAATGGTGTGGGTAAAACAACGCTCTTTAATGTGCTTTGTGGTAATTACAAACCACAAACCGGTACCATTCATTTTGGGCACAATGTGCAAACAACAATTTTTGAACAAGAGCAACACAAAGTGCTTGATCCTAAAAAAAGTGTGCTGCAAGAAGTGCTTGATAACACGTACAATAAAACGGAACAGCAGATTAGAACCTTTCTAGGTTCCTTTCTTTTTTCACGCGATGAGGTAATTAAAAAGACTAAAGTGTTAAGTGGTGGTGAACGTAACCGAGTCAGTATGGTAAAGGTTCTTTTGCAAGACGCCAACTTTTTATTACTTGATGAACCAACCAA
>JAYPWJ010000001.1:18302-21233 GCA_038135085.1 bacterium
ACCAACCACTTGGATATTCAATCAAAAGAGATTCTGTACCAAGCATTAAAACAGTTTGATGGGACGGTGCTCTTTGTTTCTCACGATCATGATTTTGTAAATAAGCTTGCCACACGAGTGCTTGAACTTACGCCAACCGGCATTGAAAGTTACTTTGGCAACTACGATTCATATTTGCAGCAAAAAGCTGAGCGGGATGCACTTCTTGGTATTTCAAAAACAACTCAAAAAGTGCCTGTACAACAAAAACAAGCAACAGCGCAAAAGAGTCAATTTGAAGCAAAAAAGAAGCTCCAAAAATTGGAACGACTTATTGCAAAATTGGAATCTGATGTTGCAAAAGTGAGCGCTTCATTTGCAGATCTAGACTATGGAACGGCTCAATTTGAAACTGCTCAAAAAAAGCTTACTCTTAAAGAAGACGAGCTTAAGGCTGCGCTTGATGAGTGGGAAAATCTCCAAAAATAAGCTCCAACTCAATTTTTTATAAAAAACCCTTGAAAATCATCTCTCTAATGGGTTATCCTTAATTCTATATAATGGAAAAAAGGAGGTTTCGTGATGAAGAAAAAACTATTTATTCTTGGGTTTTTAGTATTAGGTGTTTCATTTCAAGGGTTGAATGCGCTTTCTCGTTCTGAAAGAAAAAAGATAGTAGAAGAAGCACAAAAAATTGTAAAAGATGTTTTGGGGCAGAAAAGTTTTAAATCTACAACTGATAGAAGTGGTAGGGTTACACAGCACGATATATCCGATAGTAGTAATTCCGCAAGTATACAAGATACACTCAACAGAGAACTTAAAGATTTTCTTAATAAGCAAAAAAGCACCGATGCAGCAGAAGCAGCTGTTGATGCATTAAAAAAAGCGCTAGCAAAACAGATTAAAAAGGATAAAAAAGCTGGGGTTGAAAAACCTGAAGTTGCTCAAGAAATTTTTGAAACGGCTCTTGGTGCGCAAATCGCTAATGAAGCGATAGATCATCCTGATGTATGGAGTCATAGTGTAGAAGTTGCACAGCTGGGATCAACAAAAAGCCAAGCACAAAAAATTGTAAAAGATGCTTTAGCAACGGAGTTTAATGCCGGAGAAAAGTTCCATGGTACATTGCATAGTATTATGTTGGGAGGGGACCGTGAAGATAAAGAAAGACGTGAAAGAGTGCAAGAAGCAATTAAAGCTCTTTTAGACCAACAAACAACATTAGAAGATGCAAAAGGTGCGGTTAAGGCGTTAGAAACGGCCCTGAAAAAACAAATGGCACGGGACAGTGTACGTGGGGTAGTGCTTCCTTATTCTGTTGAGGGGCTCTTTGAATCATTTATTGAAACGGCATTACAAGAAAAAGCTACTGATGAAGGTGAAGAAGGTATTTGGAATACTGTTTTAACAGACTATAAAAAAGAAAAAGCAACAAGAGACGCACAAAGAGAAGCTGATAGAAAAGCTCATCAGGAAGCAATACAAAAAGCAGCAGAAGAAGCAGAACAAAAGCGGAAAGAAGCGGAAGAAAAGGCCGCACGAGAAGCAGCTGAAAGAGAAATGAATAAAACTGCAAAACAAAAAGCAAAAGATATTATTGATGAAACACTGAGTTCTACAGGTGAATTTAACAGTAAAGATGCTGAAAGAGATATTAAATGGTTACTATTAGACTCTGAAAAAACAAAAACAACAAAAGATGCTCAAGATGTTATAAAAACGATACAAAAAGAGTTCAAACGTAAACTTAAAGAACTTAATATGACTGATGATCAAAAGAATGCATTGGAGCAGAAGGTTTATGATGCGTTGACTCAAGCGGTAAATGAAGCCCAACCGTTAAATGAAGCGGGGGTTGCTGGAGAAAAAACAGGTACCGCTATTGACTGGTCTGAACTATCAACAGATCTTACAAAAGCCAAAACCGCTTTTGAAAAGAAAGTTAATGATGCAAAGGCCAGGGCCGAGAAGAAGGCAGAGGCGGCCAAAAAGAAGGCAGAGGCAGCAGAAGAAAAACGTAGAGCGCGTGAAGAAGAAAAACAAAAGAAAGCTGAAGAGGCAGCCAAAAAGAAGGCAGAAGCAGAAGCACGAAGGGAAGCTAACAAAAGTACAAAAACAAAAATACAAGATGCCGTTGATGCCAATGTTGATACAGTAGACGTAGGTGATCAACAGGGGCTTAAAGCGGATAATGATGCGCTTAAAGCAAGCATGGAGGTTCTGTTAAAAGATGCAAAAACAGTTAAAGCAGCTGAAAAAATAGTTAAAATGTTCAAGGCGGCATTAGAAAAACGTCTCAACGGTTTAGATTATGATTTCGGCAATGCTGAAACGTCTATCAAGAGCTTTAATAAAGTTGCTGACAGAGTATTAGAAATGGCTCAGTTAAGAATTAAGAACCCTGAAGCGGCAAAAGTAATTGATAGTCTTAATTTTCAAGAGATGAAAGGTGGTAAATTTGGAGCTGATAAAGCACTTCAAGCATTCTTAGAAAAAGCTGAAACACCCCAAGAGGCGCAAAAAAGAATTGAGGCATTAAAAGATTTACTGACGCAAGAAGGGCGAACAGAAGATTTAGCAACATTAGATAAAGCCGTTGGCCAAATGTTAGAAGCCCGTTATAGATTAGAAGCTGCTCAAGCTCGAAGAGATCAAGAAACACCTGAGGGGGAAAAGCATCCTGAGCAGGGAGATCGAGTTCTTGCTGATGGAACACAGGTAAAATATAAAGTAGCGACTGAAGCAGAACTAGAAGCGTGGCTTGACCTTGCTGGTACCTATGACCCAGAGTTTAAAGCAAAAATAGAAGCAGAAAAACAATCATCATCTTCAGCAAACGGTCTTTTTGGGGGTGATGGTCCTGTGGATCACATGACTGCGGCAGAAGCTGCTGAAGCTGAACGTAAAGCACATGAGCAAGGTGATCAGGCAGGCAAAACGGGTAAAAGT
>JAYPWJ010000001.1:21243-26445 GCA_038135085.1 bacterium
TGAAGGTCATGTTATTCCGACAATTCATATAACAGAGCATCATAATGATCCTGATAATGACCCTGACCAGTATGGTTTTGGTGATGAACATCATGATGCTACAGGTGGAACTGGTTCAAGCACAGGTGATGGTCCTAGTGATGGTTGGATTGAGCAGCACGAAGGGGGTGAACACCGAGTACAACATCAAGATGACCCAACACCCGATCAAGATGAACCTGATGGTGAGTAATGCCTAAGTAAAAAGCAATAAAAAAGCGGATCAAATTGGTCCGCTTTTTTATTATGCTATTTGTCCATCCGGGTCTTCGTCTTCTAAAGCAAGTGCAATTTTAAGTGCTAACAGTGCATCAGCTTCAATTTGGTCTTTCTTTGCGGTTTCTTCTGAGACGGTGCCTGCTGCATCATAACCATGCTGTGTATATTCTTTGTAGCAACTTTCGTGCAAGCTTCCATGTGCCTGTTTACAGTGAAAAGGATTTTCGTCAGTAAAAACATCTTGGCAAACAAAGCAGACCTCTTTTGCGCAAGCAGCAGCGGCTGCCGATCGTGCATTTTCAGTTTTTTGTTTTTTTCTAAATTCTTTACGCATAACTTCAGGAGTTCCTTGGTGTTTCCTTGCTATATATTTTTCTATTGCTGCAATCATGGCGTCTCTTTCTCCATCGTATGTCATACGTAAAAGCTCAAGAGGTGTTTTCCCCCCATTGCTCATCCATTTGGGGTCCGCATTATAGTTGAGTAGCAGTTTAACCATGTTTTCAGTTGTTGCATAAAAGAGCGGCGTTTCACCCTGGTTGTTGGTAACGTTGACATTGAATTGGTCTCTTTCTTGTGTAAGCAATTTTTTAACTTCTGCGCAATTATTTTCTAACACTGCTTCATGCAATGCGGTTGTTTCAGGCGCTTTTTCAGCTGCACCTGCTGGGTCTCCTGCTCCCGGCGCTGTTGCAGAGTCCATCATTTTGGCAAAAGTGCTTGGAGGGGGTGGTGGTGGAAGCAGCGGTGGTTCTGCTGTGTAAATTAAACTATTGGTAATAAACAAAAAAAGAGTAGGTAATTTTTTCATGCTTTATCCCTTTGCTTTTTCATTGGTGCGTGGCATACTGGGCATTCAAATCGTGATGTATCAAATTTTTTACTCCATGTTTCAATGCACGCGCTATGGAAATAATCAGCGCCATGTCGGCATTGATAGCGTCTTTTATGTTCATGTTTTTTTGGACTGTATTCTGAAATTTTTATAATACGATTAAGGGTAAAGTCTTTTTTGCAAATGGTACAGTTGGGGACATTTCTTTTAGGCTTTTTTTTTGATGCTTTACCTGCGGGTGCTCCTGTTTTAACTACTCCTGCAATAGTGCACTTTCTCATGATTGCTTTACGTATTTTTTCTTGTGCTTTTTGAAGCCAAATTTCTTTTTGTGCAGAAACTAATTTTTGAGCTGATAGGTTTTTAATTGCTTTAAGTTTTCGAGTGGGAAAGTAGCGTGGGTGAAGATACTTGTAATCAAATAAGGTTTGTATCATATCAGCATCAGCATTACGAACAGAATCAGCTATTTTTCGATGGACTTCATGCTCAATTGGGCTGATGATTAAACCGCTTTTTTTTAATAAGTTAACATCTTTAATTGATCGAGTTGCAATGGCATGAAACAGTGGAGCACATTCGGCCATCTTTGGATTGTAGTGTTCGAGTGCTGATTCTATTTGCGCGTCAGCACAAACGGCACTATTAAACCCACTGATAATGTAGAAAAAAAAAGAGAAATAAAATTTTGACTCACTACGCATTATGGTAACCCCTCTTTGTTATTGTAAAATTGATTACTCTTAGCTTAAAGGGTTCTGCGTGCAAATGGAAGATTTTATGCTTTTGTATTCTTAAGTGTAAATGAAATGTGGTTTCTTAACCGTAACATGCCATACATATTAATGAGCAAAAGCACCGCTCCCACTGCTGACATCACCGTCATAATATGCGCTTCGTCACCAATAAATGAAAAGAGCAAGAATGAAGCCATTGCGTAGATGGTGTAACCAATTTTGCCATAGCGGGGCCACAAAAATTCTGCCGATTTTTTGCCAACTGCATAAAAGGCAATTAATGATGAAAAACCAAGTAAGAATACAAAGAATGGCCAGATTAAATTCATGTGTGGAATGTATTTTCCAAGGGCGGTTGCCAGCACTAAATCTTCATGAATCCCTTGGTTCCAAAGCCCAGTAATTAAAATCAAAAGCACGGTACAGGTGCAAACCACAAAGGTATCTAAGAAGATTCCAAAAATACCCAACGCTGCTTGACGCTCTGGTGTTGCTTCTTCAGATTCTGCGTGAATAATAGATGCATATCCAATACCAATATCACCGGTGTAGCAGGCACGTTTCATACCGTTGGTGATGGTGATAAGCATGGTAGAAACGGTAAAGGCTCCAACTGCTGCATGGCCAGTAAAAGCTGATTTAAAGATTGTTACAAACCCATTAAGAAGGCTGCCAAAGTTTGTTGCAAAAACCCAAGTACACACGCCAATAAATGCGACAAGGAAAATTGGAATTAAAACGCTACTGACTTTTCCAACCGTTTCAATACCTCGTTTGCCTGAAAGTATAATAAATGCAAGCAGGCCTGCAATAACAGCATATTGGTTCCAGCCCCATCCAGTTACAATGCTATGGGTTACAATACGGAACATATAAATTTCTACACCGTAGATACACATGGCTAAACAAAAAAGTGTTGAAAGCAATCCAGTACGGTCTATTTTTTTGAGATAATACATTGGGCCACCGCTATAACGATTGCCTGGAGCATCTATACGGTATTTAACACCTAAATAAATTTCACCATATTTTACAATCATACCCAAAAGAGCTGCAACCCACATCCAAAAAATTGCACCGGGGCCACCAATTTGAACTGCGGTACAAACACTGACAATATTACCAATGCCAATGCAACCACCAACTGATGCAAAAAAGGCATTAAGAGCGGGAATACCACGTTCTTTTTTACCTTCTTTTTTGGCTAAGAAACTAAAAAAAAGTTCGTTTATTTTCTTAAAGTGAGTTACCTGAAACCAGCGGGCCTTAAAAGAAAAGTAGACCCCAAAGATTAAAATTGCAGGAACTGCAACATAAGTCCAGGTAGCATCATCAAAAAGATCGAGATACCTAAAAAAGGTATCAAAAAACTCACTTAACATAGTTTCCCTATAAGTTAAGAAAAAATACTATTCTTTAAAAAAGTATACAATAAAACTCCAAACAAAGCTATTGAGCGCAATTTTCTGCGTAAAGTATGGTTTGACCTGCTCCCGCAGCACAGCATCCTACACCGATTCCTAGGCAGTTATTAACTACTGGGGTAGCATAACAACAACTTGTAGCCATGCACCCTGCACCACACCAAAAAGCTCCACAAACAAGCTGAGCGTCACCAGTTTTGCAATGATGTTTCATTTGTTCTGGGCTGGTGATAGTGTGATAAAGCTTTTCTGGTAAATTAATCAA
Organism: bacterium; assembly: GCA_038135085.1. Classification (GTDB taxonomy): domain Bacteria; phylum Babelota; class Babeliae; order Babelales; family CAIQNR01; genus CAMCVM01. The sequence goes on from JAYPWJ010000001.1 coordinate 24,763, forward strand.
TTGCGTCTTTTTCATAGTGTTCAAATAATTTGCCCAAGCAGCTATTCTTTTAGAGCAGGCTGTTATGGGATTAAGTTCACCGTCTTCTGCTGCAGCAAGCGGCAAAGAGGTGATTAATAAAAGGGCAAAAACAGCTGTTTTTTTCTGCATCCTAAAACCTATTTTGTGTTTTTTGGTTCTATTTCTTCAATAATTTCTGGGTATTTTTCTGGATCTTTCATTACATATTCGTGAGACTTTGTGCCTTCTGGAATGTCGACATACTCCATATAGACGCGATTTTCAAATCCACCTTTTTTTGCATGCTTTTCTTTTCTGGCTGCATCAATTTCTGCTTGTTCAACATTAATAAGTTTTTTAAAAGCAGCCATTACTTCCTCAAAATCAGCAAGCTCTTCAATGACTTCTTCTTTTGTTTCGCACTCAAAAATTTCTTCGAGCTCTTCAACCATTTTTTGGGTTAAAGCATCAAGGTATTCTTCATTATCTTCAACAATATGAAATTTAAGTTTACAACCATCATCAGCAAAAACTTTTTCTGCTTTATCTCTGCCAAGTTTGTCTAATAGAAAGCGTTTTGTTTTCTTCATGGATCCCTTTGCTTTTCAACGATTAATTCGCCACAGAGCATAACATAAGGGATTAAAAGAGTCGATGGTTTTAAAAGGAAACTGGAGGAGAGAGTGGGATTCGAACCCACGATCCGCTATTAACGGATAACGGTTTTCAAGACCGTCGCAATCGACCACTCTGCCATCTCTCCGTCAAAGTGTCTTAGTTTAGAGATCTTTAGAATACTTGCTCTGCTTAAAAAGATCAAGCCCAAAAAGAAAGTTTTATGCTCGACGTCTTCTGCGTACTGCTTGTCCCCCAGCTTGTTGAGGATTCATATTTGGGTTTTGTATTGCAGCATTGTTATTATTTGGGTTATTAACTGCTTGAGGATTAACTGCAACAACCATTATTGCAGCAATTTGCATAATATTGTTTGGTGCATACTGCCCTGCTTGTAATGCAGCCATAGGACATAAGCTTAAGAGTATAAAAAAAGTAACGTTTTTAAGCATTGTAACCTTCCATTTTAACAAAAAATAAACTAATAGTTTGGTGCCGGGAGCCGGACTCGAACCGGCACAGTATCGCTACCGCGGGATTTTGAATCCCGTGCGTCTACCAATTTCGCCATCCCGGCAAGATTTCAAATTATCTTTATGGTGAAAAGAGTACCTATTCGGGTAGTTTTGTCAACTTAGCTGCCTAAAATTTGAGCTGCGGTTGTTGCTAATCTTCTTACTCTGGTATTGATTATTGTTTGTCTAGGTTGATTGAGTTGATTTCTAATAGTTTCCCAATCACGTCTGAACTGGGGTCTTAAGTCAGCAGTATAAAATTCTGGCGAGCACTCAAAAAGTGTAAGTTGGTTTAAAAATACTTGTATAAAGTTTTGTTGTGCTTGGGGTGTTTGTCTTAGATTTCTTGGTTGGAGTGCGCATATTGTTGTGATTGAGCTCAAAATTAAATATGTTAGCAATAATTTTTTCATAGTAATATCCTTATTGAATAAGGTTTTAGGATACTTCTAATCGATCTTTCCGTCAATTGATTTCTGCGTGTCGGGAATGCCTACTTTTGCTAAAAAAATATTCAATGTTAAGTTTGTGTGAATTTTAATCAGCTTATTTC
>JAYPWJ010000001.1:26455-33026 GCA_038135085.1 bacterium
GGCCACTGGCTATTTCTATTTCCATTTGAGGGATTTGAAGCAATTTTGAAAGGGTTTTAATAAGCTCTTTATTGGCTGCTCCTTTTTCTGGCTGACTTTTTAAAAAACATTTAAGCTGTCCGTTCTTATCAATTTGCCATAGGGACTTGCCTGAATTAGGCATAACCTTGACTTTAATAGTGAGTGCCATAGAAAACCTTTACAAAAACTTGCATAAACTCCTGAATTGCGTATCCTTTTTATCATCTTACCTCTTTTTTTGAAATTAATATAAAAGTAAAAGGTGAGGAGAGGTGGCTGAGTGGTCTAAAGCGCTTGCCTGCTAAGCAAGTTTCTGGGGAAACCTGGATCGAGGGTTCGAATCCCTTCCTCTCCACCATTAAAAATTACGCGCCCGTAGCTCAATTGGATAGAGCGTCAGACTACGGATCTGAAGGTTAGGGGTTCGACTCCTCTCGGGCGCATATTTCTTTAAAAAAGGATTCTTAATGGATGCTAACTGCATTTTCTGCAAAATCATCAATAAAGAAATACCCGCAAAAATTATTGCGGAAAATGAGAATGTTTTTGTTATTAAAGATATTGCTCCAAAGGCACCTATTCACTATTTAATTATTCCAAAGAAACACATTTCTGATGTTAGTAGGCTTGAAAACACTGAGCGTGATATTGCTGCCGATTTGTTATTAATGGCAAAACAGCTGAGTGAGTCAGATGAGCGTGCAAAAGCATTTAAATTGAATAGCAATAATGGTGCAGCTGCTGGACAGGAAGTGTTTCATATTCATCTACATTTTTTAGCAGGTAAAATTTAGCGACGAATTAAGTGAACAACAATTTGCTTTAAGTGTTCTCTGTTGGTAACTCTTGTTCTAAACATTTTTTAATGAACTACTTTTCTTCTTGGCATGAGCCAACTACGCAACACATTGCTCCAACGCAGCAGTAAAGAGGGCTAATAGAACTACAAAGAGCTGTCATAGAAGGTGCCGCTGCTAAACTTCCTTTGTAGTAAGCAAGGTGGCTTTGTTTGTAACAAGTACCCCAGGGAAGTGCGTAACAACAGGTTCCGTTTGCAACGGTCCACGCTGTGGTTCTGCGGCATTCCACTGGCGTGTCTTCCTTAACTGCTAACCATAATCCATAAAATTTTTCATAGTTCATTGCTTGAACTGATAAGAATGAAAATAAAAGAGCGAAAATAAAAAAAGTTTTTTTCATATAAGTTTTCTTTTAAATATTGTATTTAACAAAATAAAGCTCACCAAAAAAGCGTGCCTTTTAAAACACGCTTTTTAATTTTTACTGCTTTATTATTAAAACACTGTTGCGAGGCTTCTGCGAGCTTGTTTTGTAGGTCTTGGATTTTCAGAGTCATCATCAGGATCACCTCCAAAAGCGTCTTTATAATCGATGCCAAAATCCTTACAGGCTTCTTTAAGTGGATTTTTTGGATATTTTTTTTCTTGTTCTGCTTTTTTTGCTCGACTGTATCTTTGTTTTGTTCTTCTTCCGTTAGGTGAGAGGTATTCAAGAGGGGTTTGTTTTAAAATTGTTCGTCTTTCATCTTCACCAGCTTCATCTTCAGCAAATTTTGCTATGGCATATTTTTCACGCAACCATTTTGGTGTTTCTGAATCATCTCCAGATCCGTCACTATCACCGTCGGCAACAGCAAGCACTGGTGTAATGCCGCTTCCAGCATCAGCTGCTTTTAAATTTAAACTTAACAGAAATATGATTGCTAAAAATTTCTTATCCATTTAATCCCCCTGAGATTTATTAAGAAGTTCTCTTAAAGTTGGTTTTATTTTTTTGTTGAAATTTGTAAATAAACTTTTTGCGCTACTTTTTTTGCATGCTTTTCTATCACTGTTTTTTGTAACTTTGCTTTTTGGTGCGGCAGGTCTTGCTGGTGAATCGTTTAAAAAAATTGGTTCTTGAAAATCAGGATGATTATCAGGTGCTTGCGCGCTAAAAGCAGAACTTGTAAAAAAGAAAGCTACAAAAACAATAAAATTATTCTTATTCATAAAAACGACCTACCACTTTATAAGTTATAAGAAATATGCATTTCTAATAGAATTATACCAAATAAATCAAAAAGCTCAATGGGTGCGTATGTTGAGCTTAAAATTTCTAATAATAAGCTTAATATTGAAGGGGCTTCTGTCTATTTTAAACCCTTAAATAAACTCTTTTTGTTCTGATTAAGAACTTATGGTACAGTGACTTTGAATATAACTTTCTTTTAGAGTGGGCTTGTGAATGAACTACCTAACAGTTTTGTGGGCAGCTTTTTTGAGTTTTTTTTCGGCAACTGTTATTGGATATGTTTCAATTGTGACTGCAATTGGTCCATGGGTTGGGCCAACTTTAGCACTTTTTTCATTAATTTTTTTTGTACCGTTTTGTCGTTCTAAAGAACAAGCTATTTTAGCAATTAATGCAGGTTCAATGGGTGGGATTATTGGAACAGCCATTGGGTTTACGTTTCCTACGCTTTATTTTTTAAATAAAACACAGTTTGCTCATTTACTTGCGCATCCATCGCTTTTTATTGGTTTGCTTGTTGCATTAATTGTAAGTGCTGGTTTCTTTGGTTTTTACTGTGCTCATCATATGCGTCATGAATTTCTTGAAAAACAGGAGTTGGCTTTTCCTATCGGGCAGTTGGTGTATCGAATTATTAATGCGCAACAACAAAAAAATAAAACAAAACATTTGTTGGTAGGAACTGCTACTGGTTTTAGTTACGCTTTGCTGCAAGCAAAATTATTTTTTGGCAAAGCGCTGATTCCTGCAAAAATAGTTTTGTGGAATGAAACTAAATTTTGGAAATTAACCATTCCTGCGCTTCGGTTTGGTATGGACTTAATGCCGATGTTTTTATCAATTGGATTTATAGCTGGTCATTTAATGACTGTTCCATTATTGATTGGGGCTGCGTCTAAAATACTGTTAGTTGACCCACTTAATTTGTTTTTATTTGCTTCCGTTTCACCGATGGATTTTACCTTTGCTTTTTGTTCTGGCATTGTGCTTTCGAGCGCATTTACCGGGGTGAAGCGAACCATTAAACAACTTTGTGTTGTGGTGCCTGCATGGTGCAATTCTAAGAAAAAGGAACTTTCAGGCGCTGGTTTTTTAAAACAAGTAACCTTTGAAAAAGTAGTACTGGGGGGAGTGCTTATTAGTTTTTTTACTTGGTGTAAATTTGCATTACCAGCTCAACTGTATCTTGCTGCTGCAACCGTATTATGTGCTTATCAAATAGCGCAAATTGCAGGTAAGATTGGACTTGCATTATTAGGGCGTTTTGCGACGTTTGTTGTAGTTCCTGGTATGTTGTTGTTTGGTTTTAATGCTTTACAAATTACTATTGTGAGCGCTTTTGTTGAATTGTGTGGTGGCGTTGCAGCAGAAACGCTTTTTGGGTTAAAGACTGCGCAGATGGGTAATGTTGATACTAAAAAAGTTTATTGGTATCAGCTTTTTGGAATTGTATGCAGTGCAATTGCAACTGCTTTAGTGTTTTACTTTTTGTTTACACGGTTTGAAATTGGTTCATCACAATTATTTGCTTATCGGGCCCAAGCACGTGCATTGTTAGTGCAAGCGACTTCATTTAATTATTACGTGCTGGGTTGTGGTGTAGCATTTGGATTGTTCTTAAAAGAAATTAAAGCAAACCCGGTGCTGGTACTTGGTGGCCTTTTAATGCCACTTTCGCTTTCACTTTCATTAATTGCAGGGGGTGCTCTTGCGTACGTTACTAAAGAGAAAGAGCGGTATGAACCGCTTTGCTCTGGTATTTATGCCGCAAATGCACTTGCGATGTTTATAAAAACGTTACTTTAAAACTGGAAAAAGTTGTGAACTATCTTGAATTTTTATATCAAAAGAGTGCGGGTGTGACACAGCAAGAGCTTGTGGCTTTAGCACATAAAAAACAGGTAATTGCTGAGGTTGTAAAATTAAAAAAGGTTCTTAAAAAGGGGTATAAAACAGAATATGCTTCAGTTGCATTGCCTTTTGATACAGACTTAGTTGAGGATGTTTTGGCGCTTGCTAAGATTAAAAAAAAGCTGCAGCCACGCATTTTGGTAGTGATAGGAATAGGTGGTTCAAACCTTGGGGCAAAGGCTGTTCAAGAAGCAATTTTGGGCAGGTATTACAATGCTTCAAACCCAATGTTAAAGGTTTATTTTGCAGATACGGTTGATGCAGATCGTATGACAGAAATTTTACGGGTAATTGAACAAGAGTTAATGCTTAAGCATGGTGTGTTAATTAATGTTGTAACAAAGTCTGGTTCAACATTAGAGACGATACTTAATTTTCAAACTATTTTAGTTCTTTTACAAAAATATCGACCAGATGATTATCATGAGTACGTAGTTATTACCACCGATAAAAATTCAAAACTTTGGGCAATTGCGCATGAAGAAAAGTTTGCCGTGCTTGAGGTTCCTCAAAAAGTAGGCGGGCGATATTCTGTATTTTCTGCGGTTGGGTTATTTCCATTGGCATTGCTGGGAATAAACATTAAACATTTGCAAGCGGGCGCAAAGGCAGCAGTTGCTGCTTGCACTCAAGAGCAAATTGAAAACAATCCAGCTCTTACAAGTTCACTTATTTTGTATCATTACTATCAGCAAAATATTACGATTCATGATCTGTTTATATTTTCGGTTGATTTACAAGCTTTGGGACAATGGTACCGGCAATTAACCGGTGAAAGTATTGGTAAAGAATATAACAGAGCGGGTAAAAAGGTGATGGAAGGAATTACTCCTACAGTTTCATTGGGTTCAATTGATTTGCATTCGGTTGCACAACTTTATTTGGGTGGCCCGCGGGATAAATTTACCACCTTTGTAACAGTTGCTCAAAGTAATCATTCGGTTACGGTCCCAACATTACCAATCTTTGAAAAATCATTTCCGGGCCTTGCAGGCAGAACCTTTGAAGAAATTATGGATGCATTAGTAAAGGGGACACAAACTGCTTATATAAAAAATGATAGACCTTTTTGTTCTGTGTTATTACCTAAAAAAGATGCGTACTCAATTGGCCAATTTTTACAGTTTAAAATGATTGAAATGATTTATCTGGGGCATCTCCTAGAAGTTGATCCTTTTGATCAGCCCAATGTAGAGCTTTATAAAAAAGAAACACGGCGAATTCTAGTTGGTTAATTTTTTTTGTTTTTTTCCATCATTTCTTGAAGTTTTAAAAGATGATCTGTAACGGCTGCAAGTTGTTGTGCACGTAAATCTGTTAAAAATTGCCTTTCGCCACTATCAACAATAATAGTACCGTCTACTCCCCGTTCCTTAATAGCATCTGTAGTAGTACGCATTGCCGAAAATTCAGCAGAGCCTATAATAAGAGAAAGCTTTAGTTTTAGATTTTTGAGTTCCTTTGCTGGGTCTGGGTTTTGTTCACCTTCCATTGCCTGCGCGGTACTTGCAAAAAATACTAATAATATTGGTAAAAATAGTGGTTTCATGTTATTTCCTTGTAATAAATTGTATAACAGAGAAAGTTTATCAGATACCATTAATAGGTCAATTGAGTCGAATTTAAGGAGTTTTAAAATGAAAATATTCTTACTCTTTGTATCCTGTTTTATAGGCTCTACTTTGGAGGGTTGTCAAAAGCTTGAAAGACCTAATTTGACTGATCTATTTAATAGAATTGATGCTGACGCAGAACGGTTAACTTTTGTGCAAGCTTCTGAGCGTTACAAGCGCCATCAAGAATTAATTAAAGAGCTCGATGCCCAAGCTCAGAAAAAGTTAGATGCAAAAACAAGAACAGCGAAATGTGTGACCTTTGTTAAAGAGGATAACTTATAATTTTTAATTTTAAAAAATCTTTCTTGTTCAGGGTTATCGTTGTTATACTATAAAAAACTTTTATAACAAGGGGTAGGGAATGAAAAAGATTTTTATAGGGTTATTATTTTTTGTATCTTTCATTAAAGCTTCTGAGGAAGGAAGCGAACTTGCTCGTCAAATTGCAGAACAGCAAGTGGCTCAAATCCGTGAATTAGTGTTAAATTCAACAGAATCATATGATTCTGTCGCGGAAAATTTTTTTAGTAACTATAATTATCATTTTTTTATTGGGCCAAATTCTTCATTAGATGGACTTACTAAAGAAGTTCGTGATGTATTAGAAGCAAAACGAAAAAGATGGGGAGGGACAAAAACAAAAGCATATCGACGTCTTCAGCTTTTACATTCGTTTCTTGCTGTTGCACAACAAAAAGACCCTTTCAAAGCTTATGAGTTGGAATTAAAAGTGAAGAGTAATGAATCTTTGCGTTCTTTTCATGCAGCCGCACTTGATAGTTCAAAAAAAATAACTGACTTAAAATCGGGCCATTGGGCCGCAAATGGTACGGTGCTTGTGGTTGCACATGATGTTGCAAGAAGGCGTGGATTGAATGAGAAACCTTTTTATGAATAGTTAGTTTTTAATTAAATAGCTTTCAATAAATTCAATAAGGGCACCATCTAGTACTAAGTCAGGTTGTGATGATTCTTGCCCGGTGCGGTGG
>JAYPWJ010000001.1:33036-38271 GCA_038135085.1 bacterium
GAACGAATCTGTGAGCCCCATTCAATTTTCTGCTTTTCAACGTTTGCTGATTTGGCAGCTTGTTCTTCTTCATATTTTTGTGCAACTCGGGCTTTTAACATTTTCATTGCTGTTTCTTTGTTTTGCAATTGTGAGCGACCGTTTTGACATTGAGCTACAATTTTTGTGGGTATATGGGTAACTCTAACTGCTGAATCGGTTGTGTTAACATGCTGGCCACCAGCACCACTTGCACGGTAGGTGTCGATGCGCAAATCTTTTGGATCAAGTTCAATTTCAATCTTTGGAATTTCAGGGGTTACAAAAACTCCGGCAAATGAGGTATGTCGACGTTTACTTGCATCATAGGGAGAGATTCTCACTAATCGATGGGTGCCATGTTCACTTTTTAAGAGCCCATAGGCATTTTTACCTTTTATTAAAAGCGTTGCACTTTTAATACCGGCTTCTTCGCCAGTTTGATGGTCTACCAGTTCAACGGTTAAACCCTGTTGTTCACAAAATCGCATAAACATTCGTGAAAGCATTTCTGCCCAATCTTGTGATTCGGTTCCACCAGCGCCAGCATTAACGCTTAAGAAACAGTTTGATCTATCTGCAGGGTCATTTAATAAAAGTTGAATTTTAAAAGAACGAACCGATCCTTCAAGGCGTGTTACTTCTGTTGCAAGTTTTTGAAGCTCTCTTTCATCATCTGCAAAAAGTGAGAGCATTTCTTTTAGATCATTGGCACTTGTGGTAATTGATTCAAATTGTTCTTTTTGATTTTTAAATGCTTGCAAATCTTTTAAAATATATGCCTGCGTTGGGTTTTGCCACACTGCAGGGTCTTGACTTTTTTCTTGTAACTCTGCCAGTTGTGTTTCAATATTTGCATTTGACCAGAATGTTTTGATTGTCTCAATGTCCGGTTCTAAATTCTTAAGTCGTTCTTGTAAATCATCAATCAACATATATGTGCCCTTCTATTAAGGAAGAGGATAGCTGGTTTTTGAAAAAGTACAATGAATGATGATTGTTTAAGCAGCGCAAAAGCCAGTTTGATAACATTCTCGCATTTTTTTAAAGCTTTTGGTTGTTGTAATAATAAGGCTTTCTTTTTCAATAGAGCAGTGTACTGTTCCTCCATCAAAGACTGGTTCTTTAAAGTCGTATGATCGTTTTCTATTTCTTACTGTTATGCTTCCTTGAATTACTTTATAGTGTTTTTTAAATCCTTCCTTATAAAGGTTGTTCTCTAAGAAACAAAATTGCTTTGCGCAAGGGCTAAAGGCAAATACATGAATTTCACGCTCTTCCCCTGGTGTTAACTGTTGGGGGGCAAAATATTTTGTATTATTAGGAACAAAAGGAGTTCCTGGGCCACTGATACGAGTGTAGTGTTGGTCAAGTTCATATTCAACACTGACAAGTAATGTTTCATGAGTATTGTTTTTTAAAATAAGCGTAAGTGGGTAGTTATCAAGCCCCTTTAAAGGAAGTAGGGTAGCCAAAGTCCAAAAAAAAACAAGTTTATTTTTCACAATAACACTCCTTAAAGTAAAAAGTTAATAACTCCACTTTTACCTCTTGTTCTTTAAAATACCAAAATTGGGTTTTGTTTTTAAAGAACTTTTTATATGACCTTCATTCACAGCTTAAATTTCTTGTGCTAGCCTGACTAACAGTTTTACAACAGGAGAAAAAATGGCATTCGGAAAACTTTTTGTAATTTCGGCTCCTTCAGGAGCAGGTAAAACTAGCTTAGTTAATGCTGTATTGGCAGAGTACGGCAAAAAATATCAACTTGATCGTGCTATTACTTACACAACTCGTCCTCCTCGTGAAGGTGAGGTTGATGGCTCTCATTATCATTTTATTTCGGTTGATGAGTTTAAAGAAAAGATTACTCAGAACTTTTTTATTGAATGGAGCACCTGGTATGACCACTATTATGGCTCCCCAGTAACAATCCTTAAAAAAGTTGAAGAAGGTAGCTCATTTATTATGGTGCTTGATAGACCAGGGGCAAAAGATGTTCTTCAGACCTATCCGCAAACGGTTCTTATATGGATTGCTCCCCCAAATATAGAAGAACTTAAGCGGCGCTTGAACGCGCGGGGTGATAATGCGGGTTCAATTGAAAGTCGATTACGTAAGGCTGTAGTTGAGATTGAGCAAGAAAATGATGAGCAATTTTATAAATATCATGTCATTAATGATGACTTTAAGGTAGCCGTTGCTCAAATTGCAGAGATTTTAAAAAAAGAACTTCCTCTTGTTTAAGGTAAAAAAGAAAAAGAACTTTAAGTAAAAGTTTAAAAATGATCAGAAAAAAATGATTTATCTCTAAGAAATAGGCCTAAATAAGAAGAAAAAAATGAAAGATTTAAGCTTAAATCATGGAAAAAATAAAAAAAGATAAAAAAAGTTGCAATAAAAGTTGACAGTACTCATTGTAACTGTATAATTAATATTACTTTCAGCTTGAAAGTGACAAATAGAAAAGTTAAAAGCTCTTTGAAATGTACAGAAATCCATTAAAAATTAGTCCACAGAGAAAAGATGGTACTAATGGATCCACGTAATTCTAATTAATTTTAGCGATGGAGAGTTTGATTCTGGCTCAGAATGAACGCTGGCGGCGTGCCTAACACATGCAAGTCGAGCGCCAAAGTTCCTTCGGGAATGAGTAGCGCGGCGAACGGGTGAGTAACACGTGAGAATCTGCCCTTTAGTGAGGAATAACCTCGAGAAATTGAGAACAATACCGCATACGTCCCTTCGGGGAGAAAGGTGGCTTTTATGCTGCCGCTAAAGGATGAGCTTGCGGGCTATTAGCTTGTTGGTAGGGTAACGGCCTACCAAGGCGATGATGGCTAACCGGCCTGAGAGGGTGAACGGTCACATTGGAACTGAGACACGGTCCAGACTCCTACGGGAGGCAGCAGTGAGGAATATTGCGCAATGGGCGAAAGCCTGACGCAGCGACGCCGCGTGAAGGATGAAGGCTCTAGGGTCGTAAACTTCTGTTAAGCGGGAAGAAAGACCTGTCAGTAATATGGACAGGGGATGACGTTACCGCTAAAGAAAGCACCGGCTAACTTCGTGCCAGCAGCCGCGGTAATACGAGGGGTGCAAGCGTTATTCGGAATTACTGGGCGTAAAGGGTGCGTAGACGGCCCGTTAAGTCAATTGTTAAAGACCCCGGCCCAACCGGGGGCCAGCAGTTGAAACTGGCAGGCTTGAGGATGAGAGAGAGAAGTGGAATTCTCGGAGTAGCGGTAAAATGCGTAGATCTCGAGAGGAACACCGATGGCGAAGGCAGCTTCTTGGCTCATTCCTGACGTTGAGGCACGAAAGCGTGGGGAGCAAACAGGATTAGATACCCTGGTAGTCCACGCTGTAAACGATGATCACTAGATGTCAGTTCCGCTTGCGGAATTGGTATCGTAGCTAACGCGTTAAGTGATCCGCCTGGGGAGTACGGTCGCAAGATTAAAACTCAAAGAAATTGACGGGGGTCCGCACAAGCGGTGGAACATGTGGTTTAATTCGACACTACGCGAGGAACCTTACCTAGGCTTGACATGTAATTGACCACCATGGAAACATGGTTTTCCAAGTTTACTTGGACAGTTACACAGGTGCTGCATGGCTGTCGTCAGCTCGTGTCGTGAGATGTTTGGTTAAGTCCTCTAACGAGCGCAACTCCTGTCGTCAGTTGCTACTATTAAGTTAAGCACTCTGGCGAGACTGCCTGGGAAACCAGGAGGAAGGTGGGAACGACGTCAAGTCATCATGGCCCTTATGTCCAGGGCTACACACGTGTTACAATGGCCGGTACAAAAGGCTTGCTAACCCGCAAGGGCGCGCTAAACCTATAAATCCGGTCTAAGTTCGGATTGAGGTCTGCAACTCGACCTCATGAAGTTGAAATCGCTAGTAATCGCGTATCAGAACGACGCGGTGAATACGTTCTCGGGCCTTGTACACACCGCCCGTCACACCACGAAAGTTGTCTATACCCGAAATCGTCTTAGCTAACCTGTTAAGGGAGGCGGGCGCTGAAGGTATGGGGGATGATTGGGGTGAAGTCGTAACAAGGTAGCTGTAGGAGAACCTGCGGCTGGATCACCTCCTTTCGAGGGAGATATCCAAACTGAAGTAATTCAGTTTACAAGGTGTGTGTGAGACATTAGTATATATCTTCTCTGTGGGCCACTAAATTAAGTGGCGCTAATTTCTTGAAAAAAAAGACGGGCCTATAGCTCAGTTGGTTAGAGCACTCCGCTGATAACGGAGAGGTCAGTCGTTCGAGTCGACTTAGGCCCACCATGTTCGCATGGCGTGCCTATCAAGAGATTGTAGGGGCATTTTTTCAAGAAATGTAACAAAAAGGCTGAGGGGATGTAGCTCAGTTGGTAGAGCGTCCGCTTTGCAAGCGGAAGGCCAGCGGTTCGACTCCGCTCATCTCCACCAATATAAAAAGGTGGGGTAAATAAAAAATTATATATTTCTGTACATTAATATCATGCAAGACGCATGATTCAGAAGAAAATAAAAATTTCTTGTGATCTTTGAAATGTTTGTGTTTTTAAGTATCTAAAATAGATATAGTAAATATACTACAATGAAATAACTTTACTAAGTTTCAACGACTTTGTGATTAATTAGTAAGGGTATTTGGTGGATGCCTTGGCATCAGTAGGCGACGAAGGAGGCGGAAGACGGCCAAATGCTTCGGGGAGCTGTCAATCAAGCTACGATCCGAAGATTTCCGAATGGGGAAACCCACTATGGTAAACCCATAGTACTATTATCTGAATATATAGGATAATAGAGTTAACGGCCTGAACTGAAACATCTAAGTAGGGCTAGGAAAAGAAAACGAAGTGATTCCCTTAGTAGTGGTGAGCGAAACGGGAAGAGCCTAAACCTCTATCATGTAAGCCTGCAAGCGTTTTGATAGTGGTGTAGTGGGATATTTTTGCGAATTCTTGCAGGAATTCGGTTGTTGTTGTGTTGTTTAGTTGAATGCTCTGGAAAGGGCAGCCAAAGAAAGTGACAGCCTTGTAAGCGAAAAGCAATACAATACAATAGAAAATACACCCGAGTATCACGGAGCACGTGAAATTCCGTGAGAATCTGCCCCGACCATGGGGTAAGGCTAAATACTAACTGATGACCGATAGTGAACGAGTACCGTGAGGGAAAGGTGAAAAGAACCCCGGAAGGGGAGTGAAATAGAACCTG
>JAYPWJ010000002.1:0-8900 GCA_038135085.1 bacterium
GTTAATCCATTTACCCTTTTCATTAATCCCAGCTGCCCCTGCTGGCACAATTGCTGGGTTAAACAAATTTGCCGCGACAATCACTTCCCACTTTCTTACAACCGGGCTATAATGATTACCGGTACTTGCATATTTTATATACTTTTCTTCATTATGCGCAGAAAGCCCTAAAAAACCTGATACAAAAATTAATGAAAAAAATAGGTCCCGCTTTTTCACAACTATTTTCCTTCTGTAAAATCTCTTATTAATGAGTTGAGAATACTAAAAATAAAGTGAAAAACAAACTTCCCCCTTTCTTTTAACAAACCATTTGTAGTATACTCACACAAGAAAAGAAGAAAGGAAAAATGTGGAATACCGTGAGCAACAACACCGTAATTTATGCGCAGCACTGGCTGTTTTAAGTCATATCATTGTACTTTGCCCACTCTTTCTTTCATTTGTTACTCAACAACATCAGCACAAACAAAATGAACTGACCAACCCACTCCCTGCAATTAATACCCATTTACATCCACGGCTTTCAGCACCTGTTGTACTTTATTCTGGGCCAATCGGCAAACCTGGAGTGCAACAAGCATCAACACAAAAAACAGCTCCGCCACCGACTCAAACAGAAAAAGGCGCTGCAAAAGCAGAACCTGGAATCGCCACAGCTGCAACGGGCTCTGATAAACAAAATGTTGCTCAAAAAGTAGCGCCAAAAGCAGTCCCTAAAAAAGCTCCGCGTATTATAAAAGCACACTACAACGGCCCAATTATACCAACGCGTGAAAGTGCCCAAGAAGTGCCTCAACCAGCCACTAAAGTTATCACTCCCGAAAAAGAGAAACCAAAACCAGAACAAAAATCCACAGAAACCAAAGAGCAAGCAGAAATACCGTCAATGTTTCAGGCCGCAGAAAAACCGGCTCAAGAACAAGATTCTCATGACGCTGATGGCATTCGCAGACGCCGTCTCACCCTTGCAGACCTTTTTAAAAATATGCCTCACCTTATGAATAAGCTTTCACAAGAATCGGGTGATGGTGACCAATTAGTTGTAGTACAAGGTGATATGAAATATTATAGCTTCTTAAAAATCTTCTTATCCCACATTAATCAAGTTTTTGCCTTTCATGGTGGTCCACAAAAAATGTATGAGTTTGCGCAATTAGGAAAGATCCACCGTAATGCAGGGCTCAGTGTGGTGATTGACCGTGAAGGCAAGGTGCTTTCCCGCACGTTAACCCATTCATCTGGGCACGAGCCAGCCGACCAGTTAATTCTTGAAGCCATTGATCTGGCAAGCCCATTTCCACCTGTTCCTTCGCATTTCACCCACAAAACCGTACGCATTGAGTTGGTGAGTGTGGTACGCTAAAGAAAAAGGCCTTACTCAAAAAAAGGAGAGGTGATGAAAAAACGACTACTTTTATATGGTGTCGCGTTAATGAGCTTTGCGTTTATGCTCGAAGCCCGTAAACAACCAGCATGCGAACTTCATATTACCCCTGAATGGAAAGATCTTGATACAGAAGCACACGCAAAAGAATTTGGTGGTAAATGGATATTGGCAGCAACGTTTGTTATTAAACGACGAGATAAAGAATTTATTCGGCTTGAAGAAATTGACCTTGCATGGCATGGTGAAGAGATTGAAAGGTTAACCGCTTCGCTCTTTAGAAAAGAACTTCACCGTGATCTTTTACCGGTTGAAGAAAGCTTGGTATGCGATGGAACCTGGAACCGCAAAAACCAGATTTTACAATTACGTTTTGAAGAAAAAGAATATTTGCAACCAACCACTATTTATTGTTTAGTTTTAACCGTTCCTGATGATCTTGAAAAACAATTGCGAAAAGGTCACTTTGATATTCTTCCAGAATCCCTTCCTTATCAGCTTCAACCGGCAGTAGAGAAGAAAAATTTACGTATTTCAATGCTTGCTTCATCTAATATTCGCCCGGCTCGTAAACACCGTTTGACACACCTTTCATAGTTGACAGTTACACAACACTCCTTATACTAAGCCCTAATTTTAACAACGTTACACTAAGGAGTTACTAGTGAAACAAACAAAACTTTTAATTGCATTGTTATGCCTCACAGCCGGTCTTTCTGCAATGGACACCGATGACGATGGAGGGGTGGTAGGAGAAGTAGTAGCTGCAGTAGTACCATTTGACCCTTCCCATTTTAACGGTGAAGAATATCTCACCAAAAATCTTGATCTTTGTGATGAATTAGGTGGCCTCAAAGTCACAAGAAAGGCCAGCTTTACAAGGGATGTAGTGGCAAATGTACCAACAGCCGTATCAGCTGCTCTTCTGGGCGGATTGGCACATTGTGTAGGAAAATCCCCTGAACTTTCTGCTTGCTGGGCAGGCGCTGGTGTCGCCATTGCAGGTCTACTTAACTTGGGTGACAGAACAAACGATATAGCAAGGCAGGATGATTGGCTTCAAGAAGCAGTAGATGGTTATAGAGCTACTCTTGAAAGTTTAGGCAATAGAGATGTTGTAATAGAATGGAAAAGAACAAACCCCTACTCTGTGGTCCAAACGTTTAGACAAATTGGAACAGGTCTTTCAAGTATCCATAACCGAACAAACTGGATAGACACAAAGAGTAAAGACTATAAATTTGCTACTGACGATTTTACAGGCCTGAAGCGGAAAGTTGAAGAATGTCATACAACAGCGCATCATATGATAGAGCACGGACGAGGTGGCGTGTCTGCTCAATGGGCAAAAGCTTACCAACAAGTTAACGAAGAAGAAGACGACGAATAAGTTATTTATTGACTAAAAAAATTCACCATTTTATCTTTTAACTAATATTAATCAGTTTTTAAAGGATAGATGGTGCGATTTCTTTTTGTAATTAGTTTAATGCTTTTAATTACAACTCCACTCCAAGCAGGCAAAAGAAATCCTGCACGAGAAGAAGCACGCAAAGGGAAAAAACCGCCAAAAATTAAACTCCCCGCAAGAAGAGAATCGAACCAACCAACTCAAAAACAAACCAAACTTAATAAAGAAATAGAAGCAGTCAAAAATACACTTAATCCATTACTACAATGGGCACCTTTTGTAGGATTTACAGCCGGTTATATAACGCGAACTGCTTTTTGGTGTATGTTTAAAGAAGAAACAGTTAAAGAAGCACCACTTCACACTCAAACTACTATTTTAAGTGCTTTAACTGGTGCCGCTTTAGGCGTAATCCTTCAAAAAAATAATGCTGACTATGCTGCCGTATGCCAATGGGAAAAGTTAAAAAGCAAACGAACCAAACTGCAAGATAAATCAAAAGAACTTGATGATCACCATACTGCAATGCTTACCTTTTTAGAAACTCATACACTGCTCTTTCCTCATACCGAAAAATTACGATCCCGCCTGGCAATAAAATCCCAGCAGAAGGAGACTGTTATGGAATGCGCACAACAGTAAAAAAGAAAAAGCAGAGAATCGCCCGCCCACTACCATCATATCGAATTTTACGATATACTAAAGGTTCAATTGTAAACCCTTAAAAGTAAAAATAAGTATGAGTAAAAATTATTATGACATTCTCGGCGTAGAAAAAACCGCCTCTCAAGATGAGATTAAAAAAGCCTATCGTAAGCTGGCAATGAAGTATCACCCAGACAGAAACCCTGATAATAAAGCAGCAGAAGAAAAATTTAAAGAAGCAGCACAAGCATACGAAATACTCAGAGACGAAAAAAAACGCCAACAGTATGACCAGTTTGGCCATGAAGGTTTCCAAAATATGGGATCTGGCGGCGGACCTGGTGGTATGAGTATGGATGATATTTTCTCAGCCTTTGGGGACATTTTTGGCGGCCAAGGTGGCGACCCGTTTGGTGGTCAATTTGGTGATATCTTTGGCGGTGGCATGGGTGGTCATCAAAGACCAAAAGGAAAACCACAACCTCAACGTGGTAGAGATATTCCAAAAGAAGTCACCATCACACTCAAAGATGCTTTTTTAGGAAAAAAAGAACAACTTGGTTATTACCACTTTTTTGATTGCAAAACCTGTTCCCATAAAGGAACGACACCAGGAACTTCAACACAAACCTGTGCGCACTGTAAAGGCATGGGGCAAGTGAGAGTTCAACAAGGATTTTTTGCAATGGCACAAGCATGCCCACAATGTGGCGGTCACGGTTTTACAATCCCAAACCCATGTAAAGAATGCCGAGGACAATCACGCCTTCAACAGTATGAAAAATTTACTGTTAACATTCCGGCTGGTATTTACAGCGGTGCTGAACTCCGTGTTCAAGGCAAAGGTGATGCGGGTATTTTTGGTGGTCCGGCTGGAGACCTTTTCTTACGTATTAAAGTTCTTTCAGATAAAAAATTTAAACGTATTGAAGACGATTTAGTATGCACTATGATGCTCACTTACCCACAACTAGTTTTGGGCAGTCAAGTTGAAATTGAAAGCATTGATGGAACTAAAGAACTCATTAAAATTCCAAAAGGATGCGCAGTTGGTGAACGAATTATTTTACCTGGAAAAGGCTTTGTAAAACTCCGCAACAAAACACGTGGTAATTTGATTATTATTACTCAATGCCATGTTCCCAAAAAACTTTCAGCTGACGCAAAAAAAGCACTCTCTGCTTACTCTGATTTGGTCGGCACAGAAGCTAAAGATAGTGAAGGAACCATTATGGGATTCTTCAAGAAGTTCTTGGGTTAAAGAAAGAAAAGTTTAAGCGCATTAGGTGGGCCTTGATGACCACTAAACAATGTGAGGCTCGGGTTAATATAAAATTTCCCATGGCCCCCTTTTGCCATCTGCTCATGAAAACCAACATGTTCACACAAGCGTGAAGCATTATACCATGCATTTTTAATGCTCTTCATTTTATAAATTGCCATACCAGAAAATGATGATTTAACTGGTATAAAATCGTCGCAGCGCTGCACTCCACGTAAATCTAAAAAATTCATTTTAAGATAGTTTACAATTGGAGTTGCAGCATCTTGATATGAGCTATTATTACCAACATAGGCAAGACCATCATACAACGTTAAATAAGTTGCAAAAGTCCCTGGTAATGAATGAAGCCCATAGGCAAAAATTCCGTCCCAATCTCCATGCGCAATTGTTTGTGCAATACCATCATTGCTCCATGGCCCATCAAGATCCATATCAAGCACCAACAAATAATCAAAATGAGAAAATCGTTTTTTAATCAGCTTGAGATAATAGTTTCTGAAGTTCGCCATCTTTTGCATACGATTCATACTAAAGGGACCAATTTCATACATACTTTTTTCACCAAACTTACATTCAGTATTTCCAGCACATTCAACTAAAATCACCTTATTGTCTTGGCGGGCCCAGTCTTTTAAAAGATCGCGTGTGCCATCTTTACTGTCATTTTCAAACACTACAACACGATAATCTTTAAATAATTCAGCCGTTATTTTAATACGCTCAATTGTTTGGGGAAGCTCTTTTTCAAGATCACGCGCAAGACCAGCAAAAACAACTGTTTCTTGACTCATTTTTTGGCGCCCTTTTATCACCTGTTTTTTAAACTCATCAAGCTTTTCCTTCTTACAATTAAGGCTATCTTCATAAAAATGAGTTTGATACAAATGTGGGTAAAAGAGCTGGTGAAAGTTCTTATTCAAAAAACGCATTGAAGCAAATTCAAGCAATGCTCCACCAATAAAAATTGTAAACACAATGACCAACAACTTCGAAAATGTTTTCACTCGGCTTTTCCCCTAAAAATGAGGCCTACATTTTTTTAGACCCTTAGCCTACCAAAAAACCAGAATTTTCGCTACCCAGGGGCAATTCTGCCATTTTAAAGCCCTTTTTTATCGTGCCTCAAGCACCTTTCTAATCGCCCGAGTATCTTCATCCCGTGCGTGAACCAAAATTAGTTTAGTCCCTGGTTTATGAGATAAAAGCTGCCGTACAATACGTTTATGTTGCTCTGTTTTTGCCCCCGCTGCTACCAAGCAAACTACGCTACGCGCCAATACCTCATTTTCTTTTTCAAGATTTTCAACCCGCTTTGCAAGTAAATCACTCTTTTTTGGCTGCTCTTTTTGACCAGGGAGACGCCCCTTACGATATTCTTTTAATACTACTTTACTAGCAGCCCACGTACCAATTACCCAAACTGTTTGGGTAAGCAACGTTTGAGCTACCGGCATTAAAAAATCACGACACACCATACATTGGTCGTCGCTTTCAGCTGCCTGCAAAGAAACAGCAACAAAAAAAAGGACACTTAACGATTGTTTTTTAAAGACACCTACATTCATAATACCCCCTTTAAACCTTATATCCCTACTTCTAGAATATCATAAAAAGGGGTATATTCCGCAAGAAAATGCAATAAGTCAGTTTATTCTTCTTCAAAGACCACTTCTTCAAGCTCAGAAATTCTTCGTAATAAATCTTCAAACATATTTAAAGAGCTTGCTTCCATTTTTTGAATCATTGCAAGCCTTTTTTGCAAAAAGCTCATTCTTTCTTGCAATCCATTAATACGATCAAAAACCCCTTCAAGTTTTTCAGAAAATTTTTCAACCTGACTCAAAGCAAGCAAGGCAATGTCTGCATCACCTTCTAATGCATTTTGAGGTGAGCCCTCTCTACCTGAATCTCTTGTTAAGGTCGCCGCAGGAACCTCTAGCATTGCATACATAGAACCATAAAAAGACAGCATTAAACCCATAATAAATAAAAATTTCTTCATACCTATTTTCTCCATTTAAAACTAAACATTATAACCTTCTTTAAAAAAATAACAAAAAAGAAATTCCAAAAACAAGGGATTTCACTTTTCAATCAGTTATTTAAGAGTTTTAAGCCTAAAAACCAACAAATAGCACGAACTATTGCATTAATTGAGAGTTTTTTACTATACTAAAAATAAGCTTAGAATAGTTTTAAGCTTAAAAAGGAATAAAAATTCTTCAAAAAACTATGGAGGTTGTTATGAAGAAGTTTACAATCGCTCTTTTGAGCACAATGTTAATGGTAGGGTTTGGGGTAAAAGGCTCTGATTCTGGTGGCGCTGCACAAATGGAACCTACAAGTGTATGGAAAGATGATAATAAACCAATGACCGAAGCAGAAGCACTTAAGCAACAAAAACAGTTACAAGCAGAAGTAGACGAGCGTGAAAAAAAACGAAATGAAGCAGAAAAAAAAGAATTACAATTAGCTTTGAAAAAGAAGAAT
Organism: bacterium; assembly: GCA_038135085.1. Taxonomy (GTDB): domain Bacteria; phylum Babelota; class Babeliae; order Babelales; family CAIQNR01; genus CAMCVM01. The sequence goes on from JAYPWJ010000002.1 coordinate 7,219, forward strand.
TTCGCAACCCTCAAAGACCTTTTTAATGAAGTTTATTACAGATACTGGGGACAACGTGGACACGGACCAGTAGAATCTTGGGAAGAACGAGAAAAAAATCGTGAAATAAATCAATTACGAAGTGCCGCTGAAACTAAAATTCAAAAACTACTGGTAAGCCCTAAATATAAAACAACACTTGCAACACTTCTTGAAGATTACCAAAAATATAACGAAGGAAGCACGCTTTGGTATGAAAGCTCAAAAAACCTTATTCAAAAAGTTGCTCGCCAGTTAAAAGCACATACACAAACACTAATTTTAAGTTTTGTACGTTCAGAACATCAAGCAGACGCAAAAAAGTTACTTGCTGATTATCTTAATCCAATCAAATACTCCACAGACGCTGAAATAGAAGGGCAAAGAGGTGTTACTGAAACTGAGCAACCAATACAAATGACTGCTCAAAGAATAAAAACACTTAAGAACATGGTAAAAAGTGCAGTAAAGCAATACTGGAGTACGCGCCAAGATCAACTTGCGCATACTAGTACTCAAGCTGGACTGTAAAAACATCAAGATGTGGAAGACCGTCTGAAAAATCTGATTAGTTCTAAAAATTGGTCAAAATTTAACCAACGCTTCACTGATTACGTAGGCTACAAAAAAGATGCTCAAATACTTGGGGGTGAAGCAAAAACTGCGGCACTCGATTTAGCAGCGTATGCAAAAAAACAAATTTTAGACCTTGTTGAACTTGACCAAGAAAAAGGTGAAGCAGATAGGTTTCTCAGACAATATATGAACCTATAATCTGAGATAATAATACCTTGTTTAAAAATAAGCAGCTGTTTGAAAACCAAACGACTGCTTATTTTTTCATACTGCAATTCCACGTTTCTTGCGGCTCTTTTGTGATAACAAAATATGTCGCTTTTGTGCAATAGAAAGCTTTTCAATAAGATGATAAAAAAATTCCCTGTCAGGCCCTTTAACCACTGCTTGTTCATGCGCCTCAGCAAGTGCAACTGGAAATCCGTTACCCTTTTGAACTTGGTCTAAAATAATACCACACATGGTGGCTAATGCTTTTTCATTTTGTGCAATATACTGGGGCACTTCAATTCTAACAATTTCAAACCCCACATCAAAATAAAAAAAATAAGGCGCAACGGTTTCTGGATAATACTCTGTCACCGGGCTCTGGCTTTTAAAAACGGTTGACCGTTGGCCACTTGATAAAAAGAACCGCGCAACAGAACTATCTACCAATTGATCAATCTGTTCATATGCTTTGCTTGCACTGTTATAACCACACAAAACCGTACGTAATATATTAATGAGCTCTTTGCTTTTGGGCAAACTAATATAACCAGCAATCAACGTATTTTGCTTTTCAAATGCCTTTAAAGCAGTAATATATTTTTTTAAAAAATGGTCTTTTAATGTTTGTTCTTTTGAAGCCAAATGCCAAAAAATTAATGAACCATCAAATAGAAACAGTAACGGCTCATCTCCTGCTTGCTGCATCTTTTGAGTAAGTTCTAACCCTGCTTGTAGTTCAAGTTCTTCCCGCTTGCAATTAACCAGATCAACTGAGTTGATATTTTCAACTTTCAGTTCTTGGGTAAAATCGGTAAACACCTGCGGCGTTGATGAAAAGGTGATTCCCTTTCTACCAGTTCCATACTGTAGCTCAACAG
>JAYPWJ010000002.1:8910-20240 GCA_038135085.1 bacterium
CTCAACAGTTCCAACGTTCAACAAAAAACAGCTAGTTCCTTGGTGTTTTTCTGGATACACTTGTGACCCATCAACTGAAAGTAACTGATACGGACGATTAAAAGGCGCTACCGCAAATGTTTTATCTATTTGCCCTTCCCACAATGGAAGTGGCCATGGTGCTTGGCATGCTGCTATTTTTTGTGGCAAATCAGGATCGGCAACAGCACTATTCCACGCATTACGCGCAGCATCAAGCTGTGGAGAAAGATCAACAAAAAGTGAATCAGAAACTGCTTCTAATTGTTCAAGAAGCTTTGCTCGATGCAGCATCACTTAACCCTTTTTGGAGTGCCTCTAGCGCCAACAGTGCACAACGCAAACGTGTCGGCCCAAGTTCAAGTTTAACCAAGTTAAGCATAACATCTTTATCAAATTTAAGAACAGCCTTAACCGGTTTTTGAACAACCTGCTCTGTGAGCATTGAAGCTGCTGCAAGACTAATAACACATCCTTTACCTTCAAACTTACACGCAACAATGTGACCATCTTTTACCATTGCCTGCATAGTTACTTCATCCCCACACAGTGGATTTAAAACAGTCGCAAAAAAATCTGGCTTATCAAAGCTGCCTCTATTGCGTGGGTGCTTATAATAATCCAAAAGTTGGTCATGATATAGTTTTTGGTTTTTCATATGCTCGCTTCTATCATTTTATTGATAGTATACCCTTTTTTTGCACTTTTCCAAAATACCTTATACTCTTTGCTTTTAAAATTTTTTACCAAAAGCCTTTAAAGCTTCCCCCTACCAAAAGCATACTTAATAAGAAATAAATACACTCGCTTTTACCATAAGGAACCTCTTATGAAATCAACATACCTCCTCTTTTTTGTCTTATCTACACTTTCACTACAAAACTGTTTAAGCGGCGAACCACACCAGTTAGCACTCGTCAACAAAAACAATGCCCACAAATTTTTACGACCACTTCCATCTACGCATCACGATATAAAAAAAACAACTACAGACCCGCTTACAGATGACACAGTTCTTGAACGCGCAAATGGAATTTTAAATCTTGCCTATCAAACTATGAACGCACAAGAACTACGCCCAAAAGAACCTAGTATAAAAGATATCACCAGAGCAGGGTTAATAGGAGCTGGAGTTACAGCTGGTACCAGATATTTTTCAAGCGGAACACGAGGAATTTCTGACCTTTCAACGCTAGTTCCACTTTTGATGGGTGCAGCTGCAGCAACTGCAACACTTTATGGAATGGTTGGTAGAGAGATGGGTCTTATTATGAGCTTTAAACCAACACTTGATAAAATAGCAATTGCACACGCTGAACAAGCACAAGAAATAGCAGCACTTAAAGAAAAAAACAATGAATTAGCTAGCAAAGTTGACGAAACATTAACCGTAACTGCTCAACTAAAAGAAGCAATGCCTGCAGTTGTTGCCGCTTCAGGCGATAACGCCACTCTAGCTGGAATTATACAGGATGTCATCATACCTGAGCTTAAAGAACAAAAAGTATTAATCGCCTCATTATTAGCGCGACTCCCGGAAGAAGAACGAGCAGCCGCTCTCAATGATTTACAGAATAAAGGAATCATTATTGAAGACAACGATTACAGAAAAGCAGAAGCATTAAAAAGCTATAACTGGTTGCGCATTCGCCATAGAACTCATAACTTTAGTAAAATTCCAGGAGAATGGCTTCAGCAACATGGCTACGGTGACCTAGAAAGAAAATAATGAAAAAAATCATTTTTTTTATAGTAACAATTAGTTTTTTATACCCACTACAGGTTCAAAGTAACCCCACAGAAGATAAAAAACAAGAATATACTACCGTACTGCCTAAACCCGATTTCGACACCTTAAATAAGCTCATTGCCCAAGCAAAAGCTGGCCAAAGGGAAATTCAACGAACACTTGCTCTTCTGGCTTCTTCTAGAAAAAAAAGGCAACAAAATTAAGCTTAAAATGGTCTCTTAAAGGGGGTCCGTTTGTATTAACACCTATAAAGGGGTATACTGGATGCCCCATTAAAAGTTTGAAAGATCTCTTAATTTTAGGATAAGGTCGTATGATTGGTAAGTTTACAAAGAAACTTTGTCTCTTAATTTTTTGTAGTGCCGGTGCACTTTCGCTTTCAGATAAGATTTTTTCTACTTCACCCGTTCAAAAACAAATTAATCAAGAAAAAACTGCTGTTGTTTTTGATATTGGAGGTATTTTAACCAAAACAAATATGAAAGCAGCCTTTGACACTCTTGGTAAAGGAAAAGTCAGCGCTTACTGTCTTATCGATTGGAAATCACCTCACGGCTTACGTCCACTTTTATATGAGCTTTTAAAAGAGCTTTCTGATAAAGAAAATAAACTCGTGTGTGATCCATACGGTGATTGTATCCCTTATATTTTTTATGAAATACTATTAGGACATATCACTGAAGAAGCAGCACTTGAAAAAGTACTCAATCTCATTAAAAAGAACCCAAAATATTTTTATAACAAACGGGAGCAAATTTTGTGCCACCGCGCGGCAGAAATTATGTTTGACCATAAACTGCTAGTCTCTTTACAAGAAGAAATTAAAGCAGGGGTTCAACTTTTACAGGAATGTCAGCAAGCAGGCCATGAAATTTTTATCTTTTCTAACTACGGACCACAAGCATTTGATGAGCTGAAAAAAAAGTTCCCGCACATTTTTAAAACAATCCCTGAAAAAAACATTATTGTTTCTGCTCATATTAAAGCAGTAAAACCACATGCTTCAGCCTATGATGAACTGAAAAAACGTTTAGCAAAAGCTGGTATTAAACGAAATCTTAAAACCTGCTTTTTTATTGATAACCAACGGGAAAACATTAGCCAATCAGAAAAACATGGCATTACCGGCATTTATGTTGAAAATCAAAAATTTGCCGGTGCACGCAAAACACTTTTCAAGCATAATATATTAAAAAAAGCATAATAGAAGTCGGTATTTTTTGCTTCTCAACGGACTCATTTATTGAAAATTTTGCATAATCTGCTATACTTAAGCTTTATAAGTTTTTTAACTTTTTATCTTCTCAGGGGGAGTAGACGAAAATGAATACACAATCATATAGTAATGTTATTGCGCAACTCATGGTTAGGGAAGATCAACAATCAGTAACTGGCATGAATATTATTTTTGATCTTAGTGGAGTCCTTTTCGATTCCCATATTGAAGTAGGTTACATTCCAAAAGGAGCTGCAATTGCGCTCAAGCCTGCTGATTTTTCAAAAACAATACGTCTTTTAAGTGATTGCATCAAACAAGGACACAGACTCTTTGTAATTTCAAATTGGACCAAAGAGTGGTATGAATTCTTAATGGCAGACCCTCAAACTGCTCAAATGTTTAAACTGTTTGATGATATTATTCTTGCTGATTCGGTAGGGATAAAAAAACCGGACCCACGGATTTTTTCATACTTAATTGAAAAACACCGGCTTGATCCATTTCGATGCATTTTTATTGATGATCAACAAATTAATCTTAATGCTGCACAAAAAGCGGGTATTATTAAAGGTATTCTGTGTAAAGATCTCAACATTTGCCAAGTACGACAAGAGCTTCAAATTCATGGAGCATTATAGCGTAAGATTGCTTTCTAAAAGTTCTTCAAAACAAGTAAGAAAATAGGTAACTTCTTGGGCATTATTGTAAACGCCAAAAGAAACACGAACTGATGCAGTGTAACCCATTGCTCGTGCCAGAGGCTGAACACAATGATGCCCTGCCCTTATACAGATTCCTTTTAAATCAAAAAAAGCAGCAACGTCATGTGGATGAATTCCTTTAACCGTAAAGCTAACCAATGTTGATTCATTTCTAAGCCGCTCTTTTGAACCAAGAATGGTGACTTCTGGAAATTTTTCAAGCCCATCAATCAGTTGGTTAACAAGCTTGTTTTCATGCTCAAAAATTTTTTCCAAACCAATTGATTCAAGATATTTAATTGCTGCACCTAAACCAATAATAGCCGCAAGTGGCTGTGTCCCTGTTTCATAACAACGGGGTGCTTCAAGAAAGATCACTTTATCAGTTGAAACATGTTCAACCGCCCCACCACCAAATTGATATGGAGGTACATCTTTTTGCACTGCTTCTTTAATGTATAAAACGCCAATGCCGGTTGGTCCGTACATTTTGTGGCCAGAAAGCACATAGAAATCACAATCTAATTGCTGCACATCAACTGTATGGCAACTGGTTGCTTGCGCACCATCAAGTAATACGCATGCACCAACTGTTCGTGCTGCTGCTGTTAATTCTTTTATATAAGGATTTGGTAGCCCTAATGCATTGGCAATATGAGTCATGGCAACAAGTTTTGTTTTTGAGGTAATTATTTTTTCAAGATCATCAAGCTGTAGCTCACCGTTTTTATCGACTGGAATCACTTTGAGAACTGCGCCTTTGCGCTTACACAGCTGCTGCCATGGAATAAAGTTAGCATGGTGTTCAAGCCCAGTGACAACAATTTCATCCCCCGCTTGAATGTTTTTATCTCCCCATGCAGTAGCAATAAAATTAATACCAGCCGTTGCCCCACGCGTAAAAATAATCTCTTTTTCAGATGCGGCATTAATAAAATCTTTAATAGTGGTTCTCACCCCATTTGATTCTTGAATAGCACGTTCAGCTAGACTATAAATCGCTCTACCTGCATTTGCATTATAAAGAGTATAAAATTCCATAATAGCATCGAGTACTGATTGCGCCCGTTGCGCTGTAGCAGCCGTATCAAAATAGATAAGGTCTTTATGATTTTTAAAAAGCGGAAAATCTTTTTTTACATTTAAAGACACGTCTTTAAGCCCCTTGCCATGAATACCAGTACAGAAACCTACACTTATTAAAACCACCAAATAGACAAGCTGTTTTTTCATACTACTTATTCCTTTTATGGCTGTTATTCCAGTATAGCGATTTTTAAGATTTTCTCTAGAGCCGCACTGAGAATAGGCAAGAGCTTTTTAAAATAAGCTTAAATTGAATCTAGAAAAAATTATTTGTTTCAGGTACCCTTTGGACACAGCTATATACACGCACTTCATCAATCTTCAATCTATAAGGAACAGCGTACTATGACCAAGGGACCCCTTCTTACACTTATTGGTAGTATCATTTTTATGTCACCTCTTTCCTTGCACGGAGCCTATTGGGGCGGATAACCTTCAATAGGTGGTCATGGGCAACCGGCTGCAGGCGGCTACGGCTATCCAGTTCAACAGATGGTCCCCTATCAACCGGGCATGGCTGCTGGTGCTTACGGCTACCCAGCTCCACAAATGGTTCCCGTTCCTATGCCTCCTCAGCAAATGATGCCAGCTCCTGTTCCCACAAACCCTGTAACAAATCCATTTATTCATGACAAAGCCACCTTTCTTCAAGATGGTGATACGTTAACTGTCGCTGGCAAAGTCATTGAGCTTTACCGCAGAAAAAACCCCATTGCGCAAGCTGTAAAAGATGCGGCAACAAAAGGACATCCCTATTGGGGCTTTATTACAGCACAGCACAGTGGACCACTCCAAAATTTAAAAATTGCAGGACTTGATCCTGCCAACTTTGGCTCATTAGTTATTGGTCGTTATAGAATTGCTGCAGGCGGACAAATCAGCTTTACTACAGAAACCAGTTCCCTTATGCAATTATGTTCCGGAGAAAAAATAGACCCGGCACAACTTGCACAAGATCTTGCAAAAGATGACGAAAGTGCTTGGGGCTGGTGGACCAAGTTTACTGGAGAAAAAAAACAAAAACCGCTTTCAGTAGGTGCAAAAGAATTTAAACCGACACCACCAGCAGCAAGTGGAACTCCGCCACGTAGTTCTAATGGATCAGCAGCTTCTTTAGGCGACGGAGATTCTGGTCGCGGAGGCAGTAATGAATTTCCGGCACCAGGAACACCCAATGAAGAAACCCAGAAATTTCTTGCAAACTTTGTACGAACCGGCCAGGCAACACGACCAGATAATGGACCAAGAGAAGATGAACTCACCGCTGCACGTAAAGAAGCAGAAGAAGCAAAGCTAGCGGCCCTAGCTGCCGAAAGAGCATTTAAAGAACAACAAGAAGCAGCTGCACGTAAAACAGCGGAACTTGAAGCCCGTATTGCCGCGCTTGAAAAAGCACCAACACTTTCACCTACTCCATCTCAATTAAATGCAGCTGCAGCAGTGGATGAAAAAAAAGAAGAGGTAGCTCGAGCTCTCGCTGCACAAAATGCTGCGCAAAACAAACATGCTGCAGCTGGAACTTCCGGAAATCAGAAAAAAAACAAGGAAGGTGGTAAAGGTAAAAAGAGACCTGGAAAAAAAGCACGTGCACAAAAGAAAAGAGAAGAAGAAGCTGAACGCAAAAGAAAAGAAGCAGCAGACAAAGCAGCAGCTGAAGCAACCGCAGAGCGCGAGCGGCTTGCCCAACTGGAACTTCAGAAAGCTAAAAGTGCAGAGAAAGCTGAGCTTGCAAAACGCAGACAAGAACAACAAGCAAAAGACGCAGCCGCAAAAGCACGTACCGAACAAGCTGAACGTGACAGAAAAGCCGCAGCTGCAACCAAAGCTGAAAAAGAAGCTGAAGCAGAACGTTTGGCAAGAATCGCACAAGAAAAGGCCGAAGCAAGACGTAAAGCACGGGCAGCGCATCAAGAAGCTCTACGAAAAAAAAGAGAAGCTGAACAAACAGTCAAAGATAAAAAAGAAAGAGAGGAAGCTGAAGCACTTGAAACAGCGTTTAAAGAAGCTCAAAAAGGAAAGGCTGCATCAGCAGGACCAGCAAAATCAGTAACAGACGCTGCAAGAAGAAGAGAGCTCAAAGCAAAGTTAGAAAGAAGAATTCAAGCTGGCCACGATGCTCAAGAAGATCGACTTGCTCTAACAAAAAGAGGAAAAGGACTCGTCACCAGGATGAACCCTGCAAGAGAAAATGATGAAACTGTTGTTTTAGAAGAAATTAGCGGAAAGGAAATTGAAGGAGCCGATTACTTTAAAAAAGGAAATTATGTAGCAGCAGTGGACTGTTTTAGATATGCTGCACAATTAGGGAATTTTAGTTCGAATCTCAACCTATTTCGTTCATTACGAAGAGTCGAGGAAGCAAGTGCCAGAGCAGACGCGTATGCATTAATGGACATTATCGTAGACAATCTTGATCAATTACGACAAGACCTACGTGATTCTGCTGTATTTGAAGGTTTTCAAGCACACTTAACAGACTCTATTACCCATGGAAGAGCGGTTGACCCTGAAAAAATGTTCCACTTAATAAATCAAGCACGTGTTAAATTAAAAAATGAAGATCTTGCAAACTGCCTTACACTTCAATTAATTCAAACAGGACACCATCCTGATTGGCCAAAAACAAAAGTTTGTCAGAATAACAATCAACATTGTGACCCAAACTGTTCACATAGTTTTATGTGTAATTTAAAATCTGATTGGCCACAAGCCCAATTTTACCGTGGATGCTGTTATGTAAAGGGTCTTGGAGTAACGGAAATAGATCGTGAAAAAGGGGAAGCACTTCTTGAACAAGCATGTAACGCAAAACAACCATGCCTTGAAGCGCTTAACTACTATGGTAAATATCTTTTACATCATAAAGAAGACCCTCATCAATCTCGCTATTACTTTAACAAAGCTGCCCAAGAAGGCTCAATTGAAGCACAAAAACATTTAGTAACAATCTCTCTTGAAGCACCAGGCGCTAAATTAATAAATCTTGACGGTATTAATCAGTACTTTGTCACTACAGCAAAAAATTACACCACAGAAGAACGCAAACTTGTCATGATACTTGTAAAAGAAATGATACAAAAAACTTGCGATGAAGTAGAACGAATGGCAAAAACAGCAAAGACTGTAAAAAAACACAAAGAGCGACTTTTAATGTGGTCAAGCGCCGTCTCTTTTCTTGAAAGCCAAGGAAAATCCTTCCTTGAAGATTATGAAAACCACCAACCACTTATTGAACGCGCTACAAAAATTAGATTAAATATAATAGAAAACATGGAAGGTGAAGTATTCACCGTTTTTCAAATAACCGATGGAGTAAAAAAAGACCCCGTTCAAACAGAACTTGAAACAGATTCTAGATTAAAAGCTATTGCACCATGGATCGCAATGGGAAAATTTGAAGGGCTTAATACAGACCTAGTTGCGCGTGCTTACCAACAACTTGGAAGCGCAGTCTTCACTTCAAAAAATAAAACAATAGAAGATTCTGATAAAATAATTCGCATTGCTTTGGCAGCCGCACACTATGTAGCAGAACAACGAGAAGATGAATCATACGCCATTAAAGCTGAGATTGATCTTAAACTAAAAAAAGTAATATATCTTTCTGAAATGAAAGGGAAAGAAGCGGAAAAAGAAGCTGCTATGATCGAATTAATTGCAACAATGGCGCGAGGGTCAACATTTGCAAGAAAATTTAAAGACCAAAAAATGCTTGGGCAAATCGCAACTAATGAAGCTAGCTTATATCTAAATGGTTTACACCCTGAATTTGATAAATTACCAGCATGTGGACACGCTGGATGTGTACACGAAAAAGTACTCATGTTGCTAGAACCACACCTTACCGATTGCTCTGATGCCTGCATACTTTTGGGAAATCTTCATAATAGAATAATTTCACCTGACTGTCGCTTTAAACCTACACCAGAAAAATTGCCCGATATTCTTGCAATTTGCAAAAATAATGATGCAAAAATTCTTTCATACCGTGCAACAACAGAACTTAAAGGCCCAAAACCAAACAGAAAACGTGCTCTTACATTAATAGCACAAGCACTTGAATTAGGTTGTGATTCAGAAGAACTTGAACATTCTCTTAAGCATTTGTTTGTTGAAGAATCAATCAAAAAAGGATTATTCCCAGAGAAACAACAAGCCAAAGCTGATGGTATTTTTATAAATGATAAAGATGCTTTAAATAATTTTGCTAAGGTCTTTAAATATTGGGTAGATCTTGATGATGCTGGATTTGAACCAGAAAATAGAAAAGCACTCGCTCAACATCTTGTTGCTCAAGGATCACCTACCATGTTACTCCAAACATTAAACCTTGAACTACAGATAATGCTCAACCCAACATTAGAAAGCACCACCGATGAAAAAGTAGCAGTAATAGAAGTTTTGGATAATTGTCTTAAAATATTTGACATTCCTCTTAATGATGAATTAGCGCAAAGTTTGCTTGGAACAACAGCCGCTCTGCGCATAATGTTTATAGGAGAAAAAAAAGAAGAAGCAATAAGTAATGCTGCATTTAAAACACGCTTGACCTTACTGCATAAACTTAATGAACAAGCTTTTAATACAGTTGTCAAAACAACACAATTGGGTTCAAAAGTAGTTATTCAGCCATTAGAGCCAGTGTATGTAACAGGTTTCTCACAAATGATAAAAGAACCAATTAAAGATCCAAGTAACTTTTCTGAAAAACTATCCCGCTGCTTTGCTGTATGGCGCTTACAACAAAATGATAGTTTCCTTTTTGAAACAGCAGCTCATTTTTTTGCAGAAGTAATCGATCAGGCTCGCAGCATAAAACCAACACAAGAACAAAGAGAAAAAATTAATGTCTTAGGCTCATTCTGCGAAAACCAATTTCATAAACGTTTAGCCGAAGCTGCTCAATGGCAAATAACCGATAAAATTGATTTTCCTATGGCACGCATTAGAGCACTTTATCATACCGCTACACTACTCTCTGTTCCAGGCGCTTGCCAGGAAGCACAAGCAGCAATTAAAGAATCCGCAAGAAGAGCACAAAAAGAAATAATGCATGTACCATTTAAAAAACGTTCATTGCAGGATTTTATAAATCTTCATGATCTCAGTCTACTTTGTGATTCAATGGCACACGTAGAGCGCTATAAAGATGATCAAACAGCAATTACCAAACCAGAAGAATTCCCCAAAATTACCTGCCCAGCTCCAAGCGCTCGTGATTATGGAATACCATTATCAAATATTGCCTATGCTGCTCAAATACTTGAGGACATCATTGAAAATGATACCGTGCGAGGTTCTCGCTATTGTACTTTAGCAGCTGCTGGTGGAGTACACGCAATATCGGAACTTTGCGATAACTTTAAAACCCAGACCTATATGCCCGATAATGACCTTGCACTTTACTGCAATACTATTTCAAGTTTTATAGCAAGCGGACTTTGTGTCCCACTTGAAGAAGTACAAACAGCAGATCAGGTAATCACACAAATAAAAAACCTCACAGAAACTATCAAAATGATAGTTGGTAAGGAACCTGATCACTATCCAAAACTGGTAGAAGCTTTCAAACATTGTTTGCAAGACGTTGCCCCACTTCTTCAAACAAGAGCATGCAATGAAAAACTTGGCTTGATGCCAGCTTCAAAAGGAAAACTTAGCTGGGAAGAAGCGTTTGTTCAAATAAAAGCTTTATTAGATAACCCAAAAAAAACTGCACTATCTGAAACTCAAGCAAAACACCTTAAATTCTTTTTAGAAATTTTCGAAAAAGGAACAGAAAGTGCGATGGATACAGATCATAGTAAAATAGTAGCTCCACATACCTTACGCCTGAGTAGAGATAATAGACTTATATCTGTAAAAAACCGTTAATAAGAAATTGTTGTGCAACATAGTTTTTAATACCCCGAGCTTGACAATAAAAAAGCTGCTCAGGGTCAATTTGAGCAATTGCAGTACCATGTGCAAAATTTGCAAGGTCGGTTGTGAACTGTCCTTTGCATTTTTACCAATTTGTAGAATTTTATTTTCTTGATTTGCTTCTGCTTGTATTGAATCTGGTTCAAGACGAATAACACCATGATAATCATGCGTTCCACCCTCTTTAACCACAGCACGTAATATAACGGTACTTTGTGTATGAGAAGCTGTTTGTAATTGCTCGGTAGTAATTCTGTGATGTTGATTGGTACCAGTTACTATTGAAGCTGTCATCGTTATTTGTGCATGTGGTTCAAAAGCATTTAATTGCACTAATAGTTCTACTTGCCCTGAGCCATTTTCATCAAGCGAGCCGAGCGTAAAGTGGACATGCAAGGTTGCATCACGCGCTGCCGTTAAAACATAACGGAGTTTTTGATCTTGGTTACCTACTAAATGATATTCTTTTTTTTGATGCGTATTTTTTGGGGCCGTTACCGTAACTGTTTTAACCAACTGAACCCTCCATTTCATGCTCAATCAAACGGTTAATTTCAACCGCATATTCCATGGGCAATTCATCAACAAAAACCTGAATAAAACCGTTAACAATAAAAGCACTAGCCTCTTGCGC
>JAYPWJ010000002.1:20250-24801 GCA_038135085.1 bacterium
CTGTAAAACCACGGGACATCAAATAAAAAAGCTGTTCATCGTTAATGTTGCTTACTGTTGCCTCGTGGGCAATATCGATCTGTTCCTGTTGTGATTCAATCGTTGGATAGGTATCAGAACGAGCTGTTTTATGAAGCAAAAGGGCATCACATTGTGTTCTGACTTTTGCTCCAACTGCATTTTTTGCAACTTTAACTAACCCACGGTAACTGGCATTGCCACCCGCTTTACTAATCGATTTTGCAATAATATGTGAATGAGTATTGGGTGCCAAATGAATCATTTTAGCACCGGTATCTTGATGCTGACCTGAACCTGCAACACCGATTGAAATGACCTGCCCTTTTGCACCTTCTTCTTTTAAAATAATGCAGGGATACTTCATGGTTGCTTTACTTCCAAAGTTCCCATCAACCCAATCAACCGTTGCATTACGGTAGGCAACCGCACGTTTGGTAACCAAGTTATACACATTTTTTGACCAGTTTTGAATGGTGGTATACCGCACATACGCATCGTGATGCGCAACTACTTCAACCACTGCACTGTGCAAAGAGTTTGATCGATACACTGGAGCGCTACACCCTTCAACATAGGTAACACTGCTGCCAGGTTCTGCGATAATTAAGGTCCGTTCAAATTGACCCATCTTTGGTTGATCCATTCTGAAGTAGGCTTGTAACGGCATGGTCACTTTTACCCCTTTTGGCACATAAACAAAACTCCCACCACTCCACACTGCACTATTCAATGCTGCAAATTTATTGTCATGCGCGGGGATAACTTTTGAAAAGTATTCTTTTACTAGCTCAGGGTACTCTTGAACTGCTGCATCCATTGAGCAGAAAATAACACCCAGATCTGCCCATTGTTTTTGTAAACTTTTATACACTACTTCCGATTCATATTGCGCACCCACGCCTGCCAAAACTTTTTGTTCTGCTTTAATAATTCCCAATGCATCAAACGTATTTTTAATATCATCAGGCACATCATCCCATGAACGTTGCTCTTGATCAGTCGGTTTAATGTAATAACGAATATCGTTAATTTGAAGCTCTGAAAGGTCAACACCCCAATCGGGCATTGGCTTTTTTTCAAAAATTTCTAATGCTTTAAGTCGAAATTGCAGCATCCATTCAGGTTCATTTTTTTGTTGTGAAAGCTCGGTGACAATCTGTTTATTTAACCCGGGCTGTGCAATAAAAGTTGGTTTATGTTTTGCTAAACTGGCCATACCCACCCTTTGTCACTTCAAGCACCAGATCACCAGTTCCGCTTGCTACCAATGTGCCGTTGTGCATAATTACCACTTGGTCTGGGCTGACATATTCAAGAATATTTTGATAATGCGTAATAATAAAAACAGCACTCTCTTTGTTATTTTTTATAAACCAGTTAAGTACATTACCCACACATTTAAGTGCATCCACATCAAGGCCCGAATCAATTTCATCAAGCAGTGCAACTTTTGGCTGAAGCACCAACAGCTGCAACATTTCACATTTCTTTTTTTCTCCGCCAGAAAACCCAACGTTCAACTCACGCTCTAAAAATGATTCATCAAGCGCGAGTAGTTTAAGTGCCTGTGTAATGCGAGCTTCACATTCTTTTAAATCAGTTTCAGGGTGAACTGCACGGAAGCTTTCTTGCAAAAAAGTTTTAACCAGCACACCAGGCAACGCAAGCGGCTGTTGCAAGCTTAAAAAAAGCCCTTTTTGTGCACGTTTATCTGGCGTCAGTTCTGTAATATCTTTGCCATTGAGTGTAAGCGCCCCAGAAGTAATTTGATAGTTTGGATGACCAGCAAGTGCATTAGCAAGTGAGCTTTTACCTGAACCATTCTGCCCCATACAAACAGTCAATGTCCCTGGCTTAAGCGTAAAAGAAACATTTTTAATAATTGGCGTAGCCTGAATTGCAACACTCAGCTGATTTACACAAAACATAAAAACCCCTGAAAAACCTTATTTACCGGACTTTTCAGAGTGTACCATTAAAAGAAAAAGAGTACAAAAATGAAAACCATCCAAACTCAAAAATGCATTTTTAGCAAATAAAAACCACCAATAAATGTGCACGTCAAACCACACACTACGGCCGTATTTAAGCGTAAAAGCATTCTTAAATCATCACGCAAAACTGCCCCTTCTGGTAATGCTTTAAGGGCCTCAGCAACTATCCGATCATGCTCCTCACGAGATATCATGGTTGGCAATAAATCAGCTTCTTTGCGTGCTTTTACTGCCCTTTCTCTACTTTCTACAAGTTCCCGAAATTGCCCCACGGTGCCACACGCTTTTTGTTTAGCAAACCGACCAATACGCCTGTTAATCTTTACCTCAAACTTATCCTCTAAGCTTCCTCCTGGCATTACCTGACTAAGCGGATTTAAAGGATTATCATCAGAATATTGTGGAGGTACTTCAGAAGCATTTAAAAAATGAACGTAGAATAGAACCACTCCAAACATTACCCGTTTCATGTTCACCCTCAAAAAAAAGAGTGCTTAGTTTTAAAACCAAACACTCTCAAAATCTTCATATTCAAACCTGATGATAATTAAAAAACCTTACCACCCAGATTTTGGAGAAGCTCCATATCTATACCAACCCCATACAGCAGCACCACCAACAACGGCACCCAAAGCAAGATTTTTATATTGTTCATTCTGTCTATCATCGCACAACATTTGAACAGAAACCTCACCTGCTTTCGCTTTTCTTGATAATAAAGAAACTGCACGGTTACCAGCAGACCCATCAAAAAGAGTCGACATCTTTTCTAGAGCTTGTGCTTCTTTTTGTTCGTTTTTTGTAGGTTTAGGAGCGGCAGATGCCCCCCCACCTTCTTGACCATTATCAGCAGCTTTCATACTTCCCGCTCTTGGAGCATACATTAGGTTAGATGATAACAATAATGCAACGGCTAAAAACACCATTTTATTCTTCATAAAACAACTCCTTCTTAGTTGTTAAAATAATAAACTTGTGAGTAGCTTACTTGAACAATTTGCAATAAAGCAAGAATTAATTTTTAAAAAATTCTCTTTATACCCACAAAACTTTTTCTACTCTCTTTAACCTCCTAAAGACATTACCGAAAAATTTATATTTCTTAAATAGTTACTTATTTAAACTAAAAGGTAATTTTATTTTTCCACTCATTACAGCCCAAGTCACCCCTGCCCCAACAGTGGCGGCAGCTCCATAACGAACAACCACTCCAGTCAAAGACGGCTGTGCAGCAACTCTTTTTTGTTCAGAATATTCATACGTTCCTACTGTAACACATTTACCTTGACCATGACATTTGATCATTGTATCTAGCTTACTTGTAACTCCACAATACTGTTCTATCGCAACACATTTACCAACACCGTGATTGTCTTGTATTGTGACAAGTGCTTGCTCTGCTAGTTGCTTTTTAAGTGCTTCATGGTCAGGTACGGGCAGACATTTACCAGCACCATGGTGCTCATTTAACCCTGCGTTTACAAGCGCTTCATTAACTTCAAAGCTCGTAGTAGATGATGGTGAGTGTGGTTGACTTTCCCCACCTACTGCATGGCCTCTTTGAATATCACGAATATTTTCCATCTCATCCATTGCATACAACGAATGTAAACCTAAAACCATTACCAAACAAACTATTACTTTTTTCTTTTGCATACTGAAACCCTTTTCAAAAAAAAACAGTATATAATTATTGCTTAATTTGGTGGAGTCTAACATAGGAAAAAAAAAAGAAAAACTTATTTTGGTGAAGTTTGAATTCCCAACTTTTTGAGTAGCTCCATAGTATGAGCAAATTCTTCTGCGCTTGGACCAGCTATACTACCCTCAGAAGGCACTGGACTTGAACTATTTAACTTTTTCCACATTGCTGCATTTATCTTATACATATCATTTGCCTCATGCACAACTAATGCAAAAAGATCTTCTGTTGTCATTTTAGCAACTTTCGTTTTAGTGATTGGATCAGTTAGATCAATAGGACCCCCACCTGAAAGGGCACAATCTTTACTAAAAAGTTGTAACAAGCCTGTTCTAATTTTTTCTTGTTCTGCTTGTAATGCTGTGTTTTGTGCTTTTAAAGATGCAAGCTGTCCTTGCATTCCTTTATAATCTACTTCTGGAACTATGACCATTTGCTCAGCTGGCGCAGCATTCGCTCCTGATAGTTGCTCCCCCGGCTTGGTTGCAAGCAATTGACCAGTAGCTACAAACAAAAAAAACATTACAATGTTTAACTGTTTCATCATGACCTTTTTTAAAAGTATTTTGTACTTAAAGTATCAAAAGCAAGAAAAAATATTAATACTAAAGTTCTTGCGCATCAGATGCTTCTGCCCATGCCAATGAAGCCCACACTGCAGTTACAAAACTACTTACAGCACACCATTTAACAGTGGACCACCATTCTGGTTCTTTCGGTTTTTTTTGAACATAACCGCAACCTTCCATATCATTTAAAATGGTTTCAACACGAACAACTAACTTAAATGGGTCCGGTTCATCCTTTTTTCCTTTTTTCTTAAATAAACCTCTA
>JAYPWJ010000002.1:24811-26765 GCA_038135085.1 bacterium
ATGTAGATTTATTCAATGCCTTTTCTAAACGATCTCCCAATGTTTCCAAATGCCTTATCAAATTTTTATTTTTTTGAGTGGCTCCATAGATTTGACACCCTGTCAAAAATACTAAATCTCTATCATCAGCATTTTGAAAACATTCTCTATGTGAATAAGGACGACCGTTATACCCTTCTGGACGTAATATATCAATCATAGCGTAAAGATCATTTCTAGTTATTTCTTTATCAGGTTCTTGAGCAGCTCCCAAAAAAAATGGAACAAACGCAAAAAAAACCCCTAACCCTTTGACAATTTTTTTCATAAAAGTACCCCTAGAACCTGATAAAAATAAAAATCAGCTATGACAAGAAGGTCTTTTAGAGTGCCAAAATTACCACAAAAAGCAATAAAAAACTATGAACTCAACCAAAAGCCAACAGCACCAGTAACAGCACCGGTAGAGAATATTACAATATCACGAGCTTGTGGATGAGCAAAAAAGAAAGCTGAAATAGAATCAGCCTGCGCTTTGTATTCATCATCAGCTTCAACCAATTCACGAGCAGCATCAATTACCATCTGCTTTGGCGCATTACGTTGCTGTACGTTTTGACACTGTCGGTAAAGCCGCTCTAACATAAACTGTATTTTTTTTTCTTGATCAAACTTTTGATGCTCTTCAACACGATCAAATTCAAAGGGAACACCTTTTTGTTCTGGTGGCATACCAGCATTTTTTTTTAATTCCAAATCAACTTTTTCATGATTGCCGCAACCAAAAAAAAGTTGTATTAACGAAGAATTTTGCCCAAACAAACGCACAATTTGATATGGCCGAGGTGTTGCCTTTACCGGAAACAAAATGAATATTCCGATTATTACCCCTAAACCCTCTTTTAACGTCCCTGTCATATCCGTCCCCTTCACGGATTACAGGCTACTGGTCCTCTTCGTCTTCATCCTCATCAAACGTATCGATTAAAAGCTTTTCATCATCATACATTTCATCGTCATCATCTGGATCAATACGATTTTGGTCAACAGAAAATGGTGATGTTTGATAATAATCAATCACCGCATCAATGATGTCAGTCCGAATTCCTACCTGAAATTGAATCTCATCAGAAACATATTCAGCAAGCTCCGGAAGAAGCTCTTCATTATCCGGCTCACTAGCGATGATAACCAATATATCCCCATCACGCTCAAGTGGAATTAATCCATACCGAACTAATACATCTTGAGGAAATTCCATTAGAAGTTCATGATCAAAAAAAACCCCAACAACATCAAAACTGGGTACCTTATAGTACTCAGACAATGCATCAAGTAAGTCTTTTTTTGAAACAAGATTTTCAGTCAATAAAAAATTATCAAATGCCTCTTTTGATCGATCTTTAAAGTCATACTGCAAGGACTGTGCAGCCTCTTGAGTAATTTTTCCATTCGCAACTAAAATAGCACAGAGTTTTTCTTCAAATGTTTGCGCCATGCACCGTTTCCTTAGCTGACTTTATACCCTACAATAAATCCCACTGAAAAACTTACAACAGCCTGAACATTTACCTTTACCCAAGCATACCCTGCCTGAAATAAATTATGAAATGCTTCTTGTGTTGGCTGAATACCAAACATAGTACGTGCATGCTCCCAATCAATGTGTATCAGACTCAAACGGTCAAGCATTGCAATAATTAAAACCCCAAAAAAGACGGTCATAATAAATGTTTTGAAATATTTTTTAAAAAGAAAACCACTTAATAAACCGATTCCAGCGCAAGTTCCTATTTCAACCCAATCAAACGGATAGGCCTTAATAGTTGCCATCGCTCCATTAAAATCCATATTTTTGATCTGTTCTAGCAACCCTGGCTTTGGAGGTGTTCCACCAATATCAACCATAACAGCTCCTTTCATTCCCCTCCAATTCTCAAGGACGGTACCTAATTTTTATTCTTTTACACGACTT
>JAYPWJ010000002.1:26775-29525 GCA_038135085.1 bacterium
ACTTAAAGTAGTCAGCTTATCTGACTTTCAGTGTAGTGATCTTTAACCATAAAAAGCAAGTAAAACTAAACAAAAAGGTAAATAGACAAAAAAAAAGAGAGACGTTTTACCGTCTCCCTCAAAAGCATTCTAAGCTTTTTTAGCCAACTAAGCCTTTAAGAGCTTTACCTGGTCTAAACTTAGGAACCTTTTTGCTTGGAATCTGCATCTTTTTACCAGTTGCTGGGTTAATACCAACTCTGGTTTTACGACGAATCACTTGAAATGTTCCAAACCCAGTCAAAACAACAGTTTTGCTGTGTTTTAGAGCGCTTCCTACACTAGAAACAAATGCTTCCAAACATTCTTTGCATGTTGCCTTAGGTAGCTTGGTGATTTTTGCCATGCTTTCAACTAACATTGCCTTGTTCATAGTAATCTTCCTTCTGCGTACTTAGTAAAAATCTTTAATTCATATACCTAATGGCAAACAAAGCTAGTACTAAGTCAGTAAACTATTAGGTAATAAAGTTTTGTCAAGTCAAATTTGAAAATAATTTAACTTTTTTTGCGTCTTTAACTCTCCTTCTCTCCCTCAATATATGCTACTAACCTTTTTTAACAAGTACTTTTAAAAGAAAATGCCGAGAGCCGGACTCGAACCGGCACAGGTAAAATACCCGAAGGATTTTAAGTCCTTTGCGTCTACCAAATTCCGCCATCCCGGCACCTGTACTTTTTAATACTCAAAATATTTCAACAAGGCGGCACCCAGAATCGAACTGGGGATAAGGGTTTTGCAGACCCCTGCCTTACCACTTGGCTATGCCGCCACCAACTTACGATGCACTTTTTTGATGTTCATCAATTAACACTTTAAGTTTTTCGGTTGTAATAACCTTTACTCCGTGCTCCTGACCTTCTTCAGATCCAGTTGGTTTATTTTCCATCGTCAAATACCCCTGCTTGCAAGGACCCACCACAGGATATGCTTTTGGATCTTTAAGATGAGCTTGGTACCAACCAGCCATCCCTGCATCATACTCCCATGCTGATTCAAAACCCACTTCTTGTAATTTTTTACAAACATGAGCACTTGCACCACACGCATAGTTAGAACAATAAACCACGACATCAGCCTTTTTAGACCATTGTGCTGCTTTCTTAGTAACATCCTGCATCGGAATATTCAAAGAGCCTGGAATGTGACAATCATCAAAAAAAGTTTTATCCAGAACATTTATAATATACAACGTTGCATCTTTCTTTGGCTCACCAGATGAAAAACAACCCGAAAGCGCCATAAGTGAGAGACCCGCTGCCAGCATTCCAAAATACTGTTTAATTCTCATTTGTTCCATCTAAAACTCCTTATTCATTCTTTTATGTGCACTTACTGTAACACAAAAGAGGTTCTCTGCCAAATTTTAGCTTATAATAACCGCTTTAGGAAACCCACTGCATCCAACGGGACCAACGAACACGCGCCCAAAAACTAACCGGATTCATGAGTAAATCGACTAAAGCCCACGAATAATTGGAATCAACTGAGAACAATCTAAAGATAATTTTTCCATGAATAAGGTCACCATCACGGGGCCCAAACGCACGAGAATCGCCACTTCCTAAACGGTTGTCACCCATAACCCAATATTCATCAACCCCATCTTTTTCTTTTGTTTTAAGGTGAACATCATAAATATCTGAACCACCAGCTCCCACAAGTGGAGTCCCCGGAGCACGTTCAGTTGGCATCCCATTCTCTTCTAAAATTCGTTTTGTTTGACGTACCTTCATCCCATTCATTTGATAAAATGGCTGTTTTTCATACGAATAATTTGGGTCATAACTGCGAGGGGCATTATAATCACCAGTAAAAACAAGTGAATACTTGTTCACATATGGTTCATCAAGTTTTTTACCGTTCACATAAACAACTGTTTTGCCATCCTCTACTTTACCTTCAATATGTTCACCTGGTAACGCAATTACACGCTTTGTCCAATTTTCAGGCCCCCAAATGTATTTTTGAAACATACGAGTAAATGGATTATCAGAGTATTGGAACCGTTCAGAGTTTGGCTCATTAAACGCAATAATTTCACCTCGCTTTGGTTTGCGCAAAAAGCTGTAAGTAAATTTATCAGAAACAAAACT
This sequence comes from bacterium, assembly GCA_038135085.1. Classification (GTDB taxonomy): domain Bacteria; phylum Babelota; class Babeliae; order Babelales; family CAIQNR01; genus CAMCVM01. The sequence goes on from JAYPWJ010000002.1 coordinate 28,912, forward strand.
TTCTCCAATTAAAAGAGTTGTTTCCATAGAACCGGTAGGAACTTTATAAAGACCATACCCCCAGGTTCTGATGACAAAAGCAATCGGTACAATAACAATAAAGGCCTGAACATACTCTGCAAAGGTAGATTTATTTGGCCTGTTCCACCACTTAATAAATGATCTAATTGTTTCCATAGTCGGTTCCTATACTAATACTGTCAATGGATTAATATGTCTTCCAAAAGCATACACTTCAAAATGAAGATGAGAAGCATCTTTCCCTGATTTTCTCACCAACCCGGTGTCACCCACCGTTCCTATCACTTCTCCCCTTTTTACTTTTTGTCCAATTTTGACCCGACGCGTATTTAAATGAGCGTAACGGGTTTTATATTTTCTATTGTGAGCTACTATAATACAATTTCCATACCCATTATTCCAGTACGATTCTAAAACAATTCCCGTTGCAGCAGCTCTTACTGGTGTTCCTTTATTCGCTGCCATATCAATTCCATAATGGTATTTGGTACCCCCACCCTTCATTTTACGTGGACCAAATAATGAACTTAACCAGAATTTAGAACGATGAATAGGCCAAGAAAATTCAAAATCTTTTGGACCACTTTTAGATT
>JAYPWJ010000002.1:29535-33112 GCA_038135085.1 bacterium
CGCTGAATTCGTGCGGGTATACCAACAAACTGCTTTGCCCGCGGTTTCTTTTTCTGTAAATTTGGTCGAACTCGTTTTTCCCACTCAACCTCATCAAACAAACGGGCCACTGCTTGCTCAAGATTATACTCTTTGGCAAACTCCAACGCATTAGCCAAAAGATACTCATCATCTCTATTGACTGTACAAAATTCCAGTTGCTCAGAGCCCTCCGGCTTATTCTTTTCTACCGTTATTTTTTTTTTTTGATCAGTCTCTGCCTGACCATTTGATTCAGCTCGTTCATCAATTTTCTTTTTAAGCGCAATCGTATAGACGCGGTATTCTTCTTTTAAATCTAAAAGTTCAGAAGAGAGAGAACGGAACTTGCGATACTCAAGACCGAATAAGAGCATAGCCAGCGCAATAAAAAGACAGAATACCAAAAGATAAGACTGCCCACGTGAAAGCCTATTCAAAAATTTAGGATATAGTTTCTGTATCATTCGTTTAACTCTATCGGTTCAATATCTGATGTATTAATCCATCCAGAAAGTTTTTCTGTTTTCACTTTAAACCACTCTGTTGTACGTTTTTTAATTGTTACCCGTTGGCCTGGCCTTACTTCCCCTACCGTATGAAACTCGGTATTCGGGCCAATAAACAACGCACTATCTTTTATTACAATTGCTGTATCACGCACCGAAACTAACCAAACAACCAACATTAAAAAACCGACACCAATCATCGCTGCTATTAAACATCCTTTTACCAAACGGCTCACCGGCACAGTTAACCATGAAAACAGTGCACATGTCCACCACAGAGCAAGAAATAATAACTGAAGCCAAAATAACGAAAACAATGCAGAACAATATAAAGCAAAAGTTTCAAACTCTGACCCAGGGGAAAGACCCAATTTTTTTTGAACTACTTCAAGACGAGTATCAATTGATTCAAGCAAACTATAACTCGCTCCTTTTTGAGCACGTAAAAATGCAACCAATGCTTGTAAAGGATCTTTTTGTTCTTCATGACAAACCCCAATGTTATACCACAAGATTGGACCCTTATGAGTTATTTCTTGATACTCTTTCAGCGCTTGATCAACTGCATGCTCTTTAAAAAATTTATTACCACGGAGAAATTGTTCTTTTTCCCGAGCACCTGAAAGCGGAGTTACTATACACAAAAGAAGCAAGAAAGAAGATACAGAATAGTTCATAGTAATTTTTCCAATTCACTTAACCAATGAGCCGCTTGATTGAAAAGGCCATCGTTTCGTTTTGTTGTTCCGTATGATGAAAAAGCTTGCTCTGCCATATGAGCAAACAACAACCGCCACTTTACCAGTTCAGTTGCCGCAAGCCCCGCCTTAGTAAGCGTATTTTCAATTAATGTTTCAGAAACTTCAGTTGTTGGCAACTTTAACCGTGCCCCAAACAACTCAATAAAAATATGATAAAGCTGCCCATCATAGTTACCTTTACGCGCTCTATCAAATGCTTGCCGTGCATTTTTGAACGCATTTTGGTAACGAACTTCTGGCGCATTACGTATAAAATAATCTGCTCGTCGTTTTTTTAAAAACAAACCAAGCCACACCAACAATGGAATACAAAAAAGTAGTAAAAAAATAAATAATGAAAGCGCGCGTAAACGAACCGCCTTCCATGGCCCGACTTCTAAAATAGTTAATCGCGGTGCTACCGGCTCTTTCCTATCTTTTGGTGTTTCTGCCTGCACCGGTTTTGCAGTTGGAATTGCTCCGGTAATAGCAAGTTTTAATGGCTCTGTTTTTAAATCCTTATATTCACCAGTATGCGGATTAAAAAAAGTAACCACTTGCGATTCAATGGTATATTCATCTGGTGAAAGACCTTGCACAATATACTCAAATGATTTTTTAAAATCTTGCCCTTCCTTTTTAAGGTGGCTGCTTGATTCATAAAAGGTCAAGCCAGAAGGAAGTGTAAGTGGTGGATGATTTAAACTTTCAATATTGCCACGCCCCACTAAATCGAGTGTTAAAACAGTTGCTTCACCTTCGCTTGCTGTTGGGTTATTAAGCCGAGCCTGAACCGAAGAAAAGTTTCCAACCGCTTTAACCGGAGGCGTATGTTCTGGCAACGGTTCAACTGTTAATGTAGCAGTGTTTGAAAAGAGCCGTTTAACATTATTACCGCCACCAAAAAAATCATCAAAAAGACCAAAACTACCTCGATGTGAGCGTCCACGTGGCGCTGTATAGACCGCTTCAATTGGATCAATTTGTAATGTTCCTATTTGCTCAGGAAATAGTTTTGCGGTCCACTCAAGATACCGATACGATTGTTGGTCCATGGTGCGCATACCAGTTGTAGGCCCTTCAAGTTTAGAAAGATTAAAATCTTTAAAAGCTGGTTCTTTTATTTGTGAAAGACGAATTCCATTATTGGCATAATAAAAACGTAATGTAAAAAGTACCTCTTGACCAACGTATACTTTTTCTTGATCAAAACTAATAACCGCAAATACTTGTTGTTCTTGTTGATTATCTGTTTTAAGTTCTTGGCCAACTGTTAAAGAGGTTTGCTTTGTTTCAATTGCTTTACCATCAACAGTAATGGTTACAGGGCCAACAGTGTACTGCCCTTCTTGATCAGAAACTACGGTAATTTCATACGTTTTTGTAACAGTTTTATAACCATTTTGAATAATGGTACTTGTACCACTTTGACTGCCTTGCACCTGAAACTGTTCAAGCCCCGCAATTTGTGGCGTTGGCAAATGATCTTTATCATCAGAAACTGAAATATGAATTACAAACGGTATATTAACTTGTGCTTGTTGAAGCTTATCACCATTTGGATCAGTCAATCGCATTGTAACAGACGGCTCTGCACCTAAAAAAGAAAAGACGCAAAGAGCCGCAACCAACCATCCTGCTTTACCAATTTTTTTGTCCATGTTGTTCTGGCATCCCCTGTTTTATCATTTTTTTAAACATCTGTTTTGATGCTTTTTCTTCTTGATCTTTTACATATTTCATAAGTTGGTATTCAGGCTCCTTCTTATTTTCTTCTGTTTCTTGTATATCATCAACCGATTCTGCATGCAAGGGTTCCTGAGGCTGCTTTTTGTCCTGTGAGCTGGTTTGCTCTTCTTGCCCATGCTTGCTAGAATGCTCTTGTTGTTCATCTTTTTCATGGGAGGATTGCTCATGCTCTTCGCTCTTATTCCCCTCTTGATTTTGGCCCCCTTGGGGCTGGGCCTCTTCGTCACCGCTGCCACTCCGTTGTTGCTCTTGAGCCCCCTCTTGTTTGCCGCCCTGATCGGATTTGGAGTCTTGCGGCATTCCATCAGATTCTTGTTTTCCATGGTCGGAATGCTCTTGTTGGGAGCCTTTGTCTTGGCTTTTGTCCCCATCTTGTTCCCCCTCCTGTTGCTGGCTGTCTTTTTTAAGGTCCTCTTGTTTGCCGCTTTCATTGGAGCCGTTGTCTTTTTCTTTTTGCGAGTCTTCTGAATTTTTATTATCTGACTTTTGCTGCGACTGATTATTTTTATCTTTTTGCCCATCAGACTGCCTCGATGCCAATTCAACCTGCCATTTCGACTC
>JAYPWJ010000002.1:33122-34708 GCA_038135085.1 bacterium
GTTCTGATGAATCTTTTTGCTGTTGATCTTTGTTATTTTGTTGTTGATCTTTTTTATCTTGCTGTTGTTGTTTTTCTTTATCTTGTTGGTTTTGCTGTTGCTGCTTTTGTTGTTCTTTCATTGCCTCAACAACTTTTTTATTATGCTGCGCTCGCTCATTTTCAGGATTTAATTCAAGCGTCTTTTCATATTGCTCAAGGGCCTTTTCAAGTTCTTTTTCTTGTACATAACTGTTACCAGCATTGTAATGAGCCTGCTCTTTTAATTGAAGGTTATCTGTAAGATTTTGAGCCGCTTGCAAAAAATAGGCCCGCGCTTTATCATACTGCCCTAACTTATAGGCAGCATCGCCAACATTATAAAGAGCTGTTCCATTTTGTGCATCCTCAGCTAGTTCTCGTTTAAAAAAAGTTTCTGCTTTTTGATAGTCACCCTCTTGATAAGCACGTGCACCTTTATAAGTATCAAAAAGACAGTGGGTTGAAAATGGCACCAATAAAAGTATCAACAAAAAAATCATAGTAACCACTCCACTAATAAACAAAACAATGCACCGGCCAAAAAGTAGGGATATTGCTCTTCTTGCGTTTCAAGCTCTTTGTCTTCAAACCGCTCTTTTTCATACTGTTGCACATCAGCAACTAAACTTTTTAAATCATCTTTTGATTGTGTTGGAGAGATATATTTTCCACCCGTTTGTTGCGCAAGCGAGTGTAAAATTCCCTCATTCAATCGAGAAAGCACCACATTACCTTGACTATTTTTTTCATACCCCGTTTGCACACCATCCTGATTGACGATAGGAATTGGAGCACCTTTTGCAGTTCCTACACCATAGGTAAAGATATGCAGCCCAATCGCTTTTGCTTCTTCCCGAACCTTTGTCAAATTATGAGAAAAATCTTCACCATCAGTAAACACTACTAAAATTTTATTCTTACGCGTTGGCAACTTTTTTAAAATTGCTACAACCTTTGCAATCGCCCCACCAATTGAGGTGGTTCCAGAAGAAATAGTTTCTGCATCCAAATGATTTAAAAACATATTAAATAATGATTTATCTCGAGTAAGTGGACATTGCACAACAGCCGTTCCTGAAAAAACTAATAACCCCACACGGTCAGATGGTAACAATTGTAATAGTTGTTTTATTTTTGATTTTGCAAATGCCAAACGGTTTGGCTTTACATCTTCTGCAAGCATACTGCGAGAAATATCAAGTGCTACAAAAAGCTCTCGCCCTTCTTGCTGAACTACCGTTTCTTTTTTATCCCATTGCGGTTTTAAAAGCGCTAAAAAGAAAAAACAACAGGCAAATGAAATTAAAAAAGATTTTATAACAGCACGTTTTGCTGAGTAATGTTTTAAAATAATGCCAAGCCATTTGGGTGCTACCAATGCTTTTACCAACGCTGAACGTTTTTTAAATGCATACGCAATAAGGCCAATCACCCCAATTAAAAGTGGTAGATAATAAATATTTTGAGCGGCTGCCCACGTGATACCAAATACTGTTTTTTTCATAGTCCAAACCATACAAATGTTGCAAGGAGTTGCTCAAGTAAAAAAAGTGCTGCAAGTATCCA
>JAYPWJ010000003.1:0-16263 GCA_038135085.1 bacterium
GATGAAGTTGAAGGTGAAAAGCGAGTTGTTTTAAAATTGCACCCAGCTGTTGCACCAGTTAAACTGGCCTTTTTCCCACTTTCTAAAAAGTTAGAAGAAAAAGCCTATAAACTCTATTTGTTCTTTGCAAACCGTGGTATTAGCTCTCAATTTGATACATCTGGATCTATAGGTAAGCGTTATCGTCGTCAAGATGAAATTGGAACCCCCTTCTGTATTACCTACGACTTTGAATCTGAACAAGACCATTGCGTTACTGTTCGAAACCGTGATACTACCAAACAAGAGCGTATAAGTATTGAAAAGCTACCAGAGTACCTCGGATTATAAGGCACCAAAAGGAACTTAAAGCTATGAAGGCGTTAGCGGTATGGGAACGTGCGTTATCACCTATTCGTCGTTTATATGACTGGATGGGTAGACAGGTTCATCACCCCTATGGGGTGTGGATTTTGGGTATTTTTTTCTTTATAGAAGCAATATTTTTTTTTCCAGCCGACCCCCTTTTAATATTATTTTGTGTTGAAGACCGTCAAAAAGCTTTCTTTTACGCAACGGTCGCAACAGTCGCTTCTGTATTGGGTGGTGTTGCTGCCTACTATTTAGGCTTTTTAGTCTGGAGCGCTGTGGGGCAAAAACTGGTTACACTTGTCAGTTCACCCGAAACATTTGCAAGTCTTTGTGCGCGTTATAAAGAACACCAAACGTGGGCTGTGCTGGTTGCTGGGTTTACCCCAATACCTTACAAGCTGGTAACATTAACCGCTGGCTTTTGTAAACTTCCGCTGCTTCCGTTTATTGGATGTTCCTTTATTGCTCGTGGTGCTCGTTTTTATTTTGTAGGAGGCGCTCTTTATTTTTGGGGTGCTCGGATCAAAAAATCAATCGACCGGTACTTTAACTACCTTGTTTTACTGTTTGCTGTAATGGTCATACTAACCTTTTTTGTGGTTCGATAAAACGGGATTACTGTATGCGGAAAAAATTAGCTATTGTTTCACCAAGTAGAATGATTCTTATATCTGTAATTGTTGCAATTATTATGGGAACAATAGTGCTGGGGCTTCCAATTTCACGCGTTACCTTTATACCAGTTGCTGACCTCATATTTACTTCTACTTCATCAATTTGTGTGACCGGTTTAATGACCATTCCAATGGAAAGTTTTACCCCCTTTGGACAAATAGTCATTATGGTTTTAATGCAGATCGGAGGGTTAGGGCTTATTACGCTTACTCTTTTTGCTGTTTCTCTTTTTGTAGACTTAGGTCTTGCAACACAGGTAATGGCAGGCGAAATGCTCGATCTTGAAACTTGGAGCGGCGCACGTAAAATTCTTTTTTTTATTATTTGCTTAACGTTGTTCTGTGAGTTTATAGGGGCGTGCATTATTTTCCAAACACTCAAACATCATCACCCCTTTGGTAAAGCCTGCTTTTATTCTCTTTTTCAAGCCATATCAGCATTTTGTAATGCGGGGATTAATGTCACTACGAACGGTATGTTGCCCTATACCAATAACTACAGCATGCTTTTTATAATGAGCCTACTAATGATGTTAGGAGCAATTGGATTTATTAGTTTGCGGGAACTCATTAACCGTTATAGCCCTTTCGAGGTGACTGCCAAAAAAGTACTTTCACTTCAAACACGTGTAGTACTTTCAAGTATGACTTCATTAATTGCAATTAATACTGTTATCTTTTGGCTTCTTGAACGGCATAATACCTTTGCCTATATGACCTTTCCACAACAATGGGTTAATGCATTGTTCACATCAATGAGCTGCCGAAGTGCCGGATTTTTAACCGTTTATGCAAATGATATGCAACTTGCATCTCTTTTCACCTTGATGGTTAATGCGTTTATTGGTGCAGGCCCTGGATCAACCGGTAGTGGTATTAAAATTACAACAGCAGCAATTTTTGCGGCAACAATTAATTCTGCAATTCGTGGAAGAACAATGGTTAATATGCGTGGACGTCGCCTCATGCAAGATCAAATAAATAAAGCACTCGCAGTAGTGGCTCTTAGTATTTTATGGATCACACTCATTACATTCTGTTTACGTATTACCGAACGAAGCTGGCATTTTATTGATATCCTCTTTGAAACGGTCAGCGCTTTTACAACATTAGGTCTTTCAATTGGAATTACACCATATCTTTCTATTATTGGAAAAGTGCTTATAATAGTAACAATGTTTGTGGGACGGATAGGCTCATTGACACTCTTGATTGCATTACGTAAGCAAAATGAAAAACAACAAGAATTTACCTACCCTCAAGAACGTGTCATGATAAGTTGACAAAGGTATAATTATGAAAGTTTGTGTTATTGGTTTAGGTCGTTTTGGGTATAGCGTTGCAATTACCCTTGCACAAAAAGGCATTGAGGTACTTGCAGTTGACGACAATGAAACAATTATTGCTTCAATTCGTGATTCAGTAACCCAAGCAATTTGTATGCATGTCAGAACAGAAGAAGATTTACAATCTATTGGTGTTGAAGAAATGGACATTGCTATTGTTGCAATGGGAGAAAATTTTGCACAATCAATTTTGATTACAGCCCTTCTTAAAAAACGGCTCCATATTGAACGCGTTATTACACGATCAATTAATACCATTCACCAAGAAATTTTGCAATTAATAGGTGCTGATGAAAGCATTATTCCAGAACAAGATATTGGAGTTCGTCTTGCAGAACGATTAAGTTCACCATTTAGGGAATTTTTCAGAATCACCAACCAATTTTCAATGGGACAAATTCAAGCACCTGCAAGCTTTATTGGTAGTACTGTTGAAACTCTTGATCTCTATAAAATTTATGAAGTCCGTTGTATTGGGCTCAAACGGGATGAAGATTTAGTGCCTATTGCACCTGATTATGTTATTCAAGAAAATGACACTTTAATGTTAGTTGGTAAAGAATCTGACTTAAAAAAGATCGCTCGACTCTAATATATTCTTATAAAAGGAGAGAATATGATTTCTACAGGTATAATCTACCTTCTATTTGCTAACTTCTTTTTATCTGCTTATAACATTGGCGTTAAAAGATTTGAAGAGCGGCTCATTTTACTCTTGTGGGCTGCAACGTTGTCGTACGTGGGATATGTTGGCTATGCACTTTTTCATGAAAAGGTTTTGCTTCTTGGGCCCCACCCATGGAAAAAAATCATGTTTGATTACACCTTTATCAATATTCCATTTTACTGCGCCATTGGTATTTTTAGTTTTCTTTCACTATTTCTTTATGCCTACTTATTAAAGCATCATGATATCTCACTGGTCACTCCAATTTTAAAAATCGGAATGCTCATTCAAACATTTGGTTATTTTATTCTTGGCCAAAAGTTCCATCTCTTTTCTTTTCTTGGGGTGCTGATTGTTTCGTTTGGATCGCTTCTTTCGGTATGGCCATCTAATATTAAAAAACTTGATGATTTTAAAAAGCAGTTCCCTTTTGACCTAGTATTTTTTGCCATTGTTGCGGCAGGGCTGAAAGCTGCCAATAAAATTCTTGTCTTTTTAGTGACCCAGCAAACACCGGTTACTTTGCAAGTTCAAAAGTTCTTAGACTATGTATTTCACCATCTACACCCGCTTACACTTACTTTTGTAAATCCATTTGATTACAACATTGGAGTTCGCTTTTTTATTGTCGCAAGCTTTTTGACCTATATTATTGGAATCAAAAGAGAAGGACATAAGATTCTGGCCGTGCTTTGCGAGCATTTTAAAATGGTTGTCATTATTAGCTGCTGCTTTTTAGGCTATCTTACGCTTTATTACAACGCCTATGGAATCATTCAAAACAAAGTTATGATTTCTCCTCTCCTGAAACTTTCACTTCCACTTATTCTTTTTGCTTCCTACTATCTCTTAGGAGAAAAAATTACTACGCAAAAACTCGTTGGCTATGCCATTATTATTGGTGGAGCGATTGTTACCATACTTTAGAACGTAAAAAAGGAAATTTATTATGAACAGTGGTATCGCCTATCTTTTACTCTCTGTCGCAACCTATTCACTCTATGCAATCGGCCTTAAACCCTTTAAAGAGCGTATTATTCTTTTCTTTTGGGTGAACGTATTTGCCTATGTTGGCTACCTAGAACTTTATTTTATTAAAGACAGTTTATTAGCAAATGATCTTCACCCTTTTAAACATCTTCTGTTTGATTTTACACTGACCAATATTCCCTTTTATCTTGTTATGGCCTGCGCATGGGTTGGTTCACTTTTAATTCTAAATCATCTGCTTGACCATTATGATGTTTCATTAGTCATGCCCGTTACCGAAATTAGCATTGTATTTACCACTATTGGCTACATTGCCTTAGGTACAAACTCAATTTAAAAAAGCCATTAGCCCCACTTTATAAAATTCCACACGCCCTGTTACTCGGTGGAACGCTTGAATCATTTTTAACCTCAACCAGCAAGTGGGTAACCTTTATCTGTACACACCAAACTGCTGTTACGCTCGGCATTCATCATTGGATTAATAACGTATTCCTCCACGTTTACCATATGCCTTTTTCATTCCATAACCCATTCTATTACAACGTGGGCGTACGGTTTTTCATTACGCTCATCTTTTTAATTTATATGATTATTATGCAGAAAAAACGGTGGGAAATTATTACCGTTTTAAGAGATCATTTTTTATATATTATAGGAATCAGCTTAATGTTTACTGCTTCAATTGTTGCTTATCATAATGCCTTCTTTATGCTTGAAGACAAAAACATTGTAACTGCTTTAAGCAAACTTTCTATACCAATGATTTTAATCATTGGTAATATATTCCTGAAAGAAAAAATAACATTACCAAAAATTGTTGGTTGTGGGATTATTGTTGCAGGTGGCTTAATTAACTTTCTTGTTTAGCTTCCTGCTGCCTTTGATATTCAGCCTTAAAGTAAGCAAAAATACCAGCGGGAGTTTTTTTCTTTAAATGCTCAGGAATTTTTCCAGTAATACGATAATGTGCATCAGTTCCATCAGCCCATTTACTGCAAAAAATTACAAACCCCCTACAACTGTACCGGTCAATAACTTGTGGTTGGCTAAATCCAGTAAGCTCACAAGGTTCACTCACTAAACGTGTCCACTTTATAATTTTTTGTTTTTTATAAGGAGCCTTAAAAGGAGCTTCATCTGCCTGAGAAGCAAAGCAAGATAGTTGAACAAAAAGAGATACTAAAAATAGTAACCTTAACGAAAAAGTAGGCACAAAAACCTCCATCTAAAATTCTAAACTTATTTTCTTTTACGCGATTGATTCAATGCGTACCACAGTTTGTGGTTGACGGTGTCCAGATTTAACACGTGATTTTTTACGACGTTTAAATCTAAAGATTGTAAGTTTAGGACCTTTTGTTTGTTTAACAATAGATGCCTTAATTGGACCGTCCAAGAGTGGTTGGCCAATTTCTATTTTTTTCTCATCAAGTTTACGGAACAAAACATCCTTAAACTCAACAGAGTCACCTGCATTTCCCTCTAACTTTTCCAAAGCAACTGTTTTGCCTTCGATTGCTTGATACTGTTTACCGCCGCTTTGAAAAATTGCATAGCGCTTAAATTGTGCTACTTCTGCCATGGTTCTTCTACCCTATCCAGATATAAACATAATAACTTTTAGATCCCCATTCTATCACAACTTTTTGAGCTTGTCTTCCTTTCATTGTACTTAATACGCCCTTTCAGTATACTAGATCCGCATAAACTTGGTAATTTAAGCTTAAAAATATACTCAAGGGAAGCAAAATCAATGAAAAATTTTTTTCAAAAAATAGTACTCGCAGCCCTCTTTTCACCCTTAAATTTGGGTGCCGCTGATTCTATAAAAGATGACCTCATTGGCCTTTTAGATCAGGTTGTCATGGCAAAACGATATTGGGTTAAGCTCTCTCATAACCCCGTTACTCGGGCTTTAACGCGCCCTCTTTCTTTATGGGTAAAAGCCACCTGGAAAGAAGAAATAGCAGAACGTCTTGCCGTGCTTGATCAACTTGAAAAAACGGTCGCCCAGCACCTTGGACAAATACTTTCTGCCCAACCTCTATCATTTGATACCCTTGAAGCACTCAATAAAGAAGCAACAATAACACTTAAAAAAAATGGTATTCCGCCTCACCTTTCGCGCCACTGGCTCAGCTATTCCTGCGCAGCTCTTATTGGGGCCCTTGTAACCTGGAAGATTAAAAAGATTCTAGAAAGTGAAAAACTCATTATTTTTAATAGTTCAAAAGAACAGTACCAAGCTGTTTTTAGTCACCTGAGTGAACAGACTCCACCGTTTCGATTCCATGCCACTACTAATGGAAACAATATCCATTATTTTAGAATTGACCTACCCCAAGTTCACTTTGCACAAGAAGCTTTAGCACAAGAAAAAGTTAGTGCCACAGCCATTACAGAGCGAATGCCAACAATTGCCGACACTCTTCTTAATTTTTATGACAAAGAAGGAAAAAATAGATTTTGGCTTTTTTTTAATAATCATTTGGTAGACCCTCTTCAATCCCTTTATTTTAAAATTCTAAAACAACCAGTTAAACAGAACATTCTTTCTACAGACAACACCCAAGATCTGGTTGAAGATATGAAACGATATCTTGAAGACCTTGCACAAAAAGCTCTTGAAGAAAAAAATTATGATGAATTTTTTACTCAGTTTGAACTAGCAACACGCAAATTAAATTCAGAAAGAACGCTTGACCAATTACGTAAATTAAGAGGCGCTATTAGCGCAAAAGCAAGTAATACGCCGTATAGCACTGCATGGAAAACCCTTACTGGTGGCTCTGCAGGGTTTAGCGCCCTTCTTTCTCGTCTTGTTGAATTAAATTTGCAAGTAACTGAAGTGGCTGACAATGTGGGCACTATGATTGACAAACAGGAACTTGTTATTGAACTGGTTGCCATGATGCCTGCTGCATTACTTGGATGGCTTGGCTATACAGGAGTCAAAAGTGTTGCCAATCAACAGTATCATAAACATGTTATCACCCCACTTAAAGATGATCTTTATGATTTTAAAGTTTTGCTTGATGAATATCAATATGAAAAAGAACCAGACCTTGCCTTTTTTGGAATGCGAGCATATTGGATTGATAAGCTTCAACAGTACTCCAAAACAATCGCCACAGAACACCGAATGCACTTTGCACGGGACCTTGAACGTCTTGCTTCAAACATTTCAGTAAGACACCAAAAAAGTATTGTTACTGCACTGCTGTATTACGGCGTACCAAGTTTTTAATAAAAAAGGGAGCTCTTATGGCTCCCTTTTTTATTTTTTAAGCTTTTTAGTACAAAGCTTCCTTTACAAAGCCTTGCGCATCTTCAACATGTGCTGATACAGCAAGAGCTTGATGTGATGAAGACACATCTTTATGTATTCCACGCCCCAAAGCTTTAAGGTGCTTTACTAACAATAGTTTATCTTCACTTCTTGCCTGTTCAATAAGTAATTTTTTTGCTTTTTCCCCGCTATGGCCTGACTTACTAATAAGCCTTTCTACCGGAACAGGCTTACCCGTCAATGGTGGTTGATATCTACCGTTCACACAATCAATCATTTCACAATTAAAACCAACCGTATTATTGCGGTAACTACCAAAAAATCCGGCATCCAATTGAACAGATGCACCAAACAACGTAAGAACTATCAGTAATTTCTTCATAACAACCTCCTTTTTATAGTTTAAAGAAATTCCATTTTATGCTTAAAACTAATTTAAGCTTACTTAAAGTTTACCAAATAAAAATCACCAAAAACAAGAGTTTATAGACTTATTGAGGCTTTTAAGCTTAAGTTTATCCCTCTTTAAGCTTCCATAATAAATCAAACGCTTTTTTGGGTGAAAGCGTGTCATAATCTAAAGCGGTAAGTTCGTTGAGTTGTCGCTTTACTTTTTTAAGTTCCATTTCAACTTGTTGCAATTCAAGATCATTAGAAACGGTTGCAGGGGCAATCGGTTTATTTTGTGAAAGTTCTTGTTCCACTTGATAGGCGCGTTTTACTACTGCTTCTGGCAAATGGGCAAGCTTTGCAACTTCTAAACCAAAGCTACCGTCAGCAACACCGCGAATAATTTTATGCAAAAATACAATGCCGTCTTGTTCTTTTTTACTTACTGCATAGTAACTTGCTATCCCTTTAAACCGTTGTTCAAGCTTTGTCAGTTCATGGTAGTGCGTTGCAAATAAACAGCGTGCTTTAACGTGCGTAAAAAGATATTCAATCACCGCTTGAGCAATTGCAAGCCCATCAAAAGTGCTGGTTCCGCGCCCTACTTCATCAAGAATGACCAAACTCTTTTCTGTTGCAAATTGACAGATATGTGCCGTTTCTTCCATTTCAACTAAGAAAGTACTTTTACCTTCAGCCACATTATCAGACGCACCAATACGAGTAAAAATTCTATCAAGCAGTGGCAACGTTGCAGAAGCAACTGGCAAAAATGAACCGCATTGGGCCATAACGCATAATTGTGCTACTTGCCGCAGATAGGTTGACTTACCGCCCATGTTGGGACCTGTTACAATCCACAAGCTGGCAGCATCATCAAGCTGAGTATCATTAGGAATAAATTGTGAGCCAAGCTTTTGTTCAACCACTGGATGTTTGCCATCTTGAATAACAATATCACGAGAATCGGTTAACTCAGGTTTTATATACCCCCGCTCATACGCACAAAGTGAAAATGAAAGTAACGCATCACATTGGGCAAGCGCATGCATTGTTTTGCGTAACGCACTTAAAGAGGGAACCACCTGTTGTTTTACATGATCAAACAGTTCAAGTTCAACCGCATCAATCTGCGTACGCGCGGTCATAATATCACTTTCCAATTGCTGCAGTTCAGGGCAGGTGTAACGCTCTCGGTTGGCAAGTGTTTGACGCCGCTTGTAATGCTCGGGAACTTTATCCATATGCGTTTTGGTTACTTCAATATAATAGCCATGCACATTATTGAATCGAATCTTTAATGAACCAATGCCCGTTGCTTCTTGTTCTTTTTGTTCGAGTTTAAGCACTGCAGTTTGTGAATTATCAACCATGTCACGCAGCTGATCAAGCTTTTTATCAAAGCCCTGTTTAATCTTCCAATCTTTTGAACTGTCATCATTTAATGCGGCAACTAACAATTTATAAAGTGAAGTATCGTCAGTGATTGAGTGGCCAAGCATTGTCAGCAGGCCCGGCGTGTTAGTTTCCAGTAACTTTTTAATTGAAGGCAGTGCTTCCAAAATAGTTACTAAGTGCAAGTAATCTTGCAACAACCCACGGTTAAGAGCAATGCGGCCAATGATTCGTTCCCCATCACCAATGTGCTGCAATGCTTTACACAAAGCCTGAAGCACCGCATAATTATCTTTTAAAAATTGGACAACCGCAAAACGATGTTCAATCATTTTTTTATTTAAAAGCGGGCGCACTAACCATTTTTTCAGCGTTCGGGAACCCATTGCTGTAGTTGCTTTATCAAGCGTTGCCAAAAGGGTATTGGCCCTACCCCCATCTTGTAAATTTTTAAGTAATTCTAAATTGCGCTGTGTTGCAGGGTCAAGCACCAAAAAATCTTCCGATTCATAAAAATGAATTTGAGCAAATGCTTCAAGTGCTGCTTCATTGTTTCTTTTTACATACCCATATAAAAGGTCAAGCGCATTGCAAAGCGCCTGTTGCTCTTTTAATTGCGTAACAACAGCTGCCGAAAATTTTTGTTGTGCCCAATCAAGCATTCCTGTTTCAGTATGCACGCAGCTCGTAAAATAACCCTGCTTTTTAAAATAACTTTGGTAGCTGGTTGCACTGTTTGAAAGCAATACTTCATCCGGGAAAAAACGACTCAATTCCGCTTCTAATAATTTATGAGAACCTGCTGGAATAACTGTTGCATAGAGCTGCGCGGTCAAAAGCTCTGTAAACAGCAAACCCCATTTACCTTCACATTCAAAAAATGAAAAAAGATAGGAAGCTGAATGCTGATCTAATAACTTTGTATCGGTCAACGTACCAGGCGTTAACACTTGGGTTACCCCACGCTTGACCACTTTACCCGCTTGCGCTGGTTCAAGTTGATCACAAATAGCAACACAAAAACCACCCTTTACTAACTTGCGCAAATAATGATCCAATGCATGCAACGGAACACCACACAATGGAATTGGCTCACCATTTTGTTTACCCCGTTTGGTTAAGGTAATTCCTAAAAATGCAGCTGCTTTTTTTGCATCATCAAAGAACAGTTCATAAAAATCACCAACCTGGAAAAAGACCAGGGTATCAGGATACTGTTCTTTTATTGCATGATACTGTTGCATTAATGGCGTAATTTTTGTTTCTTTTTTCATAGCATTTAGGCTACAGATTTAGATAAAAAAGAAAAGGTTAAACTCTTGTTTACTCGATATTGGGATTATAGAAAAATTATCATAGGGCTTATTGGGATAACGCTTTTCATCGCCCTTCACTGCTCTGGTATAAGCACAATGTTTAGCTTTCAGTCTTTTCAACAATCAAAAGTGATGCTCGCCGGGTTTGTAGATAATTATTATTGGCTGTCAGTATTTACCTATATGTTCATTTATACCACTTTTGTTATTTTTGCTGTTCCCTCACCGACGGTACTTACTATTATTGGAGGATTTTTATTTAACTTCATACCAGCACTGATTATTGTTTTAATTGCTTCAACCCTCGGTGCTGTTGGTGCGTTTCTTTTTGCTCAATACATTGCCGGCGAAATGCTTCAAAAACGGTATTCTGATCGGCTTAATAGATTTAATACAAACTTTAAAAAACACGGAATTTGGTATCTTCTTAGCGTTCGCCTTATTCCGTTTTTTCCTTTTTCATTAATTAGTTTTTTAGCAGGCCTTACAAAAATTGACCTGTTTACCTTTACCTGGACAACAGCGGTTGGAATTTTCCCAGCAACTGCTTTATTAGTCTATGGAGGACACCATTTAGAACATATCAACTCAGTTAAGGAGTTTTTTGCACCAGAAATTATTTTAGGCTTAGCGCTATTAAGCATTTTAGGATTTATACCATTTCTTTTTAAAAAATAGCATCTTCAATCACCATATTTCTTCTTAAAAAAATTCTTTAAGCCTACCCCCGCTTTAAACTGAAAAACCCTTGCAATTATCGCTTTTAATCAGCTATCCTAATAGTAGGATAAAAATGGAGATCATTTTAAATGGAGATTAAAATGACAAAGAAATTATGGGTACTTTTACTGCTACAAAGTTTTGTAGCCGGTTCATTACTGTGCCAAAATCGTGGGGATTTAGAAGAAGAATATATGACAAATTTGATAACCATAAAAAAAATAGTTGGCTTTGATAACAAACAAATGCTTGCAGCATTTCCCCCGCCTTCGACTCTTCCTTATCCATTATTAATTTCAGAAGCAGAAAAAGCTAAAAAACTTTTAAAATCTTTCCAAGAATCACCAAAAAACATCCGTAATTTTAAAAGATCTCAAAAAATCTTAGCTATTAAAGCTAGAATTATGAGTTTCCTTCCTTTTTTATATTTTGTACTATTCTTTACGCTATTCGCTGTAGGACCTCTTATCTTTGCTATCTGGTTTTTCAGAAAAATGCACTGGAAATAAGCGAAACATGACATTCGCTTTGAGCCCTGCTATACTGAGGGTATGAAGAAAGATCAAAAAACTAAACCTATCAAACCACCTAAGGTTAAAGATGGGGAAAATAAAGAAGAAACTCGTTTAAATGTGTTTATGGCCCATGCCGGGTATTGCTCCCGTAGAATGGCCAGTGAACTCATTAAAAAAGGTGAAGTAACTATTAACCATGCCGTTGTAAGAAACCCTGGTTATAAGCTACGGGATAAAGACACTGTTCGTCATAAAAAGAAAGTTATTAAGGCCGGCAATATTCCATTGATTACTATTGCGCTTAATAAACCAACTGGTGTTATTACCACCTCTTTTGATAGTAAACATATAAGAACTGTTCTTGATTTACTTGATCGAAAAATTAAAACACGAGTTTATCCAATTGGTCGACTGGATGTTAATACTACTGGTATTATTTTATTAACCAATGATGGACAGCTAGCCCAGAAATTGGCGCATCCAAAATTCAACGTCAAAAAAGTATATCAAGTAACGCTTTCTAAAGAGCTTACTACTGAGCACTTTGAAAAAATTAAAAAAGGTATTCGCCTTAAAGACGGGCCAGTAAAAATTGATCAAATTACTCGAGGCATGCAAAAAAACAAAGCGCGTGTTACCCTTCATAGTGGGCGGTACCGAATTGTGCGCCGTATTTTTGAATCACTTGGGTACACTGTCAGAAAGCTCGACCGAATCAATTTTGCAGGCATTGCAAAGCGTGGCCTTGCAGCTGGTGAACACCGCTTCTTAAGTTATAAAGAAATTAAAGAATTAAAAAAAGTCAGTTAGTTTATTCAGAAAATGCTGCCTGTTCAAATTTTCTATCCCATTCTTCAATAGCTTTGGCATCATTTTTTGTATCTTGTTTTGGAAAAACATCTCTTAAAGATTCCATTCGCGCTTTTAAAGCAGCTTGTCGAGCTTTAAAAGCTGCTTTTTTTTCTGCCAATTCTTCTTTTGATAAAGAAACAGCACCTTTAGAAGTATTTAAAATAACCTTTCCATCTTCTTTATCTCTTTGTGCTTTGGGAAAAGTACGTCCAGCAATACCTGCAGTCTGTTTTATTTCAAAACTATCACCAGCATTTGCTCGTCTTAATTCCGGTGCATAGAGTGAAAATTGAAATAATAATCCACCACAAAAAATAAAAAATTTATGCATCTTTTGCTAACCTCTTACGTTCATAAAGATCAAATGTTTTAATATCGGCATAAAGTGTATCAAAAAAGAGAACAAGCTTTGATTCAAGCTGAGCACCCTTTTGGGCTCTGAGCTCGGTATCTTCAGAATTCGCTTTATAATCATCAATTAGTTTTTGAAAATCAATACAAAATTGCTCAGTACTACCCTTTAAAACTTCAATAACATTTTTCATTTTTACTGCACAAAGCACATTATTTTCAAGCTCCAACTGCTGACGATATTCAAGGTAACCATAAAATTTCATTAAATCAGACATTAATAACTCAAGCTTTTGAGTAATCACATCAATACGTTGATTCACCAAATTACTTTTATCGGCAAGTGGAAGTAAAATAATGTCTTCACAAATACTTTTTCTTAAATCGTTAACACTCGTATGCTTGTTTAAAAACCAAGTATTATCAAGTGAACCAATATAGCGATTAACCAAAGGGTCAAAAGTGGAACGCACTAAATAACCAAGCGCAAATTCTCCACCCATTTCACTACCAGTTCTTGCGAGATTACCAATTAACTCAAACCAAGTTGTACTTGAAGGCGCGCCAACTCTTAAAAGTTGACCCGTTGATTCACCCGCTTCAGTTACTTTTTCTACCAATAATGTTCCAGGAGGGGCCCATTCCATGTACTTGTACCAGGTTCTATAAATATAAAAAGTACTACCGGCAAGTAGCGTACTGACTACGGCGATTTTTTTTAAATAAGCACAATTTATAATAGTTTGTGCCTCTACGGCTTTTTGTTCTATTTGATCAACATCAAATGAAAACGGAACTATTTTAACCGGCTCAGCCCTTAAAACAGAATATGCAAGCAAAGAAAATAATAATATCTTTTTCATATAGTTTAACCCTAAAAAATGGGACTCATCTTCCCTTTAACAGATACTTTAGTGTACTCTTTGCAAGCTCAAAAAACAAATGGCTAATAAATAAGCTCAAGGGTAGTTGGGCCATCATTAATTAAGCTTACTTCCATGTCTGCTCCAAATTTGCCCGTTTGCACTTTTGGCCATAATGCTTTGACTTCAGCTACAAAATCATTAAAAAGTGGCTCAGCCAAATTTGGGGCCATTGCATCTACAAATGATGGCCTATTTCCCTTTTTAGTATTACCATATAAGGTAAACTGAGAAACCAGCAAAAGCGAACCATCAATATCCGTAATACTCGCATTAATTGGTTTTTGATCATCAGCAAATAAACGCAATGCAACCAA
Organism: bacterium; assembly: GCA_038135085.1. Taxonomy (GTDB): domain Bacteria; phylum Babelota; class Babeliae; order Babelales; family CAIQNR01; genus CAMCVM01. The sequence continues at coordinate 14,100 of JAYPWJ010000003.1, forward strand.
TTTTTTTGCCAAATACTGTGCTACCTCTTTTGTATCTGTGTGGGTTAAACCAACCAATACTAAAAGTCCTTGGTCAATAGAACTAAAAAGCTGGCCATCAATAGTAACCGATGCCTTTTTAACTCGCTGTATCATAAGCTTCATCGTCTTCCTTATTTCTGAATGTGATATTGTGAAGCTTTTAGCTTACTTTTTACTTGTAAAAAAACAACGAACTGAATATAAGAATTCAGTCTGCCTTTTGCTGAATATGTTTCAATACAAAGCCAGCAATAACTGCTACTTTTTCGGCATCTGCTTTAAAGTTTTTAACATGTCTATGGTCAGAAAGAATGTTTAATTCACTGTTGCGATCTTGCATAAATTTAACAATAATAGCAGGAACTGGTTGATCTTGATAAACAGCAAAAATTGAAAAACAAACAAATAAAGAAAAAACAAAAAGTTTATTCATCTCACACCCCTCTTAATTAGGTAGTGAGCAACCTTTTAAGATATTTGCCAGTATGACTTTCTGCCGCTTTTGCAACAATTTTTGGCGTTCCTTGTGCAACAATGGTTCCACCACCAATACCACCTTCTGGCCCCAAATCAATCAAATAATCAACCGTTTTTAAAACATCTAAATTATGCTCAATCACAATCATTGAGTTTCCTTTAGAAACTAAACGGTTCAAAACGATTAACAATTTTTCAATGTCACTATTGTGTAAACCAGTTGTTGGTTCATCCAAAATGTATAAGGTGTCTTGTCCGCGCTTTGCAAGTTCGTCAACCAACTTAATCCGTTGCGCTTCCCCCCCGGAAAGCGTTGGTGAAGGTTGCCCTAATTTCAAATACTCAAGCCCCACGTCACATAAAAGCTGTAAACGTTTTGCAATATTTTTATGCGACTTAAAAAAGTCTAACGCTTCTCGGGCTGTCATATCAAGAATCTGCCAAATGTTTTTTTGTTTATAAGTTACCTGCAAGGTTTCCTGATTATATCGCTTACCTTTACAGGTTTTACACTCGGTTGTAACATCGGCCAAAAAGTGCATTGAAACAGTAATAACACCATCACCATTACATTCAAAACAACGTCCATCTGGTCGATTAAAACTGAACCGACCAATTTTATACCCACGCACTTGGCTTTCAGGCAAACTAGCAAATAGTTTCCTAATTTGATCAAAAACACCTAAGTAAGTTGCTGGGTTAGAGCGTGAAGAACGCCCAATTGGTGCTTGGTCAATTACTACCAATGCCTGAATATTTTCTGTGCCTTGTAAATCGGGGTCCGGCATAACATCACCAGTTTTTTTGGTCAAATTCCGTTCAAGCGCTGGAACCAATTCTTCCATTACCAATGTACTTTTACCTGAGCCTGAAACTCCAGAAACACCACAAAAAACCCCCAATGGGAACTTAACAGTTAATTCTTTTAAATTATGTTTAGTTGCATGATGCAATGTTATAAAGCCTTTTGGCTTACGAACAACCTCAGGAAGTTTAATTACTTTTACACCACTTAAATAAGCCCCTGTTAAAGATTTACTGCTTTTTGAAAGTTGCTCTGGAGTACCTGTTGCTGTTACTTGTCCGCCATGGACACCGGCTGCTGGACCCATATCAATAACATAATCAGCTGCTTCAATAGTATCAATGTCATGCTCAACAACCACAACAGTGTTGCCTTGATCACGCAAGTTTTTAAGCGTTGCAATTAAACGGTCATTATCCCGTTGATGCAAACCAATACTTGGCTCATCTAAAATATAAAGTACACCGCTTAATGCCGAACCAATCTGTGTTGCCAATCTAATTCGCTGCCCTTCTCCACCCGAAAGTGTTCGTGCTGATCGATTTAATGTTAAATACGAAAGCCCCACATCAAGCAAAAATTGAAGCCGTTTACTTATCTCGCGAACCAATGGTTTTGCAACCGCTGTTGCTGTTGCATTGACATGAAGATTTTTACAAAAGTTAAGTGCATCACCAATAGCCATCTGGCTTACATCATAGATATTTTTTTTATCGATAAAGACTGAAAGCGCAAATTTGTTTAAACGCTGACCATTACAGTCACGACACGTATGTTGCTTTGCATACCTACCAAAAAAATCTGGATATTTAGTTTTCCAGTAATCTTTGTCACCCTCGCCCCACGGCCACTGATTAATAA
>JAYPWJ010000003.1:16273-17527 GCA_038135085.1 bacterium
GATTAATAATCCCTAAACCAGAACATTGCTTACAAGCACCCATTGGTGAGTTAAAGGAAAAAAATCGTGGCTCCATTTCTGGAAACGATTGCGCACATTTTAAACAAACACGATGTGAAGAATACAAATGTTCTTTGTCATCAACCGTTACTTTTACCATTCCACCAGACAGTTTACTTGCTTGCTCAATACTTTCTTGCAAACGTGCTGTTTCATCCGGTTCAACAGTAATTGCATCAATTAAAATATCAATGTCATGCTTATACGTTTTAGCTATTTTTAAATCTTTAATTTCTTGTTCATCAGCAATTTTATAAGTCTGCCCATCAATTTTAAAACGATAATAGCCTTGCTTAAAAAAATGCAGAAGTTTATTTTTAAATTCACCCTTTTCTTGTCGCGCAATTGGTGCAGAAAGTACAATGGTTGTATGGCTAAAACTTGCAAGCATCATATGGGCAATGCTTTCAGCAGAATGGGCACCAACTGCCGTTCCACAATCAGGGCAATGTACTTGACCAATTCGCGCAAACAAAACACGAAGATAATCATAAATTTCGGTAATAGTTCCAACCGTTGAACGTGGATTTGCGCCAACCGTTTTTTGTTCAATGGCAATTGCGGGGCATAAACCTTCGATACTATCAACATCAGGTTTTTTAGCGATTCCTAAAAACTGCCGGGCATACGCTGAAAGAGATTCGGTATAACGCCGTTTACCTTCAGTGTACAAAATATCTAAAGCTAAAGAACTTTTACCCGAACCTGATGGCCCAGTAATTACTGTAAAAGTTCCCTTTGGAATCTCCACAGTTACATTTTTAAGGTTATGTTCCCGCGCTCCTACCACCTTAATTCGAGATTTATTTTCATGTTCCATAATAGCTTTCCCCCGACTAGATCAGACTTTCAAACTCCTTACACACCCATTGTAGCAAAAATAAGGAAAAATTATACTTTGCATTTTCAAAAAAGCACCTTTATACTGTAAATCTCTTTGAAAGACTTGTAACAAGCTTAAATGACCAAATAGGGTTAAACCATAAAAATTGTTGGTGGGTATAGCTCAGTTGGTAGAGCACCAGATTGTGGTTCTGGGGGCCGTGGGTTCGAACCCCACTACTCACCCCATTCAGTATATTTTAAGCTTGTTTTCTCAGATCAAAGTCGGGATGTGGCGCAATTGGTAGCGCACTCGCTTTGGGAGCGAGGGGTTGCCAGTTCGAGTCTGGCCATCCCGACCATTTTTTGATC
>JAYPWJ010000003.1:17537-28409 GCA_038135085.1 bacterium
CTTTAATAATTTATCATTTTCAAGCTTATTTTTGTATAAAAAAAAACCTCGATTTTACCTTCTATACGTGCTATCTTGTTTATCTTCGTAAAAATAGATTGTTTAATTGAGGAATATACCGTGAAATATCGTTTTTTACTTTTAGCTTTTGGAATAGTCACTACTGCGCTCAATGCCGCTCAAGGTGGAGATGCACAAGGATCTTTAGTTGTAACAACCCCTGAAGGTCAACAAGTAAGAGTATCTATTAGTACTACGTTAAGTGGTGACGCAGTTATAAAATCTTTTGAAGTACCAGGGTACGCAAATTCTGCCGTAAAAGTAACATTCCCCACAAAAACTGGTAGTGTAGGCTATGGAGAAGAAATGAGAGTTGCAACTCCTTGTCCTGATGTACCAGTTGAGTACACTGATGGCACAACAGCTGAACATACATTCAAAAAAGGTGAAAACCATCTTGAATCTGTGAATCAGTTTTTTGCTTCTTTAGCAGCACAAAAAGCAATCAAAACAGCAAAAGAAGTAGCTCTTTTACGTCGAAAAGATTAAGGCAAAGGAAAATCTGAAGCAGGAACCCCTCCTTCAGAAAAAAGAACTTCCCTTGTTTAATTTTTAGTGAAAAACTTTTTTTGTGGTACGCTTTCTAAAAAAGAAAGGCTACCACAATGGGGTACACAAAAAGATATTATTTTTCCTCTTTTGATTGGTTAAGTTTTAGTTTAACTTGTGCGCTTGCTTTCATTGGCCTTCTCTTTGTTTATAGCTCAACAACTACCGAGTCACTAAAATTTTCCATTTATTTTAAAAAGCAGCTTTTTGGCCTTCTTTCTGGTCTTTTAATTTATGGTACTTTTTGTTGGACTGATTACCGTAAATTGTGCCGTGCTGGTTACTTTATTTATTTTCTTGTTATTCTCCTTTTAATTTACACACTTTTAAAAGGTAAAATTGGAATGGGGGCACAACGATGGATTGATTTAAAACTGTTTCGGTTTCAACCATCAGAACTTACCAAACTTTTTTTCCCCGCTTTTTTTACCTACTTTTTATATACAGAAAATGATGTTCCTCTTTATTCATTTTTTCATTTTATCCCAATACTGGGCGTTATTGGGCTAAGCAGTCTTCTCATCTTACGCCAGCCCGATTTAGGAACAGCATTAGTTTTTGTATTTTCTGGTCTTTGCCTTTTGTGGCTCGCAGGAATTGGAAAATCTTTTTTTAGATGGAGTTTATTAATTTGTGTTATTGCAGCACCAATCGGCTGGAAATACATACTTAAACCATATCAAAAACAACGCATTTTAGTTTTTGCAGGCGCAGGTGATGCACATAAAGATCGATATCAAGTTGAACAATCAAAGATTGCCATTGGATCAGGTGGCCTTTTTGGCAAAGGGTTTACCAAAGGAACGCAAAATCAACTTTCTTTTTTACCCGAAAGTAGAACCGATTTTATTTTTTCAGTAGTATGTGAAGAATGGGGCTTTATTGGCGCGCTATTCATTCTACTGTTATATGCATTTACAAAGTTCCCAGTTTTTTTGCACAACTGTTAGCAATTGGGCTTCTCTTACCTATTGGTTTTTCTGCTTTTATTAACATCGCAATGGTTTCTGGCTTACTTCCAATTGTAGGCATTCCGCTTCCATTAATGAGTTATGGTGTTACCTCCTTGTGGATCACCTTTGCAGCGCTTGGATGGACTCAAGGCATTACTATGAAAACTTTTTAATATGAAAAATTTTTTTGTCTTTTTACTTTTTTTTGCAACTGCAAATGCATTTGATTTTTTAGGGTTTGAAGTTAATTCTCCTTTTGGATTAGCGCCCTGCCCTGCAAGCCTTTCAGAAGGCATTACCGTTTACGCACGCAATGGATGCGACATTTTAACCTACAAAACAATTCGCTCGCAACCAACAGACATTCACCCTACTCCTAATATTTTTAACGTTTATGCACCTAATCAATTAGAACCGACTGATTTTTTTTCATCTATTTTAACCATAAAAGAATCAACTCAAAACCGAACCTGGGCAAACTCCTATGGCATCGGCTGCGCACCACTTGAACAGGTTGAACAAGATATCAAAAAAGCAAAAAGAGCATTGCACCCTGGGCAGGTTTTAATTGTTTCAATCTACGGACAGCAAAGTGAAAACAAAACGTTAATGCAAGATTTTGTAGATCTCGCTCTTTTTGCAAAACAGGCTGGTGCTGACATTATTGAAGCAAACCTTTCATGCCCTAACTTGATTGGCACTACTCAATTTTTATATCAAGATAGTGGCCGTGTTTTGGAGCTCTGTAGCGCTTTGAGTGCAGCGCTCGGCGCAACACCATTACTCCTTAAAATTGGTTTTGTACCAAAGGATGAGGCTTTGACGGAACTACTGACAACAGCAGATCAGGGTGGAGCACAAGGAATTGTCAGTATGAATAGCTTCCCAATGCATGTCTTTGAACCAATCACCAAAACAGCAGCCTTTGGCCCTTTGCGCACCCAATGTGGTATTTCTGGGAATGCAATTCGTAATTTGGCGCTTGCGCAAATTGAAAGAATTACTCGAATAACTCGGGATAACAATTTGAATCTCGTTACAATAGGAGCAGGAGGAGTGATGAATGCAGCTCATGTAAGACAATTTTTAAAGGCTGGCGCTTTGGCAGTCTTGAGCGCAACAGGCCTGATGGCAAATCCTGAGCTTGGTAACACCGTTGCAGAAAGGCTTAAGACCTAAGAGCCCTCCTATAAATCAAAACAGTTTTGTTTTGATTTATTCTATGCAAAATAACAATCTTCTGATAGTGTCAAAAGGCGATGTATTTATTATTCTTTTAAAAAAGGATTCTCATGGAGAATACTCGCGAGTTTCATGTAATCACGAACAAACTTCGTGCTTTTTTTTTATCAAAAGGTTTTATTGAGGTTCCATCACAATCTCGGCTTTCTATCTTAGCCGCATGCGAAGACCCTAAAACGGTCAGTCAATTTTCTATGACAGGGGTAACATGGCCACTTCCACAAACAGGCCAAATGTGGCTTGAAAAAGAACTGCTTGAACACCCAAATTGGAAAGGAGTATTCTGCTCTACCACCAGCTATCGTGATGAACCTAATCCAATTCCAGGCCGTCACAATCGAATCTTTCCAATGTTTGAATTTGAACAACATGGTGACTTTGAAGAGTTAAAAACGCTTGAAATAGAACTTTTAGAATACCTTGGCTTTAAAACTCCAACCTCAGTTGATTATGAAGAAATGTGCAAAAAATATGGCACCAGTATTCTTGAAGCAGAGCATGAAGAAACAATGTGTAAAGAGATAAATGAAACGTTACTCTTGGAGCGCTTTCCAGAACGAAGTCACCCATTCTGGAATATGAAATATGATGGCAATGGTATCTTTAGTAAAATCGATGTGATCTTATATGGTATGGAAACAATCGGTTCTGCTGTACGTTCATGCAATAAAGATGAAATGCGCTCATTCTTCCACTCAGTTTCTGACGGTGGTTATGCGCAGCTTCTGTTTGATAAATTCACCAAAGAGCGTGTTATGAAAGAGCTTGATGAGTATCTTTCACTCGACTTTACTCCACGCTTTGGCGCAGGAATTGGAGTTACTCGCTTGGCAAGTGCTATGAAAAAAGCAGGCATCTTTAAAGAAGATGATATTTCATTCTATGGCGCCTTCAAAACAAGTGTAGACCAGTTAACCGCCTAGATTAAGCTATTAAAGAGAGTCTGAAAAAAATCTTGCAGACTCTCTTTTTATTTTGACCTATCCTTTGAGTGTTCTAAAATCAAGAGCTGCTGTAAATTCTCCGTCAAAATAATCTGAAATATCCCCAACTATCTGACTGATTTGCTGAATTGCTGACTGCATCTGAGTTGGCTGCTGACCAACATTAACGAGCTGGTTTGAGGATTCTGAAACATTATCTGCACCTAGAGAATTACTAAATGCTAAGTAAGCATCACTTAAATACCCTTGACCTTCCTCATAGTTTGGAAAGCTTTTAATCAACGTTTCAATTTTTTGCTTAATGTTAGTATTAAGCTCATTTTGAGCATTGGTAAAATATTCAGCATACTGCACTACATTTTTAGCTGGTTTTTGCCCTGGTGCACACGTTTTTACTGTTGGCGCTTTTTCTTTTTTATCTTTTTCACACTCATACACTTTAGTGGTTGTTTCAGTCCATTGTTTAACACCATATGGAAGTGAGGGAGTACATACTATTCCTTCACCTTTTCCGATAACAACGCCTTCTTTTCCTTTATTATTAGAAACACCTGCCTGCGTTGCAACTCCCCACGTTGATTGATTCGGTACAAAAACATGATAACCAATAGTACTTGAAAATCCTGCATGAACTGTAAAACTAACAAACAATAATGTACTTACAAAACTTACTCTTTTTTTCATTGTTCCTCCTTTTTATTACAATTCTTTTGTAGCAACAACAGAAAGTAACCCAAATGTTTTAGTGCTCACCGGTACCAGAATCCCTTTAGGGTTGTTATTAGTAGTTGCATTTTTAACTAATTGCTTCATTTGAGCACCATTTATCTGTTGATTAATTGGTTTACTCAAATCACGGGTTAAAAATGCGCCGTTCATAATTTGCTCTATACTATTAAGTGCTGTAATTAATGGAGTAGTACCACCCCATCCATAATTAAGCGCACCATTAAATTTAACAAGGTTCATGTTAACTTCCGGCGTAGTAACTTGCCCAAGCTCAACATTTTGCCCATTACGCGTTCCAGACATCTTTACATCAACCTTTGTACCGTGCATTTTTACAAGATTTTCATACAATTTTGAACGTGCTGAAAAAAACTTTTCAACATTAAACGGCCTAAAGGTTAAGTTACCCATTTGGGGTCCAGGTGCTTTATATTGAAGTGGAAACATTTCTGGATTAAGACGAGCAATCCCTACAAGTTTAAACCACGGATCAGAAGTACCACCCTCATTAGTCGCTTCAACAACAACCGCCCATGGAGCAGATGGTGAAAGATTAAAGAACTCATTTATAGTACTTGAATCACTCAAGGTAGTACGTTTGTTATTCACTTTATCAAACAATGCAATCCCTGGAGGAAAAACTTTTTGTGTCCCACTTTCATACACAGAACCACCAGAACCCTCTTCAATTTGAAGTTCAATAGAACCCAGCGTATCCCCAGAAGAGCTTGCCATTACTTGAAGCGTCATTTTGCGATATTTTAAACCAGAAAGTGCGTTGATCCCCGCAACGGTCCATTGGTCAACTCCCCCATCATCAATCGCAAAAAAACCAACAGAACCAGTTGGATAATAGTTCATCCAATTTGTTGAACTTAGAATATCAACCGAACCTCCAGAAAGTGTACCATTGTTCACAATAATCGCGCCGTAAAACGTATCAACCGGTTGCGGAGCATAGGCAGGACGAGCATTATTTGCATCAACATTTAAACCGCGAACATAGCGCCCCATTGTAAACAAGTTTGCATAAATTTCACTTAGTGGTGTTTTAGTAGTTGTGCCTGGAAAATCGGTAAACGGCCCTTTATTAATAACCGCATTAATTCCTACATTAATAGTACTATCATATGATTCATTGTTTTCTATCATTGCTTTTCGAATGGTATTTACTGAAGGATTATACATACCCGTTGCAATTGGCATTGGTTGCATCATTGCAAGTTGTAAGAAAAAGAGCTCTTCAAGCAACGCACGGTCACCAATAATATTTGGATAATCAATTAAAGTACCAGAAACATTAGCATATTTTTCAATTACTTTTTGCGCTTGAGCAGGTGTAACCGGGCCAACAACTTTTAATATATCTTCACCAGTTGCTTGTTTGATATACCCTTTTTCTTGAGCACGAATAAGAACACCTCCAAAAAGAGATGAACCTTTTTGAACACCTCGAACCGCTCCACTTGTATTAATTGCTGGAGAACCCATCTTTACTGCCGCAACAAATTTACCATCTGGAAAGTAAGTAGAAACATCAACACCTGAACCAAATAGTGATTCTGAAGTTTTTTCAAGACTAGAACTCGTTAAAAAATTTTGGCCATATGAAGTACAAAAACGTAAATAAGGAACACTCAAAAAACTTTGTCCTTTTGAAGTATCAGGATTAAGCACCTCACTCATTTTTATTAAAAAGTCCGCTTCTTGCGTAATGGTATCAGCCAAAACTGCATAGCGATGATTTTCTGAAGTATCAGGAATATTATCTAATTGAGCACTCATTACATTCATCAATTTTGTATACCCTGCTTTTTGTGTACTAACTCCTGAACTGGTTCCTTCAATTGCTTTTCCTTCAGCTAGCACTAACGCAGATCCAGCACAATCACCAGAATATCCATTCCCCGCGGGTGAGAGATGACTCAACGCACACGGGTCATATTTTTGAATAATTGAAAGTGGATTCCAATAGGACACACCTGTTGCAGTACACGGACACAATTGCAACGTTGATGTAGTCCCGCTATACATACCACCCTTTGCATCATTATTTTCGATGGTTACCCCTTCAAGGTCTCCACCGTAACAACTCATACTTAATTCTGCTGGATTTTCACTTCCATAAAAAACACCCCATCTTGAATTATCTGTAAGTTCAATATTAAACTCAATATCATCTGAAAAAGGAGCGTATACTGGCACTTGTATCATAAGCGCAAGTAGCAACCCTTGTTTAATGACCCCCTTCATACCACCCTCTCTCACACTCATAACGTTATTATTATTTATCATTACAATGCAACTTTTTGGAGTAGAAATATATCATCATTCAGCGGTTCATTTCCTTCCATCTGTTTCAAAATACTCGCTCCAGAAATTCTTTCTTTTTGTGCAAACAAGCCGTTAAGCAAACGCTGCCCACCAGCCAATGCTTGTTGCATTGAATACTTTGTACCCCAATTGTAATCAAGCGCACCGCGCAATTTGGCAAGCGCCATATTAACCGGTTGAATGTACATTCCATATTCGTCAGTAGTTGAAAGCGTTAAATCAAAAGACATATCTTTACAATCACCAAATTGCAAATGCTGCGTAACTGACGATCCACTAAAGCCCGCTGACCCAATAATCTGTTGACTAAATAACGAAGCCCCTTCTGATAAAAGTGCTGCAGTAAAAGGCTGTTGAATAAATGGCGCATTAGAAGCTTGATACTTCAATGGAAAGTCGATCGGATTTAAACGTATAAGCCCTGCAACTTGCAATGTTGGATTATGCGCAATAGCTTTACCTTCTGGCTCATTAGTTGCAACAGCTACAATTGCCCATGGCAACGCACTTGAACGTTGTAAAAATTTTTGCGCATCAGCATTAACAGGAACTGTTTTTGAGCCGCCACTAGCTGGATACTGAACTATTTTAATAGTATCACCACCTGACACCGCTATTTTTATTGGCGATGAAAATGCAGCACTTCCATCTCTATCAGTTATTACAAAAGAAAGAACTCGTGAGTTTTGAGAACCTTGCCAACTATCTACTCCTCCTTCAACACGTGAAACCCCTACAGTTCTGGTAGGGATGAAAGTTACCTCTTTTTGAAAAGAACTTACATTCACGCCACATGAAATCCAATAAACATTATTTTGGTGTTTGTCACCCTCTGAAGCATTAAAGTGAGCAATTGTTTTGCCACCACGTACAACATTAGGTTTCTCTGAACCCAACCATGCAATGTTAATTAAAAGTACACCATAAAAACTATCGAGCGGATTGGTTGATGTTGTTTTAATGCCATCGCCTAAAGAATTACCAAAACCACGAATATAGCGACTGGTATTAAACATTGTTCCACATTGCTCTGGAATTGTTACATTTGTATGAGGTATTGCAACTTGAGACAAGCCCACTTTGTAACGCAATTGCAGAATCAATTGTTTCAGTTTTTGAATTATCAATACCCGCAGCTATTGATGAATCCATCAAAAGCCCCAGATGTGCAAAAAAGGCCTCGTTTAAAATAGCGCATTCTTGCACAATTGAATCAAATGCCCCACTTGCAAGATCCTTCTTATAAGTAGCGTAAGCATTTTTACTGTGAGCTGCCCCACCATACACTGCATATTTTTCAATCATTTTTTGAACTGCTTGATTTGAAGTAGTTGAAAACGTATCAAGCATTGCCGTTGCTGTTTTATTCGCTTTACTGAGCGGTCCTAACAAAGTAGGACTTTGCGATGCATAGATAAAAAATGTGCTATTGAACAGAATAATGCCCCCCGCAAACCAGCGGAGTGCCTCCCTATTTTTCTTCATAACATCCCCCTTAAAGATATCTTCTAGTTCTAGGGTAAGCTAAAAGATGTTCAGAAAGCTAGAAATAAGGGGAAGAAATTTGTGATAGTATCGCTGCAAAGTGCCTTAAAGAAAAAAGGCTACAAGGCGATCGCCCTGCAGCCTTCAAAGAATCGCTTCTTAAAGGTTAGGTTTAGTAATATACTTCTTCTTCGTAACCAGATTCATCACCGTATCCATCATCATACATCTGAGCACCATAACCATCATAACCATCGTTATAATAGCCAGCTGGCCCAGACGGTTGATTATAAAAATCCATAGTATCAGGAATAATATCACGGTCATCAAGATAGAGATTAAACTCTTCTTCATTAACTGGACGTGTATCACGACCAAGTAAGTAATTAATTGCCCAAGGAATATCTTCTTTAATAAAAGCTCTTACCGCACCTCTTGCTTGTTTTTTCATGGCTTCTTTTTCTTCATTATAAGTTTCTCTTATAATATCTGTACCAGCATTGTAAACTTCAGATCCCATAGCACCTACAAAATCAGCGCCGCCTTGTGCTTGCTCACCGGCCCAACCCTTCCAGGTTCCGCTGTTTCCTGCAGTTTGCCCATGGGCATAATTCCCCATAGGTGCCGAAACACTAGGAGCTTCATATATTTCACCTGTATCTAAATCTTCAATAACTACAGCATTTACAGAAAAAGCTGTACCTAACACAAGCGCGAGTAACATAAATTGTTTCTTCATAATTAAACCTCCTTTAAAAAGAAACCTCCTTTTTTCCATCTTATCTTACTTATAGGTTAGCAAATAGACACTTTTAAAAGCAAGAAAAAAAACAATTAATCTTAAAGCTTGCGCTTATTTAAGCTTGGTATTTTTTGATTATATTATGCATAATTGAAACAGACACTCTCTTTGCATAAACAAGTTTGAGAAAAACCTTTAAGCTTACCGCAGAAAGTACTATGGAAGAATTACCAGGCATTGATATTGTTTCCCTTCAAGAAACCCCTGAAGAACAACAATATGATTTTATACCCAAAACATTTGATGATTATTTGGGTCAAAATTCTTTAAAAGAAAAGCTGAATGTGTATACAACAGCTGCTCAAATGCGTGATGAACCGCTTGACCACCTTTTATTATTTGGCCCCCCAGGGCTTGGTAAAACGACCCTTTCACAAATTATGGCCCATGTTATGAAAGTGGGCATTAAAATTTGTAGTGGCCCTATGATGGAACGAACTGGGGATTTAGTTGCAATTCTTTCAAGCCTTGAACCACGGGATATTTTATTTATTGATGAAATTCACCGTATGCCAACAGCAGTTGAAGAAGTTTTGTATAGCGCTATGGAGCACTTTCGTGTTGACGTTATTATTGGCCAAGGCGCAGGTGCAAAATCAATTAATTTACCAATTCACCCTTTCACGCTGATTGGTGCAACCACCCAAAGCGGAAAACTTTCAGCACCATTACGTAGCAGGTTTGGCATTACTGAACGAATTGATTTTTATACTGAACAAGAGTTACAACAAATTATTCAACAAAGTGCTCAATTTTTAAAACTTACTCTTTCAGCTTCTGCCGCACTACGCATTGCAATGTCGGCGCGTGGTACACCAAGAATTGCAAAAAAGATTTTACGCCGCGTGCGTGATTTTGCCCAAGTCAAAAACAAACCAGAAGCTGATGATAACCTAACACGAGAAGCACTTCAATTTTTGGGAATTGACGATGACGGCTTAAGCACCGTTGATAATTTAATTCTTAAAAAAATGGTTGAACATTTTAATGGCGGCCCTGTTGGGCTTGAAACACTCGCCTCATTAATTGGTGAAGATAAAGACACCATTGAAGGCGTTTATGAGCCATTTTTGTTACGCAAAGGATATTTAGAAAAAACACCGCGCGGTCGACAAATTGGTTATAAAAAGCTACCCTTTTTAAAGAAAAAATATTTTGGTCAAAATCTACTGATCTAAAAAATTACAAGGAGTTTTCATGGCAGGTCATTCCAAGTGGGCAAATATTAAGCATAAAAAAGCAAAAGAAGATGCTGCGCGCGGAAAGGCTTTTACAAAGCTGATTAAAGAAATTACCATTGTAGCGCGTGACGGTGGCGGTGACCCCAACGGCAACCCACGATTAAGAACGTTAATTGATAAAGGAAAATCAATTAACATGCCTGCTGACAATATTAAACGTGCCATTCAAAAAGGAACGGGAGAACTACCAGGCCTCAGTTATGAACATTATATGTATGAAGGCTACGGCCCAGGTGGTATTGCGGTTATGGTTGAAGTACTGACTGACAATAAAAACCGTGCTGTTGCAGAACTTCGCCACGTATTTTCAAAAAAAGGTGGTAACCTTTCAGAAGCTGGTTCAGTTAACTGGATGTTTGAAAAAAAAGGCGTGATTAAAGCAACCGGCTCTTTAACCGAAGACGCGCTGCTTGAAAAACTTTTAGATTTTGACGTGCAAGATATTTCAAAACATGATGATCTTTTTGTAATTACTACTGCGCCGACAGAGCTTGCTACTGTCAAAGATGCGGTTGTTGCGGCTGGCCTAACTG
>JAYPWJ010000004.1:0-6506 GCA_038135085.1 bacterium
TCTGGTTTTATGTGTGTTATTTTTGTGCCTTCAATTACTTTTTTTAAATTGATTCCAAAGAGCTCCAGTGTATCTTTTTGAAATTGAAAATTGAGTGGGGGAGTGTAAAGGTAATCATATTCGGCACCCATTGTTTGTAATAGATGTAGACGGGGTAAGATTTCTGTAACCCAGTGAAAATAATTGGAATGGCCTTCAAGGGCAATTGTTGCAACAGTGTAAGGACCTGTTTGCGCCTCAGGCAATGGGAAAAGATCTTTGGGTGCTTTGTAAAGTGGGCTCCATATCCATAAAGAATCTTGATAAATTCTCTCATTATTAATAATCACAATTCCTTTGTTAGAAAAGATAGAAGCATTAGAAAGTTCTACTACATATGCTCCAGGAATTCTTGCGTACCATTCAGGTTCTGTTGAAAATGGAAAGGGGGCCGGTCGGTAGTGCCAGCTCTGGCTATATTCTTTAATCGTATTGCCTGCTTTAATTGCCTCAGATCTATCTACAAAAAGAGGTTTTTTTTTAGATTCATGTCCAATATCTTCTGCATTGCACAGAAAAAAACTAACCAACAGGAGCCCATACCCCACTAATTGCTTCATTCCAATTCCTTTAATTTTTTTTGAATTATAGAGTACCTACTTTACCTACAAAAGATAAAAAATGGAAAGTAAAAAATAAAATTACTTTAATAGAAATAAACAATAAGCTTGAATAGGGAGCTCTTGTATCTTAAATAGGAGTTTTGTAGTCTGATGTAAGATAGTTGTTAGAGCTATAAATTGAAAGGGTATGGCAATGCAAAAAGAAAAAATAATAAAAATAGTTCCATTATTTTTATTGCTTGCTGGATGTTTAGGAGGAAAAAAAGACACTCCTCAAGGATCCCGAGAGTATTTCAATCCATTTGAAAATGTTGCGGGAATCACTGAAAGTGCTTTTAAAAAACTTAATCAAGAAGCAAGACATAATTTAGGAAAAGAAAAAGTAAGCCCTTATGCAGGTAAATTTTCACTTTATAAAGGGAATAATCTCTCAGAAAATTCTACATTAAGACCGATACAGTTTAATGTTATGGAAGGAGCCGAAAATCCTGATGGTAAACCATTTCGTGAAAAATTAGATACGCCAGCTCTTCAAGCAGCACCAGAAAATGCTGGTGCGGTGTTTCAAGTAGCTTCTAATTTTGACTGTCTTGAAGGTGGCGGTGGGCAAAAACTTCCAATTATGCAATACATAAGCCCTGGCATGTATGTGCAAGGTGAAGCATCTTCTGTTTCTGCAATGCCGGGAACTATATATAGAATGTATTTTCAAAAACCGGTTAATTTGTTAGAGGATTTTTCAAAGCAATGGGATTTTAATTACACAAGTGGGTATATTACCTCAATACCAAAAATTGATGAAAAGTTTGGAGGTCTTACTGATTCAGAACTTATTAAGGCATCGCATAATGTATATGTGGGAATTCAAAAGGATGTTTGCGTGACTGGGGGGTATGGCCCTACTCGTCAGGAGCTCAGACAAAGCCCTCATAATGAATATCTTGCTGTCAAAATAGCACCACAAAATGCGCAACGTATTACACAGGTTTTTACGGCGGCACTTAACCCTTCAGCTGCACAGTATGTTGCTTCTACGATTAATCCTTATCACGACAATGCGAAAAATTCAGGTTTTAAAGGGCTTGCAAAACTCTTTTTATATGCTGCTTATGAAAAAACAATAAGCTACTCAGACAACAATACAGATAAAGTTTATCTTACACTTGTAGGTGGGGGGGCTTTTCAAAATAAACTGGAATGGATTGCTCAAGCAATTAATTATGCTTGTCACAAGGATTCTGTAGATCAATCTCAAAAACCACTTGAAGTTAATCTTGTAGTGTATAACAGCGCTGGCTATAAGGATCGACAAGATTGGGCAAAAGCGGAAGCAATCTTAAAGAATCTTGTAGCCAGAACCGGTGGTTCATGGACTCGCTATACTGCTGCAGGCGAAGAAAAAATTACCGTTTAACTTGTGGGCGGATTTTTAAAAATCGCAATTGAGTTAGTAAATAAAATTGAGTTAGGAACTAAGACTGTTTGTTCATTTGTTTCAAGCCGTGTATAGCGTAGATCAATTTTTGTAACAGTTCCTTCATCAGAAAGGCTTTTACTGGTTGCAACTTTAATATATTGACCAAGTTTAAATGGGCGATAGAGTAAAATAAATACACCAGCAATAAGATTTGCAAGTGTATCTTTAAGTGCAAAACCAACGGCAAAACCGGTTAACCCGAACCCAGCGATAAGCCCTTGTACATTGACCCCAAGCATGCTTAATGCAGAAAGCAACGCCAGAATAAGAATTACATTGCGGACCGTTCTGCCCAAAAGATCAACAAGTGCCGGTGAAAATGTTTTTGGTTTAATGTAAACGTCAAGGAGCTTTTGAATAGCAATACCAAAAAACCATGCGGCAATAAGTGTAAGCCCCGCTTTAATAAACGGTTCAGGGACAAACTGTGTAACAGCTTTTAAAACAGCGTGAATCATGTAATTGCCTTATTTTTGTTCTGGTGTCTCAAAAAGACTTTCAATATACTCTTGAGAGAATACCCCAGTTGGCTGTCCTTTGCAATAATTATACACTGCTGCTTCAAAAATAATTCTAGTGTTAGTTAAAATACTCAAAAGAGTTACTACGATAACTGAACAAGTAATGATGGTAGGAAATGGGTGGTACCCTAAAATAAAGTGCATAATGCCACCGATAACTAAAAATGTTCCTATCCAGGCAGCTACTTCGAGGCCAAAAAGAGAATAAGTAGCGGCTACTTTTTTGCCAAATTTTTCTTCAAGAGTACTTACAGAGGTTTTAAGTGCTTCAACAGTATGCATATCCTTTTCAATAATCAATGGAATTAAAAGCATTCCTTCTGGGCTTTCATATTCATCATATTCTTCTTGAAAGGTACCTTCGGTCATTTTTTGAAGTTTTTTAAGGTGAGAGCCAAAAGAGGTAATGTCACCTAATGAACGAACAAAACCAAAAGATCGCAATACTGAAAGGCGAAAAAATTCCTTTTTCTTTTCAAAAGGGAGCCATAATGCTTCAATAAAAGAAACTTTTTTACCATCCATTTGTTGAAGAGTTACATAAAAAAGTCCAAATTTTAAAAAGAGGCTGAGTGTTGTAATTGAAACAATAATGCCTAGTAAAAAGAGTGTATGGTCTAAGTGCCCCCAAAAACTAAGCCCTAAAATTGAGCTAATAGTATTATGGTCAAACATATGGATTCCATATCGTTGATATTCAATATCAATAAAAGTTCAAAACATCATTCGGTTCAAAACCACAACGACTCCAATAAAAAGTGCGACCGATTTCATATGGGCCATAGCACTCCAAGACTTTTTTACAAGACCGATTCCATTTTGGCTTCTTTGGGAAAGTGTGCTCACAATAATTCTCCTTTTTTTAATGTTCTGTCCAGAATGTATCAAGAGCGGAGCGTAAAAGACAAGAATTGGCGGCCATAAAGAGGGTAAAGCTTAAACCCCTACCCTCAATAGAGACCTAGAAAACGAGTAATGGGCAGTTTATTACGCAAAAAATAAGTAATAAAATCCCTTGTTGCCCCTTCTTCATAATTCCCCCCTATGGAATTGTGTTGAGTTGGTAACAAGAAAGCTTACCGATTTTTAAGTTTTTAAGTCAACAAAAATACCGGCAGAGGTTAATTTAAGCTTGATTTTAATGAAGAGTAAGCATATGAAGCATACTGATTGCTAAGTTTATACGAGCATTACAACCACGAATCTTTTCGTTATCTTCAATACGCCCTTTATCAAGATTTTTTATGATGGTTGCTAAAAGTAATCTCTCCTGGATAAAGGTAATTCTGGTAGTTGGATTGATGAGTTTTTCTGGAATTGTGCATCGTTGTTTACGATCAAGCCTTTTTGCTTGAGGAAGAGTGAATGAATGCGGAGTATTTCTTTTTTCATTTATGTTTCCGTGTTGTTGGCATAATCGTGTTTTACGTGCAGGCAAATCATTTCCCCTTTTTCTTTTTTCTTTTTGAGGAGGTTCAGCTGATTGTACATTTACAGTTAGGCAAGTAATTGCTAAAAGCAGTAATATTTTTTTCATACTGTTCTTCTTAATTGATTATACCAATAATATGTTGCATAAAGCATACAAAAAACTGCGATAAATGAATAGATTGCAATAAACGGATATGGCGCCATTATTATTTGTGTTATTTGATATAATATAAATGGAGTTGCAACAACAAAGGGTAAAAGTGAAGCATCTTTATGTAAAAGAAGGTTATGTAAAATCACAAAAATGCCTCCAATCAAAAGACCGCTGCATAGTAATGATACAATGCTTTCTATTTCTAAACATCCAATAACTGCTGTTGTTGCAAACATGATAAAGACGATCCCAGCTAATTTATTACTGGTCCAGTGGTTGGTCAATGAATCGCATACTGACCATAGCAGAAACATGAGTGCGGTTGCTGAAAGAAATGCTATAACCAAAGAATAAGTTACAAAATAGCCCGGTAAGAACATATTTATTGCTCCATAGTTTGCCACAGTTGGGCTCAATGAGGGAGTAAATTTTTTGACTAGTGCGTATGCAGCAAAAAGTAGCCCCCCAGAAAGTGAGGCGAGTAGTATATTATATGTATTGTTTGCCAAGCGAGTAGCTTTTTGAGAGGCAACGGTTAAACAAATAAATAATGTTAAAAAGAGTACCTGCGGAATTGCTTTTACAAATAGCTTTGAAAGCTCCATAAAGAGTTGTGCTCCAAATGGTTGAGAGGTGTTAAAGGAAGCAATTAATTTAGGAATTTGGTTGCCAATGGTTAAAAATACCATTAGAGCAATGCCGCTAGCGAGCAATAAAAATGGTTTTATTTTTTTCTGTTTCATTAATGCAGGTAACCCTAAACTTGCGCCCATAAAGACAAATATAAATAGTAAAAGAAGGCACAATAGTTGAGTAATTTGATGAACCAGTTTTCGTTTTTCTTCTTGGCGTTTCCATGGTTCTGGCACATGGATAAAACGCTTATAATCGGTAACAATATCACCACTGATTTTAACTTTGAGGTATGCTTTACCAGTTGGTAATGCAATTGATTTATCTTCAAATATAAAGACCCAATCTAAGCGATTTGGTTTTTTATCAGACTGTGCAGTCACTTCTTCTAGTTGATCTTTGGTAATTCCAAAAGCATTGTTTAGTTGTTTAAGAGCAATTTCGTGCGCTGTTTCTTGGTTTAAATGTGCTCCTTTTTGCTGCTCTGGTAGAACCTGTTTTATTCTAAAAATTTCTTTTTGTTGATTAATAAAGAAGGTGTATTCTTGAGTTCGCTCTAATAAATCCCCTTCAAAATGTACAAAACGAACGGTGTTACTGTGGGGCATTAAGTAAGTGCCTTGAAGTTTTTGATACCATTCTTTACCAAGCTCCTGCCATACAAAATTATCTTCCTGTTCATTTGGTTTATGAACGGCGGCAAGCATTGTCGCATTTTTTAAGAAACTTTCATTTTTTTCTTGTAGTGTTTTTTGAGTAATTGCTTTTGCTTCTGTATGGCTGAGTGTAATTGAAGGTGCATAATTTTTAAAAGAGGTAAATCCTGCCCAAAGGCCAATACCAATAATACTTAGCAAAAATATCGTGTTGAAAGCTCCGGGTGAAAGGGTAACCGTTTTTGTTGTCGTCTTTTTTTCTGTAGTTTCAATGGCTTCAGATTTTTTCCACCCACGGTTATAGGCAGCTTGTGCAAGTTCTTTAAAGCGTCCAATAACCATTCTTTTATACATAACAATTGCAAGTGGAATAAGCGCCAAGCCGGCGGTAATAATTTTATAAGCTGCCATGCCTTGTGCTTGTGAAATAAAGACCGGTAAGGACATTAAAATAAAGTCATAAAGCCAGTGAACAATAACTGCTGGTAAGAGTCCAAAGGTGACATAAACCCATCCATAAAGCATTGAGGATGGAAACATTTCTACCACTCTAAAGTAGGCAGGAAAGGTTGTATAATTTGCATGGGCGGCGCCAAAAATGATCGCTTGTGCAATAAATGCAATACCAAGAAAAAGTTTTTCTTTTTTAAAATGGCGTCCAATAATGGCAGCTCCGCCAAGAGGGATTGCACGGAATAAACATTCTTCACGGAACCCTGCAAATAGTGAGGTTCCAAAAGAAGAAAGGGGTGGAAAATAAGTAGCGACAATATTAGGGTCAATTAATGTTGATGCCGGTGCCCACCATCCCCACCAAGAGGTTAAGAATAAATAGGTTGCGATAGCCCAACCTAATTTAATAATTGCACCGAAATAACCCGCAATAGTGTTTCCTGCAATAGTTGGTGAAGCAGCATTATCATTTGACCAAATATTCCAAAATTGCGGATGATGAGGAAACGCAACGCGCGTTAAACTTTCGCCTACGCTGAATGATAAAAAGACAAGTGCAAAAATTTGCAAAAAGGTAAA
>JAYPWJ010000004.1:6516-8997 GCA_038135085.1 bacterium
GGTAAATATCATTGAAGTAAAATAACTGGTAATAAAGGCACTAATCGCTGTTGATGTTTTGTATTTCATCCATAATAATGGGAATTTATTTGCCTCACCAGCAAGATAAAGGCCACTGACGATAAAGGCCCATAATGAAGCTTGCTTGGTAAGCAATAGCCGTTTACGAAAAAGTAAAAAACCACCAAAGATGCTACCCAGCAAAACATACAAAAAAAAGTAAAGCAGCATCGCGCCATAGGCAATGATTTCATTACTGGCACGCATTTGTTTATAACGACGCTTGAATGATTCTGGGATATGAATGTATCGATTAACTTCAGTTAGTTTGTCACCACTCATAGTCAGTTTAACTCGATAGTGACCTTCTTTTCCAAGTTGTTGATCATTCCTTTGGTAAACAAAGGTATGGTCAACTCGGCCACTTATTTTTTTATTTTTTGCTTTTTCAAGCAGTTTGTAAACATCAAAATCGATGTTCCAGTTTTGAGCAGCTTCCTGTTCGGCTTGTGTTTGAGCTTCTTCAACTGAAAGATTTCTACTTACGGCTGTTTCCGGGAGCTTGAGCAAAAATTCATAAGGAGTACCATCGGGAGTAAAGGTTGCTAGCGTTTCATACGTTTCTTCTTCTTTAAAGTGGCGAACTTTCCAGGTGTAAGGTTCGTAGTAGTGATGTTTCATCATAGCAAGAAACGTTTCTGTACCATCACATTCAAGTTCAATAAATAACTGAGCTTCACTATCTTGATCAAAGCTGGCTGCCGCTTGATATTCGCTTGGTTCCCACCCATATTTTTTTGAAAGCATAGCAGTTTTATTAAGTGCTTCCTGTCGACTCATTTTTAAATCGACATTCACAATTTTCATTGCTTTTGACCCGTATTGCCAGGTAAAGGCAGCAGCTCCAATTGCAAGTGCTGTTAGGCCAGTCCAAAACTGCCACGAACGTGTAATTGCTTTCATAAAAAACTCCCAACGTAAGAAATACTTAGTTAGGAGTTAGTTTACTTTTAGGAAAAAGCTTTTACAACTTATGATACTTAATTGGATAGGACCTATTTTTGAAGTTTGGCTTTTGTTCGTGCTGCTACAACCGCTGCTCTTCTTTGTTTTTTTTGTAGTTCTATAGCTTTTTTTTCTTCTTTAGTTTTTGGTTTTTTTTGGTCAGATTTTAATGGATAAACTTTTAACAATAAAGAATTGAGTTCTTGATCTTCTAGAGGGCTTGGGGATCGTTTTTGACTTGTAGGGCTGTTAACTCGTGCAATATTCCATGCATCTATAGGGGTAAATTTTTTATCACAGGCTTTGGAATAGACATATTTTGTGTTTTTTCTAGCTTCTTCAGGATCTTGTCCGTAACCTGGATAGCCGATTATTTCAGATGCTTTCGCTGAAAAAGTAACAGCTGAAACTAAAAGAGAAAAGAGTAATTTTTTATTCATAGTTTAACCTTATTTATTTTTTATTGTAGAGAGGGTGACTTAGGCTTAACAGGGCGGTATACGGTATTTACATATTGTTTTATTTGTACAAGCATATTTCTTCGTGTGCTTTCAGGTAGTTGGCTTACAGTGTGACGGCGATCTTTAAACCAGTTACAATATTCTACTTTAATAGCATCACATCGATTTGTAACTGGCCCTCGGCCATTTTTACTTACTGGTATGAGCGCATCTGCTTCTTGCTCTGCGCGTGGATAAAACTGTTCTTCGGGAATTACTATTCCATTACAAACAGTAACCATTGTTATTAAGGAGAAAAAAAGAAATGCTCTGTGCATAAAATTATCCTTCTGAAAATTAATTTTTTCTGTTAGGATACCCTATCCTACTAGGTTTTTTACGAAAAAGATACTTTATGAATGGAATAATATGAACAAAGATTTACTGTCTCTCTTATTTTTTGCCTCATTTACCTCATTACAATCTGTAGAAAGGGTATTTGACCCAAGCAAAGGGGTGGAAGCACTCACCGGTGCAATTAAAGCACGTTTTTGGGATGGTATTGAAGGGTGCACTCGCCCAGATACTGTTAATTTAAAAACGGCCCAAGGAGAAACGCCGTTGTGGGTTGCTGCTGGGGTTGGCTGTTTAAAGACTGTTCGGTTTTTGCTTAATGCTGGCGCTGAAGTTAATATTGAAGGTCCCGATGGAACAACTGCTGTGCATAAAGCTTGTGGTTCTAAAAAGGTTATGGAGCTTTTACTTAAAAACGGAGGTGATTGCACACGTTTGTGTGGCCGTGGGTTAACAGCGCTTCATCATGCAGCTGAGGTTGGTAATAGGGAGGTGCTTGCGTTTATGCTTCAAAGTGGTGTACCAATTGATGTTAAAGATCTTGAGGGAAGGACTCCTTTGTGGAAAGCGGTAAGTGAAAAACAACTTTCAATAGTTAAATTTTTACTTGGTAAAGAGGCAAATCCTTTAGAGCGCCATGGCGATGAAAGTCTTTTAGGTGTACCGACAAGCCCAAGAATAG
>JAYPWJ010000004.1:9007-16749 GCA_038135085.1 bacterium
ACCAAGCTGGTGACCATTGTACATTGATCATTGAGAAAGAAGATTGAAAGAAAAGGCTGTTGTAAATCCTGAACTTTTAAAGCAGGAAGAGGGATGTCCAATTTGTTTAGATGCTTTTGATACGGAAGGTGTTATAACTGAGTGTGGTCATCAATTTCATACTCGTTGCTTTGATAAACTCAAGAAAAAAGAATGTCCACTTTGTCGGTTAAAAAAACCAATTGTTGTTGATAGAGAAGATCTTCATTTTACTATTGGGGCAGCTGAACGTAAAGAACGTTGTAAACGCAAAGCAAAAGAAGCTGGCCTTGAGCGTGCATGCAAAACGGCCCGTCAAGAAGCTGAAGAAGTTGAAGGCTCTGATGGGGAATCGGATCGGGATGAGTGGCTTCCTTTTGGTGATGATTGTGATCCAAAAAGTGACAACAGCTGGTAAACATTTTTCATCTTTTTACATGTGGCTATTTTTTGTTGATCGGCTACAAAAATAGTATCAATACCAAACTTTTGTGCTTCACGTACATACCGTTCAATACCGTTAATTGCTTTAATATTGCCGGTTAAGCTGAGCTCTCCAAGTGCTAGTGCTTTTTTTGGTAACGCTTCTTGAAAATAGCTTGAAAGTAATGCGAGCGCAATGCCTAAATCAGAAGAACTTTCAGTAATTTTAAGACCGCCACTGACTTTTACAAAAATGTCATGCGCGCTCAATTTTATCTGCAAATACTTTTCTAAAATAGCGGCAATTAACACAACTCGTTTATGGTCTATACCAGTGATAACGCGTTGTGGAACACCATATTTTGTAGGCACCGTTAGCGCTTGAATTTCGAGTAATAATGGACGGGAACCTTCAAGGCAACCAACTAAAACAGAACCAGGTGCATCAGTTGCTTCATCAAGTAAATATTGGTTAATATGGGGAACTTCTTTAAGACCATCGCTGTTCATTGCAAAAAAACCGAGTTCATTAATGGGACCAAAACGATTTTTAACGCTGCGTAAAATACGGGTGTGCCAACGGTCTTCGCCTTGTAAATAAAAGACTCCATCAACCATATGTTCAAGTGTTTTAGGGCCTGCCATATGGCCTTCTTTGGTGATGTGGCAAGTGATGATTACAGCGATGTTATTTTCTTTTGCAAGACGCATTAAGGCAAATGAAGTTTCGCGCAGTTGCCCAACGGTTCCTGGATAGGAATTACTTTCAGCAAAAAAACAGTTTTGAATTGAATCAATAATAACAACTGCTGGTTTTTGATCTTGGCAGGTTTGTAAAATACCTTCAATTTGTGCTTGATCAGAAAACAATAATTTTTCATTAAGATTTTGTGTTCTGGTTGCACGTAATTTAACCTGTTCTAATGATTCTTCAGAAGAAAAATAAAAAGTAGGTTGTTGCTCTGAAAGTTTATGTGCAATGTGCAAAAGCAATGTTGATTTACCAATTCCCGGGTCACCAGTTAATACTAATAATGAACCGGGCATAATACCACCACCAAGCACGTTATCCCATTCGCCAATTCCGGTGAGCATGCGTTGTTGTTCGTTTGTTTTTATTTCATCAAGCGGCCGCATATGTAAACTTTGCGCAGCACCTTGAGACAGTTTTTTTGCGCCGGTTGTAGCAGTTGGTTTTGGGGCTACTTTTTGTTCAGTAAAACTATCCCACTCATTGCATTCAGGGCAGCAACCCATCCACTTGAGCGTTGTGTAGCTACAGTTTGAACAATTATATTTTATAGACTGTTTTGCCATACTGCCTTTTTATCAATTGAATAACAATCTCTACAGCGTGCTTGATATGATTCATTAGCACCCAACTCAATGAGGGGATCATCATATTTTGCTGGTTTTCCGTTAACCAATCGTTGGCTAAAAAATGCTTCATCACCGCATACAATACAGATCGCGCTTAATTTGGTTACTCGGTCTGCAAGTGCAAGTAAGGTTGGCATTGGGCCAAAAGGAACGGCACGAAAATCTAAGTTTAAACCAGCAACAATAACATATTTACCTTTTTCGGTTAAATCTAAAACAACGTCGATGAGCTCATGTGAAAGAAATTGTGCTTCATCAATCCCAACAACTTCAATTTCATCTGCTACAAGGTCTGGAATCATTAATGCATTATCAATTGGGAATGCTGGAATTTTGCCACCATCGTGGGATGTAACATAATTAACGCCTCGTCGTACATCAATGCTAGGTTTAAAAACAATAGTAGGCTTTTGCGCAATTTTTGTACGTTTTAATCGACGAATTAATTCTTCAGATTTTCCTGAAAACATTGGCCCACAAATAATTTCTAGATGTCCCTTATGCGGAATAGGGTGATTCATAAAGATCCTCTTACTGATTGCAAAGGTAATGTTTCATTGTAAACGATGATGCACTAGTATACACTAGCAATTAAGAAGATATATCACAATTTTTTATGTTTTTAAAAAGGGTTTTATTTATGGCGCAAGAGCCAACAATACAGGGAGCCGTTTCTTCACGGGTTGTTCCCACAAAAAAGAAACCGGCCTATCTGGTTGTAGAACAATCTCTTGGGCTTCAAGGAACTGCATCGCTTGTTGGTGCAAAAAACGCAGCACTGGTTATTATGACTTCACTGCTTTTAACAAAGGGAAAATCAACATTATTTAATATTCCCGCGTTAGAAGATGTTTTTAATATGATTCAATTACTTACCGATTTGGGTGCAGAAGTTATTTTTGATCCCGGTAAAAATATTTTAGAAGTTGATACAACGCATCTTGAAAGTCATGAAATTGGCATTGATATTATGAGCAAAATGCGCGCATCGGTACTTGTATTAGGCCCACTTTTAGCACGTTTTGGTAAGGCCGATTTAGCTCTTCCAGGGGGCTGTGTTTTGGGTGAGCGTCCAATTGATTACCATATTAAAAACTTTCAAAAGATGGGTGCTATTATTATGCAAGATGGAGATATTTTGCGTGCGCGTGTTAAGAAGTTGCAGCATCGTAATTTATTACTTGAATATCCAAGTGTTGGTGCAACAGAAAATTTAGTTATGGCTGCAGTGCTTACTGAAGGCACGACGCGAATTATTAATGCGGCGCTTGAACCGGAAGTGTTTGATTTTCTTGAAGCGCTAAAAAAAATGGGTGCACAAATTTCTATTGAGGTTCCTGCAACAATTTGTGTGACGGGTGTTAAAGAATTAAAACCAATTGAACATAATGTTATTTTTGATCGCCTTGAAGCGGGGGCACTTTTATTAGCGGGTGCAATTACTGGTGGATATGTGCATTTACCCCAAGCACCAGCACATTCAATGGGAATGTTTTTAACGAAATTACAAGAAATGGGTCATACTGTTTTAATCGGCAAAGACGGAACAGGTGTAAAAATTCGTGGTTCAAAACATACCCATTCCGTTTCTATTCGAACTGCGCCGTACCCTTCATTTCCAACTGATTTGCAAGCGCCTATGATGGCAGCATTAACCTTGGTGCGTGGAACCAGTAAGGTACAAGAAACTGTTTTTGAAAATCGTTTAATGCATGTTCGTGAGTTGATGAAAATGGGTGCTCAAATTGAAGTAGAGCATGGTGTTGCAACAATTCGTGGCGTTGAAGAACTTTTTGGTACTTCAATTATAGCAAGCGATATCCGCGCAGCTTGTTGTTTAGTACTTGCAGGCCTTGCAGCAAAAGGAACAACCACTGTGACCGGTATAGGCCACTGGAAACGAGGTTATCAAGAACTTGAAAAAAAATTACGTGGAATTGGGGCAAACATTGAGCTTTATGAATGATTAATTTTGAAAATTCGCTGAAAGCTCTGTAAGTTCGCGGGTAATTTTACCTTGTCGCATTTTATTATATTGTAATTGCATTGAGTCTATAAAGTTATTTGCATTGCGTGTTGCGTTATCCATGGCAATAAAACGTGCTGCTTGTTCACCAAGTAATGATAAAAAAAGTGCGTTATATACAAGACTGTTCAAATACATGTCAGCTAATTTATTTAAAATGAGTTTTGGTTCATGTTGCCAAAGATAATTATCATCATTTTTAACGGGTTTTTCATCTTTGAGTGGAATGATTACTTTTTTTTGTAGATGGTGTGTGAAAAAGGTTTCTGGAATGGAACTTACCAGTATCACTTGCGTGTATAATGGATTTGCAAATTTAATGAGCGAAAGAAGGTCATGTGTTAATGCGGCAAGGTTTGAAACTTTCAGTTCATCAAATGTTTTGATAATTTTGAGGTTATGGTCGGTGACTGTATCAAATGTTTTTTTTCCAATTACTGCAATATCAGTGTCTTTTTTTATAAGAAGGTCATTGTTTTTACCCAGCCAATAATTTAGTTCAGTGTTATAATTACCGCATAATCCTTTTTGTGAACCAACAATAATATATAATTTTTTACTGTACTCTTTTGTTTGTGGAAAAAAAAACGGAGGACTCCAGCTTGGGTTAAATTGATGGAGTTTTTCAAAAAGATTTTTAGTTTGATCTTGATAATCTTGTAGATTGGTTTTTTGCTTATTCATACGAGTATGTAAAGAACGAGAAATAATGCGCATGGCACTCGTAATTTTTTTAATTGTCTCAATTGCTTTGAGGCGTTGACGTAGTTGAATGAGTTGTGACATTGTGATCTCCCGGAACGTTATTATAAGCCCTTTGAGCTTACTTACTTTGAATTTGTTTTGCAATAAATGGCGATTTTTTTACTTAAATTTGTTATTCTTTCTGAGTAAGAGGGGACTTATGATAATACTCATTGATGGATACAATCTTTTAAAACAGGTAATAGGAGCAGATCGTATAACTGAAACGGAACGATCGGCTTTTGTAAATTTATTGGGTCGTTATCGTTTAAAGCGGGGCCATAAGGTGACTATTGTTTTTGATGCGGGTCCTTGTATTCAACCAATGAAAGAAAAGTCCCATGGGGTTGACGTAATTTTTTCAGGCGAATATCAAACGGCTGATGATGTGATTGTTAATTTTGTTAAAGAGCGGCCGACAAAAGAGATTCTCGTAGTCACTGCTGATCGTGAAATCATAGGCCATGTAGAACAATACAATGCAGAAGTGGCTGAACCAAAATTGTTTTATAGTAAGGTAAAGGCTGCTTTTGAAAAATCTCCTGAAGCAGCAAAGCGTGATCGTGGGAATATCATTAAAACTTCAGAAGAGTTAAATAGAGATCTTGATGCGTTAATGGAAGAGGCTGCTGGACTGAAAATGCTTGAAAAAGATGAGGGTGACGAGTATCTTATTCCTCGACATCATCAACCCAAAGGAAAAGAGCTGACCAAAAAACAACGCAAACGTATGAAAAAGATTGATAAATTATAATGATGAATAAAAAAACAGTAACACGCACGCAAATGGCTGATATTGCAAAAGAGTTGGCCGAACAATTAAAAAATAAAAAGATCATGACCCTTTCGGGGCCGCTTGGTGCTGGCAAAACAACGTTAGTACAAGAAGTGCTCAAACAGTTCAAATTTAACGAGCCGGTTATAAGCCCCACTTATACCTATGTTAATGTCTATCGACTACCTAATGGCAAAACCGTTTATCATTTTGATTTATACCGCTTAAATTCTGTTGATGAGTTTGTGGCAGCAGGGTTTAACGAATATTTGGATCAGCCTGATAGTCTCTGTTTTATTGAGTGGCCAGAATGTATCGATTCCCTTTTAAATGAGGAAATTGTGGAAGTTAAGCTCGATCATGGAGCGGATGACACACGGATCTTTTCTGTTATACTTAAATAAAGCTCATTAAGCATTTATTGGGGTATATCAGAATGAAAAAATTAAGCTTATTATTACTTGTAATGACTTCCATTGCCGCAAACCAAGGTTTTGATAGCAGGTTTCAATGGAAAACTGACAGCAATCCATTCCAGGTTGTCAGAAAGAGTGCTCGTGGTGAGGCACTTTTGAAGCATAGTTGGCTTAACGATTCACCTTATTATAACGTATTTGAAACCAAAAAAGCCGCTTTAGCGTGTGATAATTTTAAGCGAGTTGTCTTTTGTGTAGAGCAAGGTTCTGTTGCAATTGGTCACTTTTTAAAACGAAATAGCGATAAAGTTGTGGTCATTGTGCCTCCTTATGGTGCAGATATTCGGCATGTTGTACGGTTTGCAGGAATTTTTAAAGAATATGATCTGTTGGTTCTTGAGTATCGCACTGCATCACGTAAAGGGCTTTTTCCGCAGCTCTATTCATTTTTAACAGCGCTTTCTCCAGATACCCTTGAAAGGGGCAGTAAACAGGTTCAACTTGCGCTCTCATTTCTACACGGAAAAAACTATTCTGAAGTAATTGGTTGTGTGCAATGTTATGGTTCATGGTTGGCACTGCTTGCTCAAGAAGAATGTGAAAGTAAAGGCGATCGTGGGTTTGATAAGCTTATAGTTGATAGCTGCCCAGCAGGTGCAACTGAATTACGTGAAAAATTTATTGAAGACCCGGTTGCAGTTTCAACCTTTGGACAACGACAAGGGCCTTCTTATTTAACAACGGTGACCGGTTCCTATCTTGTCAAAAATTTTTTTATGAATGTATCAAGCAAACTTTTTGCTGAAGTTTCAATTGCCGATGTGCTTAAAAATATTACTGTTCCGATTTTATTCTTCCATGGATCAAAAGATTTATTGGTCGATATGAATCAGTTTGAAAAGATGTATGAGGCTGTTGGGCATACTCAAAAATGTTCATTATTGACTCCGTATAAACATTTGCATCATAGTTTAAAATCAAAAGAATTGTATCGAGCAATGGTGCTAGCATTTGTTGAGGGGACTTTTTTCCGATGAAACGGTGGAGAGTATTTACATTTTTTTTGATTTTTTGTGTGCAAGCAGATGAAAAAGATTATCAATGGCTTAATGATTCTGCTTATTATCAAAAAGGACGACTACAAGAAGCCTTAAAGCAAGAGTTAGTAAGGGATGTTTTTTTTGGTTCGGAGGTTATTTTTTTGGGAAAATTTTTTAAACGGCAGAGTAAAAAGATTATTATTGTAGTACCTCCAATGTTTGCAGATTTAAGTAAACAAATTAGGTTTGCGGGAGTGGTTGATAAAGCGTGTGATGTGCTGTTTCTTGAATCCCCCTGGACACCAAAAAAGGCATTTAAGGAAACATTTTTATATGGTTTTTCTCCGCTCTTAAGAAAGAGTCAAGAGAGTATTAAAGAAGCTTATTTATGGGCAGATGCCAATGGATATGAACAAATTTTTGGTTTAGGACTTTGTTATGGTGGATGGCTGATAGCTGAGGTTCAAAAAAAATTAGAAAAGAATAATCAAAAAGGTTTTGATAAAATTATTTTAGATAGTGTTCCTATTTCAATTGGTACTTTGGGTTTAGAAAGTCTTCAAAATCCTTGTGAAATTTTTACAGCTGGTTATGTGAAAACTCCACAATGCTGGTATTGGATAGGGTGTGGCAAGCTTTTAACAAGATTGTTTTCATCTTCAATTAATTATTTTTCTCCTCAAGAATCTTTAGCTGTTCTTTCAGAAACATCTGCTAAAATTTTAATAATAGTGAGTGAAAATGATCCTATGGTTACTATTTCTCAGATAAATAAGGTATTAGCAGGTTCAAACATTACAAATTATGCTACTGATAATGCAAGTAGTTCATTAGCTCAAAATAGAAAGCGTGCTGGTAATCCAGGTGTGTCTATTGGTGGTGAGTATTTTTACAATAATTATAATGGCAGTGGGCGTGGT
>JAYPWJ010000004.1:16759-26577 GCA_038135085.1 bacterium
AAATAAGGTATTACAAAATCTTAATGATGACTTTATATTGAAATTTCCTGGTGGGCATTTACATGCACATTTAAAGCATAAAGAACGTTATGCAATGGAAATTAATAAATTTTTAAATGCATAAATAAAGGGGTAATGGGATGAATGATAGTCCTTTATTAAAGAGACCAGACTATTTAGTTTGTACTTGTATGGAGGTGATGTACTCAGATATTGTACAGGCGATTGAAGAGGGTGTAGACACTTTTGAAAAGCTTTCAGATCAGTTAGGAGTGGGCACTGGATGCTCTAGTTGTGTTGACGAGGTGCATGAAATCTTGAATGAACAACTTACAAAATAAAAAAAAATAAATTTGGAGTTGAAAAGGTTTAAGAAAAGGATTATCCTAACAACTCATTCATTTTAGAGTTATTTGACATGTATGTCTTAGGGCGAGATTCCCGAGCGGTCAAAGGGGACGGACTGTAAATCCGTTGGCTCTGCCTTCGCAGGTTCGAATCCTGCTCTCGCCACCAGTTTTTTTAAGAAGGAAATTTTTCTTTATAAGAAGAATTGCCAAATTTATAAAGCTGTCTATACTAAGGCAAACAGACATGCGGGAATAGCTCAATTGGCTAGAGCGACAGCCTTCCAAGCTGTAGGTTGCGGGTTCGAGTCCCGTTTCCCGCTCCATTTGAAATATAAAGTATAAGCTGGCGTAGCTCAGTTGGTAGAGCAACTGATTTGTAATCAGTAGGTCACCGGTTCATATCCGGTCGCGTGCTACTTTCTTCGATGGTAATAATAAAGAGGTCTGATGCTTTTAAAAATATGCTTAAATGGAATGAAAAATAAATATTTGGGGGTAGGATCAGAAAAAAAGAACAAAAAAAGCCACACAGGCGCATGTTTAGAGAGTAAAAAAATTTGTCTTTTTAGCTTTTTTACTTTACTCTTAGATAAATGTCTGTGATTAGCGGTTGATAAGTGGCCCACGTAGCTCAGTAGGTAGAGCGCTCCCATGGTAAGGGAGAGGTCACCGGTTCAAATCCGGTCGCGGGCTCCATCTTCGGCTCTAAAATAAGCTGAAGTCGGGTAGAAATTAAAAAATTTTATAGACCGTAAAAAGGTTTTAAGATATGGCAAAAAATAGGGTTATTACTCATCTTTCTTGTGAAACATGTAAAGAGCGTAATTACAGTCAACTGGTTTCTAAAAAAAGGACAGTAGGGTCATTGCATTTGAAAAAGTATTGTTCGCGATGCCGTAAGCACTGCCCTCATAAGGAATCAAAATAAGGTTTTATTACAGAGGCCAGTAGCTCGAATTGGTAGAGCGGCAGACTCCAAATCTGATGGTTGGGGGTTCGAATCCCTCCTGGCCTGCCAGGTAAGGTTCAAGGCAAAGAGGCAAGACAAGATAGGTGTAAAAATGAAAAATGTATTTCGATTTTTAGGTGATGTGCAGCGAGAGTTCGCAAAAGTTATATGGCCAACTGGTCCTGAGTTGATGGGGTCTACTTTGGTTGTGTTAGCGCTTGTGTGTGCTTTTTCCTGTTATCTTGGCTTGATAGATTACATTCTTGGTAGAAGTGCTGGGGCAATATTGTCTTTGTAGTAGAGGGAAGTTTATTTCGATGAAACGATGGTACGTTGCGCAAGTATATGCTGGATACGAAGATCTAGTGAAAAAAGATTTAGAGCGAAAAATCGCTGAACTTGAGGCTGACCTTTTTGGTCAGGTTTTGGTGCCGTCTGCGAAATTAAAAAGTTTTTTTGTTTCTGAAGAAGAACAAACAGATGAGCGACTTTTTCCTGGATATATTTTAATTGAAATGGAAAAGAATCCTGAATCTCTCGCCGTTGTTGCAGCTACTCCAAAAATTTTAAAGTTTCTAGGCGGGAAAGATCCTGTTGCTTTGTCAAAAAAAGAAGTTGAGCGAGTGCTTTCTCAGGTTAAAGGGGAAGTGATTGTTTCAAAAGGACCGCGAGAAGAGTTTGTTGAAGGAGCCGAGGTTGATATCAAAGACGGGCCATTTGCTGGATTTGTTGGTATCATCGACAGGGTTGATGAAGAAAATGAAAAGTTATCAGTTATGGTAAGCATATTTGGAAGGTTGACTCCTGTTGAGCTTACATTTGATCAGGTGAAAAAGTAGAAAGGCTAGGTATCTGACATGTCTGAGATTAAAGCGAAGGTAAAGGTACAAATTCCTGGTGGAGCTGCTTCTCCAGCGCCTCCGGTTGGTACAGCACTTGGGCCACATGGTATTGACATGATGGCATTCTGTAAAGATTTTAATGCGCAAACTGCACAGCGTAAGGGTGAGACTGTTCCGGTTGTTGTTACTATTTATAAAAATAGAAAATTTGATTTTGTAATTAAGACAACTCCGACTCCAGATCTTATTCGTAAAAAATTGAATCTTAAAAAAGGTTCAGGTCGTCCTAATACTGAAAAAGTAGGTAAGATGACTCAGGCAGATTTAGAAGAAATTGCAAAAATTAAAATGCAAGATCTTAATGCAATTGATTTGGACGCTGCAAAAAAGATTGTAGCTGGTACCGCCCGTAGTATGGGTATTGATATCGTTGATTGATTCAGATTTTGAGGAAAGAGCGCTATGAAACGAGGTAAAAATTACAGGAATGTAAAGGAGGGGCATCAGAAGGGAAAGGTGTTCTCTCTTGATGATGCGGTCGCTTGCGTAAAAGATAAGGCGTATGCAAAATTTGATGAGTCAGTCGACGTTGATGTAAATGTTGGTATTGATCCTTCAAAAGGTGACCAGGTAGTTCGGGGTGCTGTGACACTTCCGCATGGTACTGGTAAAAAAGTTCGCGTTATTGTGTTTGCTAAAGGTGAGCATGTTGATAAAGCGCAAAAAGCAGGCGCTGACTATGTTGGTCTTGAAGATTTAATCGACAAGATTTCTGGTGGTTGGATGGACTTTGAATATGCGGTTGCAACTCCTGATGTAATGGGTACTGTTGGAAAGCTTGCAAAGCAGCTTGGGCCAAGAGGATTGCTCCCAAATAAAAAAGTAGGAACGGTAACATTTGATGTCGATAAAGTGGTTGCAGATCTTAAAGGTGGGCGCGCTTTTTTCAAAAATGACAAAAATGCGATCGTTCATTTTTCTTTAGGTAAATGTTCGTTTGATGCGGATAAGCTTAAAGATAATGTAAAAAGTTTCTTAAAGGCTTTGACGTCGGATAAGCCACCATCGTCAAAGGGGAAGTTTATTAAAAAAGTTACGCTCTCTTCTACAATGGGTGTTGGGGTAAGCGTTAATGCAGATGATATCTTGCGATAAAGGTTTAAAGTTATGAATCGACAAGAGAAAGAAGCAGTTGTAGCTTCTTTAAAAACAGGTTTAGACCAAAGCTCTGCATCGTTTGTTGTAGGGGTTAAAGGCTTAACTGTTGATCAGCTAGAAAAAATTAGGGGTGACCTTCGTCAAGAAGGCGGAAAATTGCATGTAGCAAAAGTTCGTCTTATGAAGCGAGCAATAGAAAGTTCGCAATGCGCGGAAGGTTTAGAGCCCTTTTTGAAAGAACAAATTGCGCTTGTATTTGCGCAACAGGAAGCTCCAGTTATTGCAAAGGTACTTTGTGGTTTTGCAAAAGAACATGAAGCGTTTTCTGTGCTTGCTGGGTGTATGGATAGTGCGGTATTAGACCAAGATGCAGTTAAGGTCATCGCATCATTGCCTCCTCGGGAAGTATTGCTTGCACAAGTTGCTGCAACATTAAATGCACCAATTACCTCGTTGGCGTATATGTTACATCAGTTGATTGCAAGATTGGTATATGTATTAAAAGCTATTGAAGAGAAAAAAAATAGCTAAATTAGTTGGTTGAAAATTATAAAGTTAATTATTCTTATTTTGTTTGGGAGTTAAACAATGGCGGGAAAATCATACGAGAAAATGATTGACCAAATCGGTGAAATGTCAGTAATTGAGCTTTCTGAAATGGTAAAAGCGCTCGAAGAAAAGTTTGGTGTATCAGCTGCTCCAGTTGCTGCTGCTGCTCCGGCTGCGGGTGGTGCTGAAGCTGCTCCAGCTGAAGAAAAATCTGAGTACAAAGTTACTTTGAAAGAAGCAGGTGCTGAAAAGATTAAAGCTATTAAAGCACTTCGTACAGTAACTTCACTTGGATTGGGAGAAGCTAAAAAAGCAGTTGATGAAGCTCCTACAGTTATTGCTGAAGCTGCATCAAAAGAAGAAGCACAGAAAATGAAGGAAGCTTTGGAAGCTGCTGGCGCTAAAGTAGAGCTCTCTTAAACGATCTTTTTGTAATGAAGCACGTGGATTACAAAATGGAAAGCCGTTTATCATAAGGAGCAGCTGAATGAGTAGCCTGCAGGTAGGCAAAGGTACTGTTCGAAAGACATTTGGAAGAATTGGGGATGTTGTCCCTGTACCGAATTTGATTGAGATTCAATCAAAGTCATTTAATGACTTTGTACAGCTCGATTTTTTGCCGGAGGAAAGACAGAAAATTGGGTTAGAAAAAGTATTAAGTGATATTTTCCCAATTGATTATAATAACAAACTTTCACTTGAGTTTGTCAGTTATGAGTTGGGCAACTGGACCTGTACTTGTGGAAAGCTAAAAGGGATTGAGAATCGTTATACGTGGACAGATCCCGTTTCTAAAAAGACAGGTTGTTCGCGTTTGGCTTCAGATTCTTCTGCTCCAAAAACTGCTCGCTACAGAACATGTCCTTCATGTTTGTCACGAGTGACAGTTCAGCTTCCAATGACGGTTGATGAATGTCGTTTAAACGGCCAAACATTTTCTATGCCGCTTAAAATTAAAGTTCAGTTAATTAGCTGGGAAGGTGAAGGGAAAAATCGTACTGTTCGGGATATTAAAGAACAGGATATTTTCTTTGCAGATATTCCAGTTATGGCTGATTTGATCAATAAATCGGGAAGGTTTGAACTTGGAAACGAGGGAACCTTCTTAATCAATGGTGTTGATCGTGTTGTAGTGAGTCAGTTGCATCGTTCTCCTGGGGTTGTTTTTTCTCAAAGTAAAAAAATAAAAGATGTACGGGGAAGGCCTTACTATCTTGCTCGAATTATTCCAATGCGAGGTTCATGGATAGATTTTGAGTTTGATAGTAGTGATCGTTTGTACGTTCGAATTGACAAGAAGAAAAAACTTCTTGTTACAACGCTTTTACAAGCTTTGGGAATTGATCGTGAACAAATAATCCCTTCATTTTACGGTATAGATACTGTTTTTGTTCAAAAAGGATCGTTCTTTAGTAACGTTGATGATGCTTTACTTGGACATCGTTTAGAACAGGGAATGATTCCAGCTAAGTACGAAGAACAGTTTGTAGGTAAACGTGTCACAAAAGAACTTTTGAAAAAACTTGCTGATGCGGGTATTAAAAGAATTACACTTGCTCAAAATGCTTTGTTAAATAGAGTGTTTGCAGCTGATGTGGTTGATGAAGAAACTGGTGAAGTTGTTGCTGAGCAGGGTCAACCGTTAACACAAGCAGTTTATGACAAGTTAGAGCTTTGTGAAAAATTATCATTCACGTTGGTTGCATCTTCTGGATATGTCTTTCAGCCGACTATTGCAACAACGCTTGCGCAAGATACTTGTCGTACTGAAAAAGAAGCGTTAAAAGAGGTGCATACTAAGGTGTGGCCAGGGGATAACTCATCACTAGAAGAAATTAAAGAGCGTCTTGAAAATATGTTCTTTAATCCTCGTTATTACGATTTGACCAAAGTTGGAAGAATTCGTATTAATCGTAAACTAGGTTTGAATATTAAAGAAGATGTTGCAACATTAACTCGTGATGATATCGTTGCGAGTGTTAAATATTTAGTTGGTTTGCGTGAACGGGCAGAGGGTGAACTTGATGATATTGATCACTTGGGTAACCGTCGTGTTCGTCTTGTTGGGGAACTTTTAAGTAATCAGGTGTATCTTGGGTTCTTGCGTATTGAGCGAATTGTTCGTGAGCGTTTTAGAATGCAAGAGGCGTATGGTACATTAATGCCTCAAGATCTTTTAAATGTTAAACCGTTGAGTGCTGTATTAAGAGAGTTCTTTGGGACTGGTCAGCTTTCTCAGTTTATGGATCAAACAAATCCACTTTCTGAGATTGCACACAAAAGAAGACTTTCTGCGCTTGGGCCTGGTGGTGTAATGAAAGATCGTGCAACGTACGAAATTCGTGACGTTCACACTTCTCATTATGGTCGTATTTGTCCTATTGAAACTCCTGAGGGACAAACTGTTGGTTTGATTTCATCTCTTTCAACCTATGCAACAGTTAATGATCTTGGATTTATTGAAACAGCGTACCGTCCAGTAAAAGATAAAAAAATACAAGATGAAGTTGTATTCCTTGATGCATTTGAAGAAAATGAGAATTATATTGCTCAAGCAGATGCAGTTAAACGAGGGAAAAAAGTAATTACTAATGATACAGTAATTGCTCGACACGATTGTAACTTTCAGCCAGTTGAAGCGGATAAAATTGATTTGATTGATTTGTCGCCACAACAATTGGTTTCTGTTTCAACCGCGTTGATTCCGTTCCTTGAGCATGATGATGCTTCTCGTGCATTGATGGGTTCAAACATGCAACGACAAGCTGTTCCATTGATTAAAACCGAATCGCCAATTGTTGGAACCGGAATGGAGCGTGAAATTGGAAAATCATCAAATGCAGTGTTGCGTGCGCGTCATAGTGGTGTTGTAAAATACGTATCAGCTGATAAAATTATTATTCAAGCAGATGAAGATGAGTTTTCAAATCTTGATGATTGGATGGCTCATGGTATTGATACTTATTATTTGAGAAAATTCAAACGTTCAAGTATGAGTACTTGGATTCATCAGGTGCCTATTGTAAAGCGTGGTACTCGTGTAAAAGCGGGGGATGTTATTACTGATGGTGCGTCAATGGATAATGGTGAGTTAGCATTAGGTGCTAACTTGACTGTTGCGTTTATGCCATGGCACGGTTACAACTTTGAGGATGCAATTGTTTTAAATAAGCGTCTTGTTGCTGATGATACTTTAACCTCTGTTTCAGTTGATGAGTATGTAGTTGATGCACGTGATACAAAGCTTGGACCTGAGGAAATTACTCGTGATATTCCTAATGTAGGTGAAAGTGCTTTGGCGGGGCTTGATGATGATGGAATCATTAAGGTTGGTTCTCGTGTAAAAGCTGGTGATATTTTGGTTGGTAAAGTAACCTTAAAGGGTGACGTACAGTATTCTCCAGAAGAAAAACTGCTGCGTGCTATCTTTGGTGAAAAATCACGAGAAGTCCGTGATACTTCATTGCGTGTTCCACCAGGGGTTGAGGGTATGGTTACCGATGTGAAAATATTCTCACGAAGTGGTATCAGAAAAGATAGGCGTTACAAAGAAGAAGTTATTAAACAGGTTGAAGCGCTTGAAAAAGACTATGAAAAGCATAATAAAGAACTTTTAGCAATGACTGCTGAAAAAGTCGCAAAAGTTTTAGATAGTGCAAAACCTGCCGGTAAGGTTGCTCCAGCGTTACTTAAAAAAGGTCTTTTTTCTCAAGATCTTTTGGTAGACGTTGCTCCTGAAAAGATTATTGCACTTAAACCTGCTGATAAAAAATTGACAGAAGAAGTTAAGCATATTGTAAGTTCTTATGAAGTACAGTTGCGAGTGCTTGAAGGTCTTAAAGAAGAGAAAATTAGTAAACTCAAGAAGGGTGATCCATTACCATCTGGTGTTATCAAAATGGTAAAGGTGATGCTTGCTCAAAAACGACATATTGCAGTAGGTGATAAGATTGCGGGTCGTCACGGAAATAAAGGTGTTATTTCAAATATCGTTCCTCGTGAGGACATGCCATATCTTAAAGACGGAACAACTGTGGATGTGGTACTTAATCCGCTTGGTATTCCTTCTCGTATGAACGTTGGGCAGATTCTTGAAACAACGCTTGGTTTTGTTGGTAAAAGAACTGGTGAGCGATTGCAAAAGATTTTGCAAGAGAAAGGTGATCAGTACATCAAGAAATCTTTGAGTGAATGTTTTGATGAAAAATTCATTGAAGATTTTGAAGAAAAACATGGCAAAGAAGCGTTAAAAGACCTTGCTCGTCAAACAGCAAAAGAAGGTTTACATTTCACTGTTCCTGTTTTTGAGGGGCCTACATTTAAAGAAGATATTAAGCCGATGCTTGAAGATCTTGATCTTTCAAATACTGGTACATTTACTTTGTATGATGGACGAACAGGTGAGCCATTTGATCAACCAGTTGCGGTTGGTTGTATGTATATGATGAAACTTGATCATATGATTGAAGATAAACTGCACGCTCGTTCGGTTGGGCCATATTCATTGGTTACACAGCAGCCGCTTGGTGGTAAAGCACAACAGGGTGGTCAGCGTCTTGGTGAGATGGAAGTATGGGCACTTAAAGCTTATGGTGCCGCTTATACCTTGCAAGAAATGTTAACCTACAAATCTGATGATGTTGCTGGAAGACATAAGGTGTATGAATCTATTGTCCGTGGTGATGATATTTCAGATCCAGGGCTTCCGGAATCCTTCAACGTGTTGATTAAAGAGTTGCAAAGTTTAGGGTTGCAGGTAGACCTGCTTAAAGTTGGCAAGGAGGAAGTCAGTGAATAGTCAAATCTTAGAAAGATTTAGAGAGTATATTAACGTTACGCAGTTTAATGCGCTTCGTTTTGGGTTGGCTTCTTCAGAAAAAATTCGTTCACTTTCTTACGGTGAAGTAAAGAAAATTGAAACGATCAACTATCGAACTCTTAAACCAGAAAAAGATGGTTTATTCTGTGCGCGTATTTTTGGTCCTGTAAAGGATTGGGAATGTAACTGCGGTAAATACAAACGAATGAAGCATCGTGGTGTAACCTGTGAAAAATGTGGTGTAGAAGTAATTCAATCACGTGTTAGACGTGAAAGAATGGGGCACATTGAATTGGTGGCTCCTGTTGCACACATTTGGTATCTTAAAGGTATTCCAAGTTATCTTAGTTTAATTATGGATATGCCGGTTAAAGATCTTGAGCGGGTTATTTACTTTGATTCAAGTATTGTAATTAGTCAGGGTAAATCACCGTATCCTCAAAGAACGCTTTTAACGACCAATGAAGTTGAAGATTATATGGATGCAAATCCAGATGATTTGGATTTTAAAGCAGAAAGTGGCGCAGAGGCCGTTAAGGAAATCTTAGCATCGATTGATCTTAATGAAGAGGTTCAAGCGTTACAAGATGCTTACAAGAAAACTGGTTCGGTTGCAACTCGACATAAAATTATTCGTCGACTTCGTATTTTTAATAAATTAATACAAGCAAATCTTCGTCCTGAATGGACAGTTATGGACGTGCTTCCGGTATTGCCACCTGATTTACGACCATTGGTTCCACTTGAAGGTGGACGTTTTGCAAGTTCTGATTTGAACGAACTTTACCGTCGTGTTTTAAATAGAAACATTAGGCTTCGTCGTTTGATGGAAATTGAAGCTCCTTCAGTTATCATTAAAAATGAAAAGCGAATGTTGCAAGAATCTGTTGATGCGCTTATCGACAACGGTCGACGAGGTCAACCGGTTCGTGGTTCTAATAAACGTCCTCTTAAGTCATTGAGTGAAATGCTTCGTGGTAAACAAGGTCGATTTAGGCAGAACTTGCTTGGTAAACGTGTTGATTATTCTGGTCGTTCAGTAATTGTTGCTGGACCAACACTAAAATTAAATGAGTGCGGACTACCAAAGAATATGGCGGCGGAATTATTCAAACCATTCATTATTCGTAAATTAATTGAAAGAGGTATAG
>JAYPWJ010000004.1:26587-28135 GCA_038135085.1 bacterium
GTAAACGTGTTGATTATTCTGGTCGTTCTGTAATTGTGGTTGATCCAGAGTTAAAAATTACTCAGTGCGGTATTCCTAAAAAGATGGCACTCGAACTTTATAAATCATATATTTATGCGGCCTTGTTGGAGCGAGAAATTGCACCAAACTTGCGTGTTGCCAAAAAAATGGTTGAAGATAGTGACCCTGAAGTTTGGGATATACTTGAAGACGTTGTAAAAGAACGTCCAGTACTTTTAAACCGTGCTCCAACATTGCATAGGTTAGGGATTCAAGCATTTTGGCCAATTTTGGTTGACGGAAAAGCTGTTACGGTTCACCCATTAGTATGTTCTGCTTTTAACGCTGACTTTGATGGTGATATGATGGCAGTTCACTTACCGTTGAGCAGTAAAGCAGTGCTTGAAGCAGAAAATTTAATTCTTTCTTCAAAGAATATTCTTTCTCCTTCGAATGGTCGTCCAATTACCGTTCCTTCACAGGATATGATTCTTGGGCTTCATTACATTACTAAAGTTCGTTGTAATGTAAAAGGTGAAGGGATTGTATTTTCTGGTGTAAAAGAAGTGGTAACCGCTTTTCAATGTGGCGATGTGGCGCTTCATGCAAAAATTAAAGTACGTCTTGATTCAGGTACTATAGTTGATACAACAACTGGTAGGGTTTTGCTTTACGAAGCATTGCCAGAAGGGTCTGATTTTTCTTGGGTTAACAAA
Source organism: bacterium (assembly GCA_038135085.1). Classification (GTDB taxonomy): domain Bacteria; phylum Babelota; class Babeliae; order Babelales; family CAIQNR01; genus CAMCVM01. Next base: position 27,304 of record JAYPWJ010000004.1, read on the forward strand.
ATCTTACAGAAAAAAGATTTGGGTAAATTGATTGAAAAAGTTTACTATACCTTTGGCGCCGAAAAAACGGTTGTTTGTCTTGATAAAATTAAAAAACTTGGTTTCTATTACTCAACAGTAAGTGGTATTTCATTGAGTATTACTGATCTTATTTCACCAGATAACAAAGATGTGGTGATTAAGAAAGCTGAGAAAGAAGTTGCTCGTATTGAATCACTTTATCGTGATGGTGTTATTACCAATGGTGAACGTCATAATAAAGTAATTCGTACTTGGATGCGTGCAACTGCTGAAATTTCTGCAGCAATGGGTAAAGAGTTTAAAGATCAAGATCAGAAAGCTTTTGAAAATAAAACAGGAAGCAACGATCCATTTAATCCAGTATTCTTGTTCCTTGATTCTGGAGCGCGTGGTACAAACGATCAGATTAAACAGCTTGTTGGTATGCGTGGTTTGATGTCTAAACCGAATGGTGACATTATGGAAACCCCGGTTAAAACAAATTTTAGAGATGGCTTAAGTGTTTTTGAATACTTCGTTTCTACTCACGGTGCACGTAAAGGTCAGGCTGATACCGCGTTGAAAACAGCGAACTCAGGGTATCTTACACGACGTCTAGTTGATGTTTCTCAAGATGTAGTTGTGAGCATTCAAGATTGTAACACACTTGGTTACATTTCAGTTAAAGACCTTAAAGAGGGTGGCGAAACAATGCACCCAGTAAGCTCTCGAGTGTATGGTCGATTTGTAGCTGCTGATGTTCAGGATCCTGTAACTGGTGAACTCATTCTTAAGCAGGGTGTGGTTGTTACTCGTCGAAAGATGGGAAAAT
>JAYPWJ010000005.1:0-329 GCA_038135085.1 bacterium
GTCTTCACATGGTGCAGTAGAAGACAAAGATATTACGCAAGAATATACCAAAGCAATTGAGCAAGCCTATGAGCATTATAATGCAATGCTTGAGGCAGGTGTATGCCGTGAACAAGCGCGTGCAGTTTTGCCAGTGGCTACTTACACAGAGTTTATTTTCACTTGCAACTTACGGTCATTAATGAACTTTTTGCAATTGCGTTTGGGCGATGGTGCTCAGCTTGAAATTCGTGAATATTCAAAAGCGCTTTTACAACTTGCTTTGCCTCATTTTCCTGTCGCGCTTAAAGCATGGCGTAAAAAATATTTAATAGGTAAAGAGTGGGAAG
>JAYPWJ010000005.1:339-10524 GCA_038135085.1 bacterium
CTAGGAGAATAAAGATGAAAAAAGCTATGGCACTCTTGTTAGGGGGGGCTATGGTTGGCGGATTATATGGAGCACAATTAAAAGAAACAACTTTGAACGCATCTCAAATAGCCTATGGGGTTGAGGCACCTCATGTTGCAGAGATTTATGGAGCCTTTGGTGCGGCGTGTCCTCGAACGGCGATGTTTGTTGATAGCATGAGCACGCAAAATCGACATGAAGGTGACGCCTGCGGTAAAGAAATGTGTAAGCGATGTGATTGTCGGGGCATGTATGGCGGCCTTGGTCCGTGTGCTGTTGCGTTAACCTGCCTACTTGAAACAGGAACCTATCCGTTTCGTATTGTTATTGAAGATGTTGTTGCCCCATTAGCTGGAGCCGTATTCCAATGTACTTTTGTAAAGAAGGGATCTGGCTTTGATCGTATAGCAGTAGAGGAAAGAGATGTCTAAATAAGGTATAGTGGCCCTAGGTAGAAGTTAAAACTTTTATAGATTGGGGAAAGCTATGAAAAGGGGATGTTTTAAGATGGCTGTTTTTTGTATCAGCTATCTTTTTTTTTGGGGCAGTTCTGCAATGATGGAAGAGGTTGACGAGGCTGCCTTAGGTTCTTTGAATATGCAAGCAGATGAATATACAGCGCTTGTTGCTGATAGAGGGAATGTGTTAGAAGAGCAGCAAGAAAAAACCTGCTTACAGAAACTAAAAAATGGGGTGTGCGCTTGGTGGCGTGAGGGAGATTACGGTTGTTGTAAGCTTAAAAGCCCAGGGTACCACCACGCAATTTTCTGGGGCTCAATTACAGGGGTTGCCGGAATCGCTGCTTTATGTGTTTGGCATTATGGCAATCACGGCCCGTCATGCGATAATGACAATGATTGTTAAGCTTAAATGAAACAAGCTAAAGGCCCCTTCTGTGGCTATTAAAGCTGTGGTTTTAAGCCTGAAATCACGGTTTTGGGCCTTTTTGTTGACTTTTGAGTCTCCGACTGTCATACTTGTACTTGTAATCAAAAATTCCATTAACATTTGGATTCTCTTTAAAAATCAAAAATAGTAATCAATGACTTTTTAAGAACGGTAGGTAAGGATTTCGGATGGCAACAAGTAAAGCGGGTGGTTCAACGTCGAATGGTCGCGATAGTCAGAGTAAACGCTTAGGTATTAAGTTGTTTGCTGGCCAGGTTGTAACTGGTGGTGAGATTATCATGCGCCAACGTGGAACAAAACTCCACCCAGGCAAATTAGTAAGACGCGGAAAAGATGATACACTTTTTGCAGTTGGAGCCGGAGTGATTAAGTTTCACTATGGGCCTCGCGGAAGAAAGTATGTATCGGTTGTTCCGGCTTCTTCTTAAAAAGACTCCCTAGCAGTCTTTGAGTAATTGAAAAAATCATGTTAGAACTTTCAGCAGGTACTCAAAGGCGTTTGTATTGCAAATGAGTTCTTCAAAAAAAAATGTTTTATCAGCGGAGAGTTGAATGATTAACTTTTTGAAATATAGTACAACAAGCATCGTAGCTTCTTTATTGTTTATAGCAGCAGGAGTAGGCGGATACGTTCATTTTGGTGGTTTCCGTTACAGTGTAGATTTTACTGGTGGAACACAGGTTCTATTAAAGTTGGATCAAGGTTTTGGCTCAGAAAAAATTAAAGAGGCGTTGACCGCAAGTGGTTGGGATGATGCTGTAATACGTGAATTTGGAAAAGGTGAAGTTGCTGTTCGCGTAAAAGAATTTCAAAATGATTCGCTAGGGCTTTATTTAAGAATTAAAGAGGGGATTGAAAAAAAATTACCAGCAAAAAATATTGAAATTTTAGAAGCAAATGCCGTTGGGCCTGGAGTGGGAACAGCATTGCGATGGAACTCTATTTTAGCGGTTCTGTTGGGGCTTTTCTTGATGCTTTTGTATATTGCATTCAGATTTTGGTCTTTCTCTTATGGGATGGGCGCAGTGATTGCAATTTTTCATGATGCGCTTGCTATTTTGGCATTGTTTGCTATTACGCAGCGTGAAATTTCACCTAATGTTATTTGCGCAATTTTGGCAACGCTTGGTTATTCAATAAATGACACCATTGTAATTTTTGCAAAAGTAAGAGAAAATTTTGTGAAAATGAGAGGGGAGTCAGCTGAAAAAATTGTAAATACTAGTTTGAATCAAACCTTACGAAGAACTTTGTTAACAAGTTTATCAACAGGTTTAGTGGTGGGGGCGTTATTTGTATTTGGAGGAGAGACGCTACGAAATTTATCGCTTGCTTTGTTGGTTGGCATTGTAGTGGGAACATATTCATCGGTTTACATTGCAAGCCCAATTATGCTTTCGTTACGTAAGCGTGTGTAAGTCCTTGATTTAGAGAAATCATCATTGAATAATTTTGTATTGTTATATTGCCCCAGTAAGCTTGTTAAAGAGCGAAGGGATATATATGTGTAGGGATTTGGTTTGGAAAAAGGACAAGAACATTCTGTATCAAAAAATGGAAGGGATAAAGTGATGGCAGAAGAAAAAAAAGAAGCGCTACAAAAAAAGAGCGTTTCAAAAACAACCACTATTAAAGAAGCTCCAAAAGCTTCTGTAGGCGAGCAAAAAAAGGCAGTAGAGGTATCAAAGGATGCGCCAACAAACCCAGCAGTAACTGCTGCTCCAAAGCAAAAAAGTGCTGAAAATGTTCACCAAGGCCAGCGATCTAACACATCTAAAAAATCTGGTGGAAGAGGAAAAAATGGTGGACAACATCAAAAAAATTCAGATGCCCCAATAAAAATTTTAACAAAAGAGCAATTGCAAGATCTTTCTTTGCAAGAGCTTAATACCTATTCGCGCCGATTTGGGGTGATTGGTTCAAGTTTAATGAGCCACAAAGCATTGGTTGAAGTTATTCTTGAAATGCAAAAAGATCCCGATAAAGAAGTTGTAGTTGAAGGTGTGCTTGAAAAACTTCCAGATGGATTTGGTTTTTTGCGTTCTCCTCGTTATGACTATGTTTCAAGTCCTGATGATGTGTATGTTTCGCCATCACAAATTAGACGTTTTGGCTTAAGGACTGGAGACACTGTTTCTGGTGTAATTCGCAAGCCGCGGGAAAATGAAAAATATTTTGCATTGTACAAGGTTAATCAGGTTAACTTTGACGATCCGGCAAAGCTAAAAGAGCGTCCGTTTTTTGATCGTCTTTCTCCAATGCACCCAAAAGATAAGTTTACTTTAGAGTACCGTCCTGATTTTGTTTCAACACGAATTATGGATATGTTTACTCCGATTGGTAAAGGGCAGCGTGGTTTGATTGTTGCGCCTCCAAAAGCGGGTAAAACAGTACTTCTTAAAGAGATTGCACAAAGTTTAATTGCAAATCATCCTGACGTGTTCATCATTGTTCTATTAATTGATGAGCGCCCAGAAGAGGTTGCTGATATGAAGCGTTGCGTAAAAGGTGCGCATGCAGAAGTGATTAGTTCTACTTTTGATGAATCAGCTGAACGGCATGTTCAGGTTGCAGAAACGGTGCTTGAAAAGGCAAAGCGTTTAGTTGAAGCAGGTAAAGATGTTGTTATTTTACTTGATGCGATTACTCGTTTAGCTCGTGCATATAATACAACGGCACCAGCGTCTGGTAAAGTTTTGACTGGTGGTATTGATGCAAACGCATTACAGCGACCAAAACGTTTCTTTGGTGCGGCACGTTGTGTTGAAGAAGGTGGTTCCTTAACTATTATTGCAACGGCGTTGATTGAAACCGGCTCTCGCATGGATGAAGTTATCTATGAAGAGTTTAAAGGTACCGGTAACATGGAAATGCATCTTAACCGTAAGCTTGCAAACCGCCGTATTTACCCAGCATTTGATCTTCTTATTTCTGGAACACGTCGTGAAGAATTGTTGCAGGAAGAAGAGTATCTCAAGCGTGTTTGGGTGCTTCAAAAATTCTTAGGTTCAATGAATACTGGTGAAGCGATGGAATTCTTAATTGATAAGATGAAAAAACGCAAAACTAACGATGAATTCTTTGAATCGATGAATGCAAAGCGTGGTGCAAACGGTAATAGTTCTGGTGGAAACGGTAATAGCTAATATCGGTTTTCTTATTTATTTTCTTTTATTGTTGTCTTACTAAGGATTTGTGAGTACACTTGCGGTACTTATAAATCTTTAGATAGGGGTGTTGTTGTGAAATATTTATTATTATTGATGTTGAGTTTTTCGTCTGTTTTTTCTGTATTAAGTGCAGATGGGGTTGTGCATGGAGGCTGTAGGGGTCAAGATACTGTAAGGACGATACAAACAAAAACAGGGCATCTTTTGCATGAATGTAGCAATGGGTCTTATATAGTTACGTCTTTGGGTTCAGGAGAAGAAAGCGGCCTTTGTTTTCATACTTTACCTCCTGGGGCAAAAAGTGTTACATATGTTGGTTGTGATAATACCGAATATACTTTTGTAAAAAGTGAAAACCATTCTGGCATTTATGTTGATTTAGAGAAAATATCTCAAGTTGAAGGCTAGGAAGTTTTACAAAATATCAAATGTGAGGTCTGAAAACTTGTTTTGTTTTACTTTATAGTTAGCTACAAAAGCAATCATGCCGGCGTTATCAGTACAGTATTGCGGGTGTGGAACAAAAAACTCAATGTTGTTTTGTTCCGCCAGTTCTTTGAGTTGTGCGCGGATGTATTTATTACACGCAACGCCGCCAACAAACGCAAGCGCTTTAATATCAGGGTTTTCTTCAAGTGCGAGTAAAACTTTTTCTTTAAAGATATCGGCAATACAAACTAATAAAGAGCTTGAAACTTTGTTTTTAAGTTCTTCGCTGGTATCAAGTAGTTTTTTTGCTTGTAAATCATATGCGCCACGTTTTACCAAATCATACAGTACTGCAGTTTTGAGCCCAGAAAAACTAAAATCTAATGTTTTTGCATTACCGCGCGGGTAGGTATAAAAATCTTTAAATGCTTCTTGCGTGGCACGTTTTTCAACAACAGGCCCACCTGGGTATCCTAATTCCAATAACTTTGCAATTTTATCAAAAGCTTCACCGGCTGCATCATCAATTGTAGTTCCGATCGTTTTATAAGATCCATAATCAGAAACATGATACATGCTGGTATGTCCTCCAGAAGCAGTTATGCACAAAAATGGAAATGGAATTTCATTTTCTATATTTGCAGAAAATGCGTGGCCTTCAAGGTGATTAATTGCAATAATTTTTTTATTTTTTGCCCCAGCTAAAGCCTTTGCAAAACAACTGCCAACTAATAATGAGCCGGGCAAACCTGGTTTGCTGGTCACAGCAATAGTACTGATATCATTAAGTGTTACGTTTGCTTTTTCTAAAGCTTCTTTAACAATGCCATCAATTTTTTCGATATGTGCGCGTGAGGCAAGTTCTGGAACAACACCGCCAAACTTTTTGTGCATTTCAATTTGGGAAAATAAAACGTTTGAAAGCATACCATTTTGAGGATCAAATACGGCAGCTGCAGTTTCATCACATGAAGTTTCAATTGCTAAAATTAATTCTTTCATACCTGTTTTATCCGTGATAGTGTAATACCATCTTTTTGAGTTTGTTCTGATTCTGAGCGGCTATGCAGTAAGTCAGTGTCAAGCGCTGCAAGTACTGTTTTAATTGACGCTTCTTGCAATGCTTGAGTGCCCGCGAGTACAATTGTTGGCAGCATAATAATGTCGCTTCGTTTTTCCCATGAATGAACTTCCAGTTTTTCTATATATTGTGGTTCTAGTAAAATTATCAGCGCATCATGCGGAACAACAAACCCTTGATTGCCTTCCTCTTTTATAATCTTCCAGCGATATTTTTTTTGGTTTGAAAAATCTTCTCTTTTTTCAAGTTGATAGTGGATATAATCAACACCATATGGAACTTCAAGTGAAGCAATTGTTGTTTGATTAGGTTTTTTAATAACTGCCACAACAATATTAAATGAGTCCAAATGTTTTGGTGCGGTTAGAAAAAACACTCCCTCTTTTTGAGGAACAATTTGGCCCTGATAGTAAGCTCTCCAGGCAAGGTTTTTGTTCGCTTCATTGCGGGAACTTAGGGTAAAAAAGTAGGTTGCCATTGGGATATTTTTATTCATTGCCGCAGGAACAAATAAATTTGGCTCTGGTCGCTTTGGGCGAGGAGGACTGCTTTTTTGATATAACTCAAGAAAATCTTTTCGACTTCTTTGCCCAAAAAGTGGACTTGTTAAGCTTATTAAGCAGCATAAAAACAGAAATTGGCAGTTCCTATAGTTCATGATTTTTCCTCCCTTAGAGGGTCTTTTCTTGTGACATAGCACAATCCTTGATAGAATATACCTTAAATAGCTCTTCTTTTCAAAAGATTACAACAATTTAAAGGACAAAAGAGATGTTTGTTGGGGTAAAACATTTTTTGCTGCGAATTTTTGCTTATGAAAGCTCTCCGCATAAATTAGCGGCCTCTTGTGCTTTGGCGCTTTATATTGCCTTTAACCCATTTATTGGGCTTCATACGGCAATGGCCATTGGTTTGGGATTTGTTTTAAGGCTTAATGTTCCTCTTATGCTTGCGGTTGGTAATACTATTAACAATCCTTTAACTATGGTGCCTATTTATATGGGTGGGTATTTTGTAGGGCATTGGATTTTGCATTCATGGCTTGGTTTTGCTGTTTCGGGTGCTAACCCCTGGTGGATGAAATCGATTAATCTATTTTTACATTCTCATCTTGGCATTACTGATATTTCTTTTTGGGCATTTATGTTGGGAGGAAATCTTGTGGGGGCTGTTTTGGGTGTATGTTGTTATGGGATGTTATTTCCGCTGTTTACTCGTTTTTCTTTACAACAAAAAGCGAGTTAAAGGTTTATTATGAAAATCATTACTCAGAATAAAAAAGCACGGTTTGAATATGAAGTGCTTGATACTTTAGAAACAGGAATTGTGTTGACTGGTGATGAAGTAAAATCACTTAGAGCGGGTCACGTTAACTTAACTGGTTCATTTGCAACAATTACTAAAGGTGAACTGTTTCTTTTAAATTGTCATATTACTCCCTATGACAAAGCTTATAGAAAAGATGAAGAAGCTGCTTCGCGAACTCGCAAATTGTTGGTTCACCGCCGCGAATTAAATAAAATTGTGGGAGAAGTTTCACAAAAAGGAATCACTTTAGTACCGTTAAAGCTCTACTTCAATCCAAAAAGTAAGGTGAAAGTAGAGTTGGGTTTATGTAAGCACAAAAAAGCAGCAGGAAAAAAACAAGCAATTAAAGAGCGCGATATTAAACGCGAAACATCTCGGGAACTTAAAAATGTCTATAAATATTAACTATTTTTTATTAGCCTTTCTTTTTATTTTTCAATCAAATGTTTTTGGGGCACGAACGAAATCAACTGCAAAAGCGGAGCAAAAACGACGCCGCTTAGCTAATACGGAAGGGTCTGCCGTAAAGCAATTTGCAGCATGCAAAGGGAAGAGCGTCAAGAATCATGCAAGAAAACGTAAAGCGCTTGCAAATAAAATCTTTTTAAATGGAAAAGGTGCCATTTTATGGACTGGTAAGCATTTGCACGGCATAAAAAATTTAAAATCATTAACGCCAGAAAAACTTGCAGAAGGAATTTTATTATACAAGCATGACAAAATCATAATTAATGACCTTATAGGCGAGCATCAGTATGAAGTTAGAGGCAAAGAGGTTGTTAAGCAACAGCTTAAGGCGACTACTCCTGCATTGTTTATAAGAGGCCAAAAGGGAAATTTTGTTTTATCTAAACCGGTTAGTTTGGCTGTTACAACAGCTTTGATTGGTTATAATAAAAAAAGCAATCGAGTGAGATACGCTGTTACAACAAAAACCTCGTTAAGTCCGAAGGGCGTTAAAAAATAATAGAGGCAAGTAAAAGGGGAAAAAATGAGAGTAAGAAGGGGCCTTTGCCTGCTTGTTTGGATTCCATTTTTACTTATGGGCGCACGCTCTAAAAGAAAGCCTAAATCGCTAAACCTTTCTCCAGTGCTTTTAGTTGAAGAGCAGCGTAAAATTGCAAAAAGTCTTTATGATCATCTTTGTGGCAAGAATGCTGTATGGAAGGCAAAAATGTTTGCAAATTCTCATACTCTTCGTTCATCAATACAAGGCAAAAAAAAGAAAAATGAGGTGGAATGGTCAGAAAGTTTGAATCCTGTAGTGGCTGCAAGTGTCATGTTGGCTAAAGGGGGACAAGCTCAAAAAAAAATAGTGCAAAGAAGTTTTACTTTTTCAAGTATACAGGCTGACTGCCACTATATAAGTCAAAATAAGAAGATAAAAGCGACTCATAGAATAAGTGGGGGGCCTATTTCAATTAAGCTGAATGCCGATGGAAAGATGTCTGCTTGGCCAGTGCAATGGCCTAAAGAGTTTCAAGTAAAAACCCTCTATGAAAAAGATGGATTGTGCTGCGTGCGTAAGTATAAGCTTCCTATAAATCCTTTTTTGGTCTTTCCTATTGAGCCTATTGAGAAAAAATAAGCTGAACAAATGGTTGCAAATGGGGTATTTTTTTGTTACAATGAGAAATATATAAGCTCAGATCATTGAAATTTTAAAAATACGGGGGCGCACTGGCTTCGACGTATTGTAGATGTTCGTAGGCGCATGCCGAGCTTTGACTGAGTAGCTCGTAAAACAAACAGTTAAAACAATAAGTGCAGATGTTACATCTCACGGTTTCAACCGAAATTTTGCTCGTATGGGGGCGGCTTTCGTGTAATGAAACCCTTGTTAGTTAAACGTGCCTTTCAGTTTGACTAATTCGAATTATAAAAGAGAGGACTTTCAAGCGAGATTTTTCGGGGTAGTAGCTTGTTTGTATCACAACCTGACTGTGTAGCAACTCTCTTGTTCTTGAGGAGGCTGCACAGTAATTTCAAGAACTAAGCATGTAGTGGTTATGTTCTGCTGCAGTGCGGACATGGGTTCGATTCCCATCGCCTCCACCATATTTTTGAGTTTATATAAAAAAATAGAGTGTTATAAAAATGGAGAAAGTTATGAAGAGGTTATTATTATTTATTTTTTCTGTTGTTTCTTTGTATGCAGCTGAACCAGTAAAAGCAGCAGTACAACCAGAAATAGATACATATAAAATTTCAAATATTACAGAAGTTGAAAAGTCTTTTAACAAAAAGACAATGACAATTTTTGATTTAGATGATGTATTGGTTAAATGGATAAAAATAGAAAATAAAATTATTTCAATGGCGGTTCAAGGCGCTGAAACTTTAAAAATTTTTAAAGCGGCCATTAGCGATTCTCGGTCAGTTTTGGGGCTAACAGCCCGGCCAGATGATCAAGCAGAATTAACCTTTGATGAACTTTCTGGTGTTGGTTTTAAATTTCCAGATAATTTTGTTAAATATCCTTATGTGCTTGACCGTCGGAAAAAACCAAAAATGTATATGCTCAGTTTTCCAAAAGTAGATAAATCAGTTTCTTATTATCGTGGCGTTATTTATACGAGTCATACTGATAAAGGCCAAGCATTATTTGAATTCTTGCGTCGCTTTGAATTAAAAGATTTGCCAGAAGAGATTGTTTTTATTGATGATCTAGAGGGTAATATTAAAGCTGTTTATAATTTTTTTGCAGGTGATTTTGTACCACAAAAACTTTCACCTGCGATTAGAGGGGGCAGGGATTTGCTTACGCTTGAAGAAATTCGCACAAAAGTTAAAAAAATTACCCTCTATCATTATACGGCTCGGCTTCATGCTGCTTGAATTATGAAAATATTGATGAGATAATTCTTTTCATGGTATCTTTCTTTTTATCACTACAGAGGGGAAACGGGTGAAAAGTATTTATCTCTTTTTTTTGCTTATACCAGTCTCGTTTATTTGGTGTCCACCAACTGTGTATTCTTTAAAAATAGATAATATTGATTTACTTAATATGCATATTAAAGATGATACTGCTTTTGCGTTTGATCTTGATGAAGTTTTGATACGTTATACTGATAATTCAGATGATCTGTTTGCAATTAAATGTCCGCAAGGTGAGCAAACAAGAAAAATAGTTTTAAGTGCAATCGCTTCTGCTCAATGGGCAATAGGATGGACATCAAGGCCAGTTTCTGAATCTTATAGTACACATGAGCAGCTGAAAAAACTAGGGATTGATTTTTCAGAAAAAGCATACGAGATAGTAG
>JAYPWJ010000005.1:10534-15477 GCA_038135085.1 bacterium
CGCAAAGGGTAATAATGGCTTATACTCATGGTATTGTTTTTGGCGGAACTGGTAAAGGGCTGGCGCTCTTTGAATTTTTAAGAAGGCTTAAACAACAACCACGGGAACTTGTTGTTATTGATGATAGGCAAGCTTTTTTAAAGGATGTGCGTGCGATTTTTAGTTCGGATTTTGTGCCGTTAAAAGTTGATTCATCAGTAAGTAAAAAAGGGGAAGAAAGTTCTGTTGAGCAGATTCATAAAGCTATCCAAAATGTCTATCTTTATCAATACGATAAGCCGGAAACCTTTTGGGGTTCTTTGTGTGATTTTTTGGGGCTTAGTTAACAGAATGAAATTAACTATGAAATGGGCAATATTATTTTTATTTTTTTGTTATAACCTTCAGGCTGCCGAAGTTCCTTTTTATCACCAAGGCCCTACAATAATTGAAGTTCAAAATAGTTCTTTAAGCCAAGCACCTAGTTTGGCAGATAAAGATACAATTGTATTTACCGAAGTTTCAGGGGTAATTCTTAGCTTTGGAGAAAATGAAGATCTTTATGAAGGTCCAAAAACGCGTACTCTTTTCAATACACTCAAAGTAAAAACACAAGGAGTTTACGGGTTAAGTGGAGAATCTCCTGAGGTCAGCAATCGCATCAGAAGTAGTTTAACAAAACATAAAATAAAACCAACGAATGTTGTCCAATTTTATGATGGATATACTGTTTCATCAAACAAAGAAAGAGGATATCCTGTTTGGGCTTTGAGCACGGTGTATGCAAGTAAAGTTATTTTTGCTGGCGGTGGGCAAAAGGGTGACGCCTTATTAAGTTTTTTAGAGAAAGCAAAAATAGCTTTGCCACAAAAATTTTTAGTGATTGATCATAGTCAGGAATGGTTAAGGCAGGTTAAAGAAATTTTTAGTGGGGGTGAATACTATTTACAAGCGCACCAAAAACATCGTGATATGATTCTTTGGCTTAGAAAGCATATAAAAGAAGTAACGCTGTACAATTTGAGTGATGATGAATAAAGAATAAGTATTAAACTCGCTACTAGATAATATTTTCTAATTTATGGTAGAGTAATAAAAATCAGTTGAACCCTACTGTTGGTGGGTTATGGAAAATAATAAAAAAACTGTTGAAAGTTTGGCGCAAGCGCTTGAAACAAATGTAGAAATTGGGCTTACTAACAAGCAAGTTCAGGAGCGTCTTGCTCGTTATGGGTTTAATGCGGCCAAAAAAAATATTGGCCGTTCTTTTTTACAAATTTTTCTTTCTCAATTTAATGACCCACTTATTTACTTATTGTTAAGCTCTGGTGTTATCATTTTCTTTGCAGGTGCTCAATTTGATGCGTATATTATTGCGGGTATTTTACTTTTAAACGCAATTATTGGATCACTTCAAGACGTAAGAATTGCGGTTGTGATGGAAAATCTTCAGAACTTTGGACAAGCAAACTGTGTGGTTTTGAGGGAAGGTATTCGTCGATTAGTTAAAGTTGATTTGTTGGTTCCAGGTGACATTATTATTCTGCAAGAGGGTGAAAAAATTCCTGCTGATGCAACTATTGTTAAAGCATATGGACTTTCAACTGATGAATCTTTATTGACCGGGGAATCGAATGCCATCGCAAAAACAGAAATGCAAGAAGTACTTTCGGGTTCTTATATTCTTTCTGGTTATGGTACAGCAATGGTAACTGCGACGGGGCAAAACACGCGAATGGGGCAAATTCACCAGACAATGGAAACCGTTTCAACAGATATGCCACTACAAAAAGATCTTTCACATTTACTGAAATTTATTTTGATTGTGATTGTTTTTATTTGTTTTTCATTACTTGCTATTGGGGTTGCAACAGGAAAGCCATTTGGACAGCTACTTGCTGCGTTAACTGCATTGTTCATTTGTGTATTGCCGCAAGGGCTGCCAGTGATTATGACGGTAGTTCTTGTTTCTGGTGCTTATGCAATGGCACGTAAAAAAGTATTTGCAAAACGGCTTCAGGCTGTTGAAGCACTTGGTAGGGCGGACGTAATTATTATGGATAAAACTGGAACTTTAACACGCAACGAGTTAATGGTTAGTTTTGTCCAAAGTGGAGGAACGCTTTTTGAAGTGAGCGGTTCTGGATATTTACCTAAAGGACAGGTAAAATCTGGAGGGGATATAATTACCGAATGTTCTGCCCCAGAAGAACTTAAACTAATGGCGCAAGCAGCACTTTTACTTGATAGGTCAGAGGTTGATATAACTGCTGGTGCAAACAAAACTGCCCTTAAAGGGCGTCCAGTTCAGGCTGCTATGGCGTTATTTGGGCATAAGCTTGGCTTTGAGAAAACGCAGGTAGTAACAGACTATAATCTTTTTTTTGAAATTCCATTTAGCTCTGAATTGCGCTACCATGCAGGGTTTTTTGAAAAAGATGGGCAAGGGGTTATGTTTGGGCTCGGTGCGCCTGAAGTAATTATGAACCGCTGCAAAGATGTTTCAGAAGAACAAAAGCAAGCGCTGAATGAACTGCTTGATAAAGGGTTGCGTGTTATTGCGGTTTGCTCAAAACCATTTAATAAGTCTGAACTAAAAGATTATAGCAAGATTGAATTTGAAAATCTTTTTAATGATCTTAGCCTTCTTGGGTTTTTTGGATTGAGCGATACGTTGCGCTCAGAAGCGCCTGATATTGTGCAATCGTTGCAAAAAGCCGGCATGAAAATTGTAATGGCAACGGGTGATAATTCTCAAACAGCTGTTCAATTGGCAAAGCAAGCAGGGATTATGCAGCAGGGTGATACTGATATAAGTGGAGCCGAATTGCGAGAAAGTTCAGATGAAGCAATTTCAAAAAAGTTGGAAACCGTTTCAGTATTTTCACAAGTTTCACCTGAAGAAAAACTACGTATTGTAAATCTCTTTCAACAGCGAGGTGACATTGTTGCAATGATTGGTGATGGCGCCAATGATGCACCCGCGTTGGCTGTTGCTCAGCTTGGTATTGCGATGGGGAATGTGGGTAGTGATATTGCAAAAGAAGCAGCAGATATTATTTTAATTGACGATTCCTTTGAAAGTATTACCGCTGGCGTTGAACAAGGCCGGCATATTTTTGCTTCATTTAAACGTGTGATTCTTTACTTTTTTACAACCAACTTTTCTGAAATTGGTATTATGCTTTTTGCTTTTGCAGGGAACTTTCCGCTTCCTTTATTGGCATCACAAATTTTGTGGCTCAATTTAATAACGGATGGGCTTTTAGATTTTTCTTTAGCGATGGAACCACAGCAAGGGGGTCTTTTAAAGCGGCGTTTGCTTGCTGGGCAGCGAATGCTTATTAGTAACAATTTAATTGCGCGCATTGTCTATCAAGCGGGGGTTGTTACTCTTATTTCTTCCATTTTCTTTTATACTTACTATAAAACAGATTTAGCTTTAGCGCGAACATTGGTGATGGTTGTAATGACGACCTGCTATTGGTTTATTGCTCTTAATTGTCGTTCATTTAACCGTTCGGTTACTCAGATTGGCCTTGTTTCTAATAGATGGATTGCAGTTTCTTTGGCGATGATTCCAGTTTTATTATTAGGAATTTTATATACCTCTTGGGGGAATCTTATTTTTCAAACGGTGCCGCTTTCATGGGAGCACTGGAGCCTTATTATACCTATTGGATGTTACCTCTTAATCGTTGAAGAGCTCAGGAAAAGATTCATACGGGGCAATTGACGTACGGTTTCAAACACGGTAGTATGGAGCTGTTTACTTTTAAGTAAAATAGTTTTTTGTAGTATGAGGTGTTTGAAATATGCAGCAAAAAAAGGAAATAAGAAAATTATTGGGAATGCCTAAGCGCCCAGGGCCAAAATCATCTGCCCAGACGCCCTCTAAAAAAAGCGAACGCAAAAAGGGTTCAAGTAAAAATAGAGTTGGTAGTGCTTCAAAAAATGGTCCGGAGATACAATTTTCGGAAACAGTAGAAAAGAGTTTAAAAACTAAAGTAAAAAAACATAATGAGGAGTTCCCCTCAAAGCGAGTTTCGCTTACTCAATTAAAAAAAGTTTATAGACGAGGAGCTGGAGCCTTTTCAAAGTCTCATAGACCAGGCAAAACACGTGGACAGTGGGCTATGGCCCGAGTTAACATGTTTTTAGCAATGGTTGCAGGAAAGGCAGTAAAAGCATCATATATTAAGGCTGATGGAGACTTACTTAAATAATTTATTTTGAAAGGATTTTTATGATTTCTAAAGGACGTTATTTCGCTTTAGCTTTGTTGTGTGCTTCTTTTGTAGGGCAGGTAGCTGCAAAAACAGTTATTGTTGATCTTAAAGAAGTTTTGGGAGATATTCAGGACAAATTCCAAACAGAACAACAAGCAGCTTCAACTCGTTTTCAAAAAGAAGCAGGTGATCTTGCAAAACAAATACAGGATTTAGAAGCTAAAACAAATGATGTAAAAGATAAAGAAGCGCATCAAAAAAAGATTGATGAACTTAAGAAAAAAATGGAAGCAAAAGGACAAATGATTCAAGCAGAAATGATCGCTGCGCAACAAAAGGCTCAAGCAGAAGCAGAAGGCCGCATTAAAAAAATTGAAGGCATCAGAAAATCAAATGGCTGGTCTGTGGTTATTCCAAAAGAAGCGGCACTTGCATTTGATCCTTCATTGGATGTAACTGAAACTGTAAAAAAAGCAGTTGCACCAGCAAAAAAGAAATAATCCTTTCGTAGGATGAGTTATATGGCTGATGGCATAGCACCGTCAGCCATTTTTTTGGAGTAAATTTATGGAAGACCATATTCTTATTAAAGCAGTTGTTGGGCTCGGCAATCCTGGGCAGCAGTATTACCGCAATCGGCATAACATTGGGTTTCAGGTGCTTGATGTACTTGCAAACCGTTATGGTGCTGAATGGCACGACAAAGAAAAACTAGAATATGCTGATATACAAATT
>JAYPWJ010000005.1:15487-27771 GCA_038135085.1 bacterium
GTTTTAATTAAGCCACAAACCTTTATGAATAGTTCTGGTGAAATCATGCCGTTTCTGCGCAAAAAGGGGATTGAGCCAGAAAGTATTTTGGTGGTGCATGATGAACTTGAAAAACCGTTTGGTAAACTTGCCATTCGTTTGGGGGGCAGTCACCGTGGGCATAATGGCTTGCGGTCATTGATCGGTTTTTGTGGGCAAGATTTTTGGCGCCTCCGTTTTGGAATCGGAAGACCAGAAGACAAAGCCCATGTTTCACAGTATGTGCTTGGCAATTTTACTGAAAACAAAGATGAACTTGATCAATTGATTGACCAAGCGTGCGAAATGATTGAAAAAAAAATAAGCGAAAACGTTTAAATAATCTTCTTAATCACTGCTTCTGGGTAAACTGTTAGCTCAGAAAGTTTTTCTAACTCAACCCATTCAAGGGTGTAACTGTTTTCTACGCTATTGCGTTCAAGCTCAGGGCCGCCCAGTTTAGGAGTTCCAGTAAACTGAGTGCAAAGATAATAGATACCTTTGCCTCTGCCGTCTGGTTCATCAATTTCACACAGTACCTTATCTAAAACAACATCGATAGTGGCTTCTTCTTTTAACTCGCGAATGGCCGTTTGCTCAGCTGTTTCGCCTGGGTCTTGATGCCCACCAAGGAAGCAGTAATACTCGTGCCCTTTTTTAACACGATGCATCAAGAGGAGTTTTCCATCTTTAATAACGGCAACGCCAACTCTTTGGTACATTACGCAATACTTTCTTTGCACAAGGCTGAAAGTTCTTGAGTAATTTTGGGGCCTCCGCCTTGGAGTGTCCCTTTTTTACCGCCACCACGTAAGCCAGCCGCTTTGAGCTTTTCAGAAAACGCTTTAAAATCAACTGCTTTTTCATGTTGCGGGTCGAGCGCTGCGTAAAATACAGACTTGTCCCTACTATTGCTCACAAGGCAATAAAAGCCTGGCTGCTTTTTGTTGAGCGCCGTTGCAATATCTTTCAGTTCATCCACTGCATAGCCATCCAAAAGTAGATGTAAAAATGGAACGCTGTTGACCGTTTCTACTTTTTGCGCCCATGAGGCAAGTTGAGATTTAATAGCGTCCTTCTTGAGCGATTTGAGTTGTTTCTGGAGGTCTGAAATTTGTTGAGTTTGTTTTTTAACTGCGCCAACAACTTCTTCAGGTTTTACTTTGAAGTTTTGGCTCAAAGCTTTGACAGAGTTAAAGTTTTGCTGCATTAATTCAACCGCGCGTGGCCCGGTGACTGCAAAAATTCTTCGGTTGCCAGCTGAAAGTGCACTGACCTCAGTAATTTTAAATGGCCCGATAACACCGGTTGAAGGCACGTGTGTTCCACCACACAGCTCGGCAGAAAACCCAGGAACGTCGATAACACGCACACATTCAGGGTTATATTTTTCACCAAAGATTGCAATAACTCCGCGATCTAAAGCTTTCTTTTGTGTTGTTTCAAAAATATCAACTGGAATGTTTTCCATAATTTTTTGGTTTACGCGGTTTTCAATAGTGGTAATTTCTTTGGGCGTTAAATTTTTGTGATAGGTAAAATCGAACCGTAAATATTCAGGCGTCACCACAGAACCAGATTGTTTAACCTGTTTGCCTAAAAGCTCAATTAAAGCGGCTTGTAGCAAGTGTGTACCGGTATGGTTATTCATGGTCATATTGCGAATTTCAACATTCACGTTTTGCTTAATTTCATCACCAACGCTCATAGCAGCTGGAGCGGTAACCGTGACACCAATTGCTTTTGCATTATTCAGTTTTTGAAGCGCCTCAATATCCGCTTTGCTTCCATTAATTGTAACAGATCCAGTGTCATCAACTTGACCTCCCATTGCAACAAAAAATGGGCATACTTTGGGAACCACGATGCAGGTTTGTCCTGCTTTAACCGAATTGACTAATTTGCCATCAACAATCAGTGCGGCAACTTCCGATTCAGCTTCTGTTTTACTATATCCAACAAATTGAGTGGTTAACGTTTCTGGCACCTCAATTGTTTTTTTGCCCGCTTTCATTTTTTTACCAGAAAGTTCTTTTTGTTTTTGCATTGCTTGGGCAAAGCCGTCTGAGTCAACGGTAAAGCCATTTTCTTGTGCAGCCAAAATAGTTACCTCAAGCGGGAAACCGTACGTGTCGTACAATTTAAATGCTTGCTCGCCAGTAATCTTTTTATCTTTTGCTTGCTCTTTAAAATAGCCTTCAAGAATAACTTGTCCGCGCACCAAGTTATGCGCAAATTGTTCAATCTCACTTTTGAGTAAGCTCACAATTAATGGTTCGCTAGTGGTCAGCCCTGGGTAAAACTCCCCAAAGTCTGTAATGAATTTCTTTGCAAGCTCAGGGAAAATATTTTTATCAGTTAGTTTTTGTGCAAATAACGCTGCACGGCGAATGATCTTACGCAATACATAGCCGCGCCCCTCGTTTGAAGGGCTTTGTCCGTCAGTAATAATTAAAGCTGAAGAACGGATGTGATCACACAAAACATGAAACGCTGCTTTAACTTCTGGGGTCGATTTTGCGTAGTTTACGCCAGTAAGTGTTTCTATTTCTTTAATGATCCCAGTAAATAAATCGGTTTCAAAAACGGAATCTTTTTTCTGTAAAATGCATGCAAGGCGCTCCAGCCCCATTCCAGTATCAACACCAGTTTGCTTGAGTGGCACCAATGAACCATCTTCTTGTTGGTCATATTGCATGAACACTAAGTTCCAAATTTCAAGAAGGCGACCTTCTTCAAAGTCATCATAAACCGGAGCTATTTTGCGTTGTTCTTCGGTTCTTTGGTCTAAATAAATTTCAGAACAAGGGCCGCATGGTCCAGTATCACCCATTTGCCAAAAGTTATCTGTTTTGCCAAAACGCATAATACGATCTTTTGGAACACCAATATCTTTTGCCCAAATATCATACGCTTCTTGGTCTTCTTCATACACTGAAACGTACATATCTTCAGGTTTTAAGCCATATCCATTGGTCAGCAAATCCCATGCAAAAGCGATTGCTTCTTTTTTAAAGTAATCGCCAAATGAAAAGTTCCCCATCATTTCAAAAAAAGTCAGGTGCCGTTTGGTAAACCCAACGTTATCAAGGTCGTTATGTTTTCCACCGGCTCGTACGCACTTTTGAATGGTTGTAGCCTTGTTATAATTTCGTTTTTCAGCGCCTAAAAAAAGGTCTTTAAACTGGTTCATTCCGGCGTTGGTAAAAAGCAGTGTTGGGTCTTGGGCAGGGATTAAGCTTGAGCTTTCTACTTGCTCATGACCGTGCTTTACAAAAAAATCAAAAAACTTTTTACGAATTTGAGATGATTTCATGGCTTTCCAATCGTGTCTTTAGTGCATGATACGCCGGTAGTATAGCATAAAAAAGGGCCCGCCACAAAATGTGAAGGCCCTTGTTTTTATCAGACAAACGGTACTGTTACCGTCTCCGACGTGGACCGCCTCTCCGTTTAGCTGCAGCAGGGCGTTTTCTTCCGCCTCGCATGGTCAACCAAACCATAAGTGAAAGAGCTGCAAGTAATGTCAGTAAGCGGGTCATATCATCAAGATGGCCCCAGTTGTAATAGTAGTTTCTAACTATGGTTAAAATACCCCCAAAAAAGAGCCCGGAAGCTAATACTGGAACTGCTGTTTTCATACCAACGGCAACAGCAACGGCTCCACATACAACAGTGGTGTAAAACTGTACGCGAGGGGCCATATTTCTGCCAACCATGCCCACACCTTCATCGATGGTTAATGGGAGTAAAAGGGCGATAGCAACTGCTACCAATTTACCGCGACGATCGTCATTCATGAATATCTCCTTTTTCTAGGAATGAATCATCTTCTTACACCAGAGATAGCAGGCTTGAATTTTAAAGGCAATAAAAAAGCCTTCCAGATCGGAAGGCTTTTTATTTTTAGTTCTTTAATGAGTAATTAAGGGAGCATCTTTGAAAGTTTATAGAGTGCTCCAAAAACAACCGCTGTTTGAAGTCTACGGCGACTCATTTCTGATGGCTTAAATCTTCTTAAAGAAGGCCAACCCCAAGCAGATCCTGGGAAAAGTGTAAGTCTATGTTCTGTTTCAACTGACAGCTGTGCGCGTTCAAATTCTTGTGCTGCAGTAAGTAATTGTTGTGATGCATGATATGCTGCTTGTTGGTGTGCGTTAAGACCCATAGGTGCAGCTCCACCGCCACCCCAGGCAAACCATCCACCACCTGCACCATGAAAAATTGGTGCTGGTGCAGCTCCGCCACCATGTCCGGCAGCAGCAGCAATAATTAGATGTGTTCCAGTTCTTATTTGATTAAGTGCGTCTACAACTGCGTCAAGAGCGGCAAGCCCTGCTTGTTGGTGAGCACGTCCAGCGTGAGGGGCAGCTGCTGCAAGAGCAAAGCCATCAATTTGCAAGAGTTTTTGATTAAAGAATCGGAGTTCTCTTGTAGCTTCTTCAAGTTGACGAACACCGGCCCAAAAGTCACCGTCATTTTGAGCGTGTGTAATGGTTCGTTGTGCGTTAAAAATTGTTTCTTGTGCATGACGTGGGTTTGCTTCGTCACGTAATGCTACAGCTGCAGCATCGGCTCTTGCACCATCTTCATCTGCAGGAGTGCTTGTGTCCCAAAAATTAACTACTTTACTACCAGCGTAATCTAACCATGGCTCAAGGTAAACAGCAGCTATAGCAAGCTTTGCATAAGGGAGTGCTGGAGTTATTACACCTTCTGCCCACTTTAAAAAATCAGCAGCATTGTTTATTTCTTGTGTACTCAAATCAAGCGATGCTTGTTGTTCAGTAATAGCTTTTTCTACTGCATTAATAAGAAGTTTTGTTCCTTTAACTCCATAGTCACGTATAGCTGTTTGACCTAGAGTTTTTACAATCTCTTTTATATTCGAATCAAAAGGGTTTGCCCCTTGACTTGCACTAACCTGTCCGCTGAAAAGTAATCCAGCAAAGGTAAGTGCTAAAATTTGTTTCTTCATGAGAAACCTCCATATTAGTAAAATAACCTAGTTTACCCATTTAACTGTCTTCTAGTATCTCATGGATAGCAAAGGGGGTCAAAAGCCCCCCTGGGAGCTTATTTGGGTTGCCAAATAGAAAAGGTTGAAATAGCCCTTAAAAAGGCTATGCTTAAACCTTACTTACGGAAGGAAATGGGGTATGTTCAAAAAGCTCATATTATTAGCATTATTGGGATCGTTTTCCGCTCAAAAATTAGAAGCTTCGCCTCTGGCAAAAGCTGCGGGTGGCTTTGCTGTCGGCTCTTTAGCACAACTTGGTTTTATTGCAGTGGTTGATGCAGTCAATAGGACTACAAACGCTGATCCGGGCCAATCTTATATGGGTAAAAGAAGTACCTTTTGGTTACTCTGTTATTCGCTGGTGCCTCTTTCTTTTCTTGGTTATCAGCTTAATAAAGCATGCGATTTAAATTGGGGTTTGGATGATCCTGAGATAAAGGGTGCTGCGCTTTCAACGGCCGCCTTTATTTACCTTTACCAAATGTATGGAGCGGATTTCTGCCGAAAAACATTAGGCATAGTAACGTTTCCCTTTTCTTTATTTGAGTAGCTCCCCAAACAACGGCTTTAATTGCTGATACATTTCTGCCATATCAACTGAAATTTGTTTTGTGCCTGCAATAACAGGTAGAAAATTGGTATCACCGTGCCAGCGGGGTACAACGTGCGTATGTAGATGTTCTGGAATGCCTGCGCCTGCTGCTTTGCCCATATTAATACCGATGTTGGTTCCCTGGTTTTTGAACAGTTTTCCAATAATTCCTGTTGCAGCTGAGGCAAGCTCCATCATTTCTGCACGAGCTTCTGGCGTAAGCCCTTCAAGGGTGTCGATATGGTCAAGTGGAATAATGAGTAAATGGCCCGCATTGTAAGGGTACTTATTCATCAAAACAGCGTTATGCTTATACCGCCCGAGAACAAGATTTTCTTGATCAGTGTCCTGCTTTAAAATTTCACAGAATACGCATTCTGTGCGTGGTTTATGAGTTTGTTCAACGTACTTCTGCCGCCACGGGGCATTTAATATATCCATCGATTGCTCCTTCGGTCTGAAGCTTAACAATAACCCGCTTATCTGAAAGATTCAAGGGCATTTTTTTCTTGCTTATCTATCGGGATGTGGTAGTTTAAATTTTCATTTACATTGCAAGATTGAAAGAGGGTGTAATGGTCATAAAAATGCGTATTGTTCAGAAGAACAAAAAGCTTTTGCAATGGCGCACTCTCTTCTTTATTTATAAATCAGATCAGCAGACATGAAAAAAGGGTAACAATGAAAAAGGTATGTATTATTGGGCTTGGGTACATTGGTTTACCAACAGCAATTCTTGCAGCACGAGCAGGTTTAAAAGTAGTGGGTGTTGATCATGATCCAGCGCGCATCAAAGAATTGAATTCATGTTCTTTTACACAAACTGAACCAGAAATTCTTGAAAATCTTCGTCATGTATGTGGTGCAGAAAATTTCTATGCAACCACTAATTATGAGCCAGCAGATTATTTTATTGTTTCCGTCCCTACGCCGCTTACTAAAGATAATAAAGCAGACCTTTCGCAAGTTTCTATGGCTGCATCACGTCTTGCTGAAGTTCTTAAAAAAGGTGATACAGTTATTTTAGAATCAACTGTTCCGGTTGGGGCAACTCATTCATTTACCCAAGTAGTAGAATCGGAATCAGGTCTTAAAGCTGGGCATGATTTTTTTGTTGCGCATTGTCCTGAACAGGTGCTTCCTGGCAATATTCTGCAAGAGCTAAAAGTGAATGATAGAATTATTGGTGGAATTAATGTTTCATCAACTCAAAAAGCAGCTGAGTTTTATAAATATTTTGTAAGTGGTGACCTTTATTTAACTGATACTACAACAGCAGAAATGGTAAAACTGATTGAAAATAGTTCGCGTGATATTAACATCGCACTAGCCCAACAGGTTGGCGCAATGGCTCAAGAGCAGGGACTTGATCCGTTTGAAGTTATTGAACTTGCAAATAAACATCCACGTGTTTCATTGTTAAAGCCTTCATGCGGAGTTGGCGGGTATTCAGTTACAGTTGATCCTTGGTTTTTAATAGAATCATTTCCAAAACATACTGAACTTTTAAAAACAGCGCGGGCAATTAATCAAAAGCGTGGTAATGAAGTACTTAAAGCTATTCAACATGCCGTTGCCCAATGGAAGCAAGTGCATAGTAAGCCATGCAAAGTTTTGTTGCTTGGGCTTACTTATAAACCTGATGTTGATGAGTTGCAACAATCACCGGCTACTGCCATTGCTTTAGAATTAATTAAAGATGAAACAACCAGCTGGGCAATTGTAGAGCCGCATGCACAGTATGATCTTAAAAAAACTCCGTTGTATGAAAAATTGGTCCCGGCAGAGAGTGCTTTTAACGATGTTGATATTGTTGTAGGGCTTGTTGCTCACAGTCGTTTTAAAAGGCTTGATAAAGAATTTTTAGATGGGAAAAAGGTACTCGATTTTTGTGGACTTTTTTTTGAACCGCAAAAAGAATCAATTGAACAAGAACAATTTTTCTGGCCTGCAAGCACCTCTGGTCATGCGCAAAGAATTGTTCATATGAGTGGAGCAAAAGTGCCAAAAGAGGAGCAGGTATGAGGAAGGTTTTTTTAGAAAAGGGGACTATTATAGTACAGAAGGTAGCACAACCACGGCTTGATGAGCATTCGGTTTTGGTTTCTGTACATTATTCATTTATTAGCTCTGGTACTGAAGCTGCAACAATTAGCGACACAAAAAATAATACACTTTTTACCAACATTCCCCAAAAGGTAAAAGCGGTACTTGCATCATTGTCACGCAACGGTGTTGAAGGGACAAAGGGTCTTATTAAAGGCAAGCTCAAAGGAACATTGCAAGCGTTAGGTTTTTCTTGTTCTGGGCGTGTTATTGCCGTTGGTTCAAAAGTAAAAACATTACGAGTGGGTGATTTTGTTGCTTGCGCCGGTTCAGATTTTGCACATCATGCCGATATTGTATGCGTGCCAGAAAATCTGGTTGCAGCAGTTCCGAACCATGAGTTTTTGCGTGAGACAAGCATCACTACTTTAGGAGCCATCGCGCTGCAAGCTGTTCGACGCGCGCAATTACAGATTGGTGAAACGGTTTGCGTACAAGGGTTAGGGTTGATTGGTCAGATTACAGTTCAATTGGCAAAGGCGGCTGGATGCACAGTGATCGGAGTTGATTTAATTCCAGAACGAGTAGCGCTTGCAAAAGAACTAGGCGCCGATCATGCGTTTGAAGCAAACGACCATAGTCTTCAAAAAAATATTGATTTTTTAACATATCACAAAGGGGTTGACTGTACATTAATTACTGCATCAAGCAGCTCAAATGATATTGTGCAGCAGGCCATGAACTTTACACGCAAAAAAGGTAAAGTTGTGTTGGTGGGGGATGTAGGTTTAAAACTTGAACGGGACCCATTTTATAAAAAAGAAATTGATTTTCTTATTTCTTGCTCCTATGGCCCAGGTCGGTATGATCCGTTTTATGAACAAGAGGGCAATGACTATCCTTACAGCTATGTTCGCTGGACCGAAAAACGGAATATGCAAGCGGTGATTGATTTAATTACAAAAGGAAGTCTTAAAGTTGATCGTTTGATTTCAAAAGAGTTTCAAATTGATCAAGCAAGCAAAGCATATGATTTACTTAAATCACAAAACTTACTTGGGGTTGTGTTGACTTATGGACCAAAAAATGATTTTGAATTTGTTCCTGCAGTAAAAGAAGCTCCTTCTTTAAAGAAAAATCTTACTTTTGTTCCGGCAAAAAAAGGAAGTTTACAGGTTGGGGTGGTAGGTGCAGGTGGGTTTGCAAAATCACAATTGCTGCCGCTTGTTTCAAAAGTTCCTGGGGTAAAAATTAACGCGGTTGCTGATGCTGATATTACCAATGCAGAAAATGTTTCACGCACCTATGGTGCGGTACAAGCGTTTGGCCAAGAACAAGAGCTTTTTGAGCAAAGCTCAGTAGATGTTGTAGTTATTGCTTCACCACATAAGTTCCATTCAGATCAAGCGGTGCAAGCACTTTGTGCTGGTAAAGCGGTGTTTATGGAAAAGCCAATGGTTACAACGTTCGATCAATTTAAAACAATAAGCACATTTTTAAAAGATAATCCGAATGCTCCCTTTTGTGTCGACTATAACCGTTCGTTTGCGCCATTTATACAAAAAATTAAATGGGAAACGCTTAACCGTTATTCTCCACTTGTTATTACCTATCGTATGAATGCTGGGTATGTTTCACCAGAACATTGGATGCAGCGAGAGGTTGGTGCTGGGCGTGTGATTGGTGAAGCTTGTCATATTATTGATCTTTTCTGTTTTTTAACTGGGTCCACTCCACGAACCGTTTCGGTTGAAGCATTAAGGCCAGCGCGGGATGACCTTTTTCCAACTGATAACTTTTCAGTGCAAATTAGTTTTGATGATGGTTCAATCTGTTCGCTTGTTTATACTTCAATTGGGCATACTGCTTTGGGCAAAGAACGTATGGAGCTTTTCTTTGATTCAAAATCAATTGTAATGGATGATTATTTGACCTTGCGCGGTTATGGTACCTCACATGCATTTAGTGAAACAGTTGCAATTGCAGATAAAGGGCACAACAATTTAATCACCCGGTTCTTTGAAAACTTAAAGCAAGATGAGTATGAAGCACCAATTAGCATTAGCCGTTTAAATACGGTTGCAGAGTTGACCTTGATTATTGATGATCTTGTGTGCCAAGGTGGCGGTGAAAAAATAGTACCATCAGTAGAAACAGAACTTCAAATGTAATAATTAAGGGGGCAAGTATGCAGATTTTTAATTCCAGGAGTTATGTTTTATGGAATTAATTCTGGAGCTCTTTGAGCAGGGGTAATAAAGGTATCTTCATCGCTTGTGCCATAGACCGGGAAGTTTTTACAAAGAATTTTAACTGCTGCTTTAACTTCTGTAATTACTTTTGTATTTTCCGGTTGACTGAGTACTTGATCGATCAATTGTACTACTTGGCCCGCTTCTGCTTCTTTAAACCCACGGGTGGTCATTGCCGGTGTGCCAATGCGGATGCCGCTGGTTACAAACGGTTTTTCTGGATCGTTTGGAATACAGTTTTTATTGAGCACAATGTCCGCCTGCATTAAGGCAGCTTCAGCAACTTTACCCGTAATATTTTTTGAACGAATATCAATTACTATTAAATGGTTATCAGTTCCGTTTGAAACAACGCGATAGCCCAATTTAGTAAATTCATCGGCGAGTGCTTGAGCGTTTTTAATGACCTGCTGTTGATAGGTTTTAAATGCTGGATCAAGGGCTTCTTTAAAGGCGACTGCTTTTGCTGCAACATGGTGCATTAATGGGCCACCTTGAATACCGGGCATAACCGCTTTATCGATTGCTTGGCCATATTCTTTTTTACAGATAATAATACCACCACGTGGGCCGCGTAATGTTTTGTGTGTCGTACTGGTTACAATGTCAGCATGTTCGAACGGGCTCGGGTGAAGGCCGGTTGCTACAAGCCCTGCTATGTGGGCCATATCAATTAATAACTTTGCGCCAACTGCGTCTGCAATGGTTTTAAATTTTTCAAAATCGATTGTTTTTGAGTAGGCAGATGCGCCGGCGATGATGAGAGCCGGCTTATGTTTTTGCGCAAGGCGAGCAATTTCGTTGTAATCCAAAAGTTCTGTATTTGGGTCGACTCCATAGCTGACTGTTTTATAAAACGTCCCTGAGAAATTGATTTTATAGCCGTGAGTAAGGTGGCCGCCTGCGGCTAAATCCATTCCTAAAATAGTGTCACCCGGTTTGATGACTGCAAAGTAGGCAGCGGTGTTTGCTTGAGAGCCTGAATGGGGCTGAACGTTGGCATGGAATGTTTCAGGGTCAAGGTTAAAGACTTTTAAAAGTCGCTCTTTGGCAATATCTTCAACAACATCCACAAACTCACATCCGCCATAATAACGCTTATGCGGGTAACCTTCAGCATATTTGTTGGTCATGACCGACCCGGTTGCTTGCATAACAGCTGGGGAAGCATAATTTTCTGAGGCAATTAGGTCAATTGTTGTTTCAATTCTATTTGCTTCTTGCTTAATAGCTGTGGTTACTTCAGGATCGAAATTGGAGAGTTTTTTGAAATGTTCCATTTTTAGCCCTTTCATTACTGGAACTCACGGATATCCCCTTTTTAAGGGATATTTCTTAGTTTATCCTTTTTTGTAATTTTTATCCAGTTGCTCCAATCTTGGGCAGGGGTTATAGAATTGATTTTCTTCTTTTTCCCCTTTATACTGTCCAATACGCTATTTAACCACTATTTTGAGCAAGGAGTTGCCGGTGATTTCAGCTTCAGATTTTAGAAAAGGGACCAAAGTTTTAGTTCGTGGCGAGCCGCATGTTGTGCTTGATTTTCAGCATAATAAAATGGGCCGAGGTGGTGCATTGGTGCGTGCTAAGCTTAAGAACCTTATTACTGGTTCAACTTTTGAAGAAAATTTTAGGTCTGGTGAAAAATTTGATGATCCACAACTCCAGCGAAAAGATATGCAGTATCTTTATGAAGAAGATGGTCTTTACAACTTTATGGATCAAGAAAGTTATGACCAGGTAGCGCTTAATAAAGATAATCTTGAAGATGTTTTAGGGTATTTAAAAGAGCAAGAAATCTATCAAATGCTTTATTTTGATGAAAAACCAATTGGTGTTACTGCTCCACTTTTCATTGAATTGACTGTTACCGAAACTCCTCCTGGGGTAAAGGGTGATACGGCGCAAGGTGGTGGTAACAAGCCAGCAACCCTTGAAACTGGTTTTGTAGTACAGGTGCCATTGTTTGTTAACGAGGGTGATGTTATTAAAATTGATACTCGTGACGGCAGTTATATCGAAAGAGTCTAATGGCTGAAGAACAATCTCGGCGCGAGGTCCGATCAAAGAGCCGATACTCGGAAACAAAAACACATCTACAACTTGCCATAGTTTTAAAAAAAAAATACGCGCTCTGACGGATAGGTTTTGCTATCATCAGATTAGGTAAATTAAGCATTACCCCAATCTCGACTGGCTTGGACGTCAGTCCATTGGCTCTCGCCATCCTGCATGTCATGAGCCGAGGCCTTAATGTGTGGTCGTATATGATTGATCTATTTACCGCAGTATAGAC
Organism: bacterium; assembly: GCA_038135085.1. GTDB lineage: Bacteria > Babelota > Babeliae > Babelales > CAIQNR01 > CAMCVM01. Next base: position 27,712 of record JAYPWJ010000005.1, read on the forward strand.
ACCAATGCGCGCGGCGTTTCGCCAGATGGCCGTCGAGGTCTTTCAGGAAGGCTTGTTGAC
>JAYPWJ010000006.1:0-792 GCA_038135085.1 bacterium
GTGCTATTATTTTTGAGATAATCTTTGTTACTGCCAAGATCGAGCACCGTAGTGCGAGAAAGCCGGTAAACACCAAATGTTGGCCCAACTTGCCAGTAGAGTGATGGGTTCTCATTTTCTCCAAATAATATTGAAGGGAACCCAAGCATCCCGATACTATCTTGGGCTTTACACAAAAAACTGGTTAACATTATATAAATTAGAAGCTTCTTTTTCACCTTCTTTTCCTTTCTTAAAAATCTCTTTTAAGATTAACCTGACCATTTCATAAAAAGCAAGATCCCCCCCCCCCCCTTTTTTTCCTCAATTGCCCAATAAATAGTAACATGCTAGTCTAAAAAGTATGAATATTCAGCAACTTTTATATAAAACGTCCCAAGGGATGTTTTGGAATGGCCTTGCTTATGGAGTATATAAGGCTCTTTTTGTAGCACTTTCATTTATACTTTACCAAAAATTACCAATCGAACTTTTTTCTACCTGGGCAATAACTAATAGCACTATTTTTATTTTTCATCTTTGGCTGAGTTGCGGGTTTAAAAAATCGGTCCCTCGCTATTGCCCAGTATTTGCAAAAAATAAATCAGCACATAGACAATTTGTCAAAGGTTTGGTTTTGTTCCAAGGTGTGTTATTGGTCACCACTGGAATCCCCTTACTATGGCTCTTTTTGAAAAATCTCAACTATAGCTCCTTTTTAATACGTGCTGCCTTTGGGGTTTTTCTTTTTGAAGGAATGGTTAGTCTTTTAAAATTAATTTATCATGCTCACTTTTGGCAACGGCAGTTTAA
>JAYPWJ010000006.1:802-2967 GCA_038135085.1 bacterium
TTTGCACACTGCCTGCATTTTAACAGAAATGGTTCTCAATTTTTGCTTGATCATTTGGGGTATGCAAAGCTCACAACTGGTTGTAGCATTTTTTATCACCAAGATTGGGTCTGGCATGGCAACCACCATTTTGAGTTTGGCAATGTTACCGCAGCTTTATAAAGACAGGACCTACCCGGGCATAGAACAAATTGATATTGGCAAAACTACCAAAGATTTTATTATCCACTCACTGACCATGTGGGCGACCACTATTTGCAAGTCACTTTCAGAACGGAATATTTTGGTTCCCTATTTGACCTTTACTGCAGGGCCAGCCAGCGCCAACCTTTTTAAAGTTGCTCAAGACGGAGCACTGCTTTTCCAGAGAATTGTTTTGAAAACTATTGGGGTAACTGATACTTCTCTTTTTTCTCACCTTGAGGAAGAAAATAAATCTTCTCAATTTTTTAAAAAGGCATTTGTTCAGTTTTTGAAAAAAATTACACTACTTTGTGTCGGAACATTTATTTTAGTAATACTATGTACCCGTTATACGACGCATATTATTCAAAATATCGACCTTATAAAGATATTCATTATTGCAATAGCTGGATATGCCTTTGAGATAATACTTTCGCCTTATGAAAGAGTTTTAGAGACAAAACGCGAATATAAATTGATCTGGCTCTGCAAAACACCTTATTTGATGAGTATGCTTACAACCTTCATCTTTTTCGCGCCAGGACGATTCTCGTTAGCGTTTTTTTTCTTCATCGTTCAAATTACACGTTTTTCTGAAGCTCTTTTAATTGCGCATGTTACAACAAAAAAATATCAACTATCTTCTCCTGCAGATTTTTTTAGTAAGCGCAAAAAAAATTAGAAACTATTTAATCATAAAAAAGGCCCCAATAAAGGAGCCTAATTTATTATATCATTATTAAAGTAAAAAGCTTACTTTGAAGCCTCAACTTCTTTTGCGAGATCTTCGTCAGAAACATTAAATCCAGCTGCTTTACATTTTGCAAGTGTATCTAAAGCCCCATTACGTTGAATATCATAATCTACAAATTTTTTAAGAGCACCAGTAAACTGAGCGCCGGTAACACAGGCATTAGTAAATCTAACACGTCTTCCATCTTTTAGATTAATTTGTGCTCTAGTAGATTCAAGCTCACGTTGACTACCAAAGAAATAATGATACCAAGAATTTTCTCTTTTACTTAATTCAGAAAGATCTTTTGCATCTAGACCCAAATCAGAATACTGTAAAGCCTTTTCAACATTCTTTATAAAATTTTCTTCATAGGCAGTATCACCAGCATACCCCAAGTAGGCACCAGTAAAATCAGCATCTCTAAGATCGGCATTTTCAAAAGAAGCTGAAAAATATAAACTATGGCGCTTAATCCTAAATTTAATGTAAGTTTAACTCTAAAAGGAAAGGACCCAAATGGTACTTAAAGAACGACCAGAAAGAGTTATATTTACGACTGGATGTTTTGACATATTACACCCAGGACACGTTAAGCTCCTCAAATTTGTCCATAACTTTGGGGGTTATATAGTGGTTGCAATAGATTCTGACGAAAGAATAGCAGAAACTAAAGGAACATCCCGACCAGTAAACACCCAGGAAAACCGTAAAAAAGTCCTAGAAGCACTACGCTATGTTGACGAGGTAATTATCTTTAGCAATGAAGCAGAGCTCGAATTGATAGTAAAAAAGATCCAACCGGATGTTTGGGTCTTAAGTGAAGAATGTAAAGATAAAGAAATAATCGCTAAAAAGTACGCCAGAAGAATGGAGATTAATGAACGACCACCAAAAAAAAAGCTTTCAACTACAAACATCATCAAGAAAATAAAAGCAAACTCATAAAAAGTAAAAACGTACAGAGATGCTGACCCTAAAATAAGAGGTAGAAAAATACCCGCCGCAGTTTCCCTTTTATGATTTTCGGCCAAGCATATAAATAAACACTAAAAAATTAATCCGCGGACGAACACATAAAGGAAGCATCGTGTGCTGGTATAGGTGAGCGCGTACGTCGTGGGCTAGCGTGCAATTGGTACGGGTTCATAAAGGGGAACGTAGAGAATGTCTTATTCCTCTTTCTCTTCTTATTCTTGTTCTTTCTTTTACTCTTCTTTTTTCTCTTTTTATATATGGGTGTAGAGGG
>JAYPWJ010000006.1:2977-5776 GCA_038135085.1 bacterium
GGAGGTATATATAAAGGAGGGTAGTTATAAAGTATAAGTCCTTATCTTCTTTTTCTTCTCATTTTCCTTTGTTTTCTTTTTCTTCTTATTATTCTTCTTTCTTTTCCCCCTTCCCACGTAATCAAGACCCCGAGCCGCGTAGCTTTACCCCAACGGAAACAAGGCGAGGGGGTGAAGATGGAGTGCGGAAAGCGGCCATTCGGCACGCTGCCACCGCACGACCAGGATAATGACCGCCGGTAGGCGGCCCAGAAGCGGTACAATAAGAATAACCCGGAGCTAGCCAAAGCCTGCGCAAGCGTGTATATTCTTTTCCAAATCCACCACAAATGGAAACATCGTCCAATTGGGCCTAATCAAACACAAGCTTAAATTAAGTTTTGACAGAAGAATACAGTGTTATACGACAAAATAAGCTTAAAACAACCTTTTACAAAGGGCAACACACCTTGTATACTATAAAGCAGTATGATAGGTCTAAAAATAATTTTGGGGGACTCTATGAAAAAGTTACTTTTAATCGCTCTTTTGACAGTAACAGCACAAGCTGAGGCAATGTTTGTACGCGCTGCTCGCCTAGTTCGTCCAGCTGTACGCACACTCGCAACAAAAGCACCACAAAAACCTGTGCCTAACGATACGGTAAAAGCAATGATTGCTGGTGGAATTGCAACATGGGTTTATCTCTGCAAAAAACCGATTAAGCTCTTTAAACCAAGAAGTTAAGAGCGAAAATAAATCTTAGTATAAGATACTCAGATAATTTTAAAGATTAAATATCAGATAATTTAAGTGTTTATTTGATATTTAATCTTTTTTTTGATATAAAATAATAATCGAATTTAAGCTTACTATAAAGTAAAACTAAAGCTATAGCAAGGAGACATCATGGCTAAAAAAATAATCGGAATTGATTTGGGAACAACCAACTCAGTTCTTTCTTTCATGGAAGGTGGAAGCCCAAAAGTTATTCCTAATAAAGAAGGTAATAACACCACTCCATCGATTGTTGCATTTGATAAAGAAGGCAAAAGACTTGTAGGAGTCCTTGCAAAGCGTCAAGCGGTAACAAACCCAGAAAATACTATTTATTCTGCAAAGCGTTTTATTGGACACACCTATGATGAAGTAAAAGGTGACGCACAAAATCTTCCGTATAAAATTGAACGTAAAGATAATGGCGATGTTGCAATTGTAGCACAAGGAAAACAATACTCCCCTGCAGAAATTTCAGCGGCTGTATTAAGCCACCTCAAGCAGGTTGCCGAAGATTACTTGGGTGAAAAAGTAACCGAAGCAGTTATTACTGTTCCTGCATACTTTAACGATTCACAACGCCAAGCAACTAAAGACGCAGGTAAGATTGCAGGTTTAGATGTTAAACGTATTATTAACGAGCCAACTGCTGCTGCACTTGCGTACGGACAAGACAAGAAAAAAGATGGTATGGTTGCTGTATTTGACTTTGGTGGTGGTACATTCGACGTTTCTATCTTAGAAATTCATGACGGTGTTATTGAAGTTAAAGCAACAAACGGTGACACTCATTTGGGTGGTGACGATGTTGACCAACGTTTAATTGATTTCTTGGCTGACGAATTTAAAAGCGAACAAGGCGTTGATTTAAAACAAGATAAAATGGCATTACAACGTTTGAAAGAAGCTGCTGAAAAAGCAAAATGCGAACTTTCAACATTGCATGAAACTGAAATTAACTTGCCATATATTACTGCAGATGCAAGCGGGCCAAAACATTTAAACATTAAATTGAGCCGCGCAAAACTTGAGTCACTCTGTAAAGATCTTTTTGACCGTTTACTAGAACCATGCAAAAAAGCACTTTCAGACGCGGGTATCAGCGCTTCAGAAATTAATGAAGTTATTCTTGTTGGTGGTTCAACACGTATTGCAAAAGTACAAGAGTTGGTTAAAGAATTGTTTGGTAAAGAACCAAGTAAATCAGTTAACCCTGATGAAGTTGTCTCAGTAGGAGCAGGTATTCAAGGTGGTGTATTGGTTGGTGATGTAACTGATGTCTTGTTGCTAGATGTTACTCCCCTTTCATTGGGGATTGAAACAATGGGTGGTGTAATGACCAACCTGATCGAGCGCAATACTACGATCCCAACAAAGAAATCACAGGTATTTTCAACTGCGGAAGATAACCAACCAGCAGTAGACATTGTGGTTTACCAAGGTGAACGTAAGCTTGCAAAAGATAACAAATTGCTCGGCCAGTTCAAGCTTGACGGCATTCCACCAGCTCGTCGTGGAACCCCACAAATTGAAGTTACTTTTGATATTGATGCAAACGGAATTGTAAACGTTACTGCAAAAGACAAAGGTACTGGTAAAGAACAAAACATTACTATTACCAGCAGCAGCGGCCTTTCTGAAGATGAAATCAACAACATGGTTAAAGACGCTCAAGCGCATGAAGCTGAAGATAAAAAAGCACAAGAACTCATTGAAAAGCGTAACAAGTTAAATACCCTTGTGTTTGAAATTGAACGCAACATTGATGAAAACAAAGAAAAGCTTGATGCAGCCGAAGTTGAAAAGGTTACCGCAGCACTTGAAAAAGCAAAAGCAACCTTGAAAGACCACGCTGATGATGCTGCAAAACTTGAAGCTGAAACCAATGAGTTGTTAACTGCATCTCAAAAAATTGCAGAACAACTTTATAAAGAAAAAGGCGGCGATCAACAAGCAGGAGCAGCTGGACAAGAAGCTCCTCAAGGTGAGGCACCAAAAGATGGTGAAACCATTGATGCTGAAATTAATGAAGACGATAAGTAA
>JAYPWJ010000006.1:5908-6554 GCA_038135085.1 bacterium
CTCAAAATTTCTCTACCATCAGTAACTTTTATTGTTGCTTCTTTAATTGCTTTTGTGATACGTGTTTCAAATGCTTCTTTTACACCTTCAATACCCGTAAAGTTAAATTTAGCTAAAACATCTACAGCTTTACTATAATTATGTCCATCATAGTAATCCGGCATTTCTTCTGCAGACTCTGGTAATACATTAATGATATTATTCTGTAAGAATTTACTTAACTGTTTTTTAAATTCAGGCGATGTTTCACCTTTACTCAATACTGCAAGTTTATTAAGAAGCTCTTCTCTGTCACTCGGGAACATAAACTCATATTCTTCAGGATCATTCTCAAGCGTTTCTAACTGAGTCAGCATTTCTTGTTCAGTTAAGTCTGGAAAATCTGGCAACTCTTCTGCTTCCTCTTCACCTTCAACAGTTAATAAATCTTCCCGAACACCCGTAAGTTCTGCCAACGCTGCTTGACGATCAGCATCCTTTGCCCACTTTGCATGATCTGTAGTTTTTTCCATCTCATTAATTTTGGCCAATAATTTCTCAACCGTATCTCCACCTGCTTCACCAGCCTGAGGAAGCGGCCCCAAAGGCTCACTTCTTGATGCAGATTTTGCTTCAAGATTTCTTAAACTTGCAATTAATGTATCAA
>JAYPWJ010000006.1:6564-25886 GCA_038135085.1 bacterium
ACGACGTAAGAAGTCTTCTGTGCTTTCTTCTCCATTTCCAAGCGCTTCATTCTCTTCTCTTTGACGAACATTATCTTCATGAATATTTTTAAACTCATCAACCTGCTCACGGAGCTCATCAAGTTCTTTTTGCGCTTTATCTAAATGAGACTGCTCCTCTTTACGAACTTCTGGTGCTGAAACTTTCTTTAATTTTGCTTCCGCTTTTCGGGCTTTTGCCTCGGCAGCATCAGCCTCCGCTTTCGCTTTTGCTGCATCACGCGCTTGTTGTTCCCGTAATCGCTCTGCACGTTTTGCTTCTATCTCAACTTTCATTTTTTTCAACGCTTCATCAGCAGCTTCTGATTCTGCTTTTTTCGCCTCCGCTTTCGCTTTGGCTGCATCTGCTTGAGCTCTTGCTTCAGTTGCTTTTGCTTTAGCCTTAGCTACTTGTGCATCAGATAACCTTTGCTCCGCCGCTCTTCTGTCTGCTTCTTTTGCTCGATTCGCCTCAGCTTGTGCCTGTCTTACCTCTTGCTCTGCTTTTATTCTCTTTTGCTGAGCCTCTGCTTCTGCTTTAACTTTTGCTTCCTCTTCTGCTTTTGCCCGAGCAGCAACAGCCTCAGCTTCTTTGTTTGCAGCATCAATTCGTGCAGCCTCAGCAGCCAATCTATTATAGTTTTCAACTTGCGCTTTAAATTTTGCTAGCTCTTTTTCTAAGTCCGCAACTCTTGCTTCCGCTTCTTTGTTTGCAGCATCCGCTTCAGCTTTCATTTTTATAATTTCTAGATCATTTTCATCCCCGTCTTCATCCCCATCGTCGCCATCTTCATCAGATTTATAAACTCTATCAAGTTCTTCTGTGGTAAAGTTTCCATTTGCGTACTCATTTGCAAGTTCAAGCGCTTCTCTTATCCCTTCAAGTATTTTACGCTTTTCTTCAGCTGAATACGTTGAAGAATCAAGATCATTAACTGCTTCTACAGCCGAATCAATTGCATCATCTCTATTTGCTGTTCCTACTGCACGCTCAATTCTACTACTAAATCTTGTAACTGCTTTTTCAACCAACGTACCGTCAGTTGTTCTTCCTCCACCTTTTGATGATAGATGACTTGCAAGTGGATCATTTTCATCCCCGTCTTCATCTCCATCGTCACCATCTTCCCCATCATCGTCATCTTCTTCTGGCCATTTAACTGGACCACTATCAAGAGGATCAGAAGAACGCCCTTCAATTCTTGCTAAAGCATTGTCTAATGATGTAATTGCTTCGTCTATTACTTCTTTTGAATGGAACTCATCACCTGTAGGTTTTGTTAATTTTAATTCTTCGATAAGTTTTGTAAGTGCGGCTTGTTTTTCTTCTGAAGTTACATTGTTATTATCTTCAATTTCAGATGCAATTACTCTTGCTTCTGAAGGGTTATCTTCTATTCTATCACTATACTCATCAACTATATAATCAAATGGTTCATCCCCATCGTCGCCATCTCCAGTTCCGCCACCTGAAGGTTCAGGGGCAGGTTCTGCAACATACTCAATGGCTTGCATCATGGTTGTTTTTAAAGCAAGAGGATCTTTTGCTTTCATTTTTTCAGCAATGTCTTTGAGTGTTTGTGATTCAACCGCTTTCTTAATAAACTCATCTAATACCGCCGGGTCATCGCCAAACGCAAGATGAATTGCATCACGTGTTAGGCCAGCCATCTCTGTCCAACTTTTTAAATCAAGCGTAATTTCTTCATCAGTTTTGCCTTCAATGCGCAACTGAACAATATGTTTTGCAACAGCTGCTTTAATCATTTCTTCAAAGTCAGCATTGCTATAAGTTATTTCACTACTATCGCCACCACTACCAAACAAGCTTGCATCACCCGCTTGGTCTCGCTTTGCTAAAACCATCTCTTCAAGTAATTCTCCTGGTTCAACGGGACTCGCAAACTCAAGTCTATTTAGCACCTCATCGGGACCACCTGTTTTTAAAACTTCGGTTGCTTCTGCCTGAGTTGTAATTGGCGCCTTACGGGTACCATCAAATGCTTGTTTAAATTTTATCGCTGTTCCTAATTTTTCTTTCTTGAGATTATCAAAAATTCTTTCAAACACTTCTTGCTGTTGCTTTTCATCAAATCGTGTTCGTATTTTTTCAACTATCTCATCCATCTCATCATTTGAAACAGTCTCTGTTTTTAACTTTTTTGAAACTTCTTTTACTTCAACACGCTTTTTCCACCAATCTCTTACAGGCTTTGTAAAAGAAGAAACAGCATCAGAAAACCGCTTCCATGTCCATTTACCGTCTTCAGCTTTTTGAGCAGCATCTTCCAGACCCTTATTCAACTCTGCCGTTTGTGCATCAGTTGCAGCGCTTGCACCCGACTCAGCTGAATCTACTTTATGTTGCTCTCCTTCATGCTCTTGACCTGCAGTATTAACAGTTGGATCAGTTTCGTGTGAACCACCATCACCGCCTTTTCCACCCGTTCCGCCGTCGCCGCCTTTACCTTTACCCCCAGAAGGAGTGACAGGATCTGTATGACCACCATCCCCATCATGATCATGCAATGCAGCCTCTCGGGCTTCTTGTTCTCTTTTTTTTTGTTCTTCTCTAAGACGTTCAGCTTCAGTTTCGTGTGAACCACCGCCATCGCCATCATGTTCACCTTGAGCGGCATCAGCCTCTGCAGCTTCACCCGCAAATAAAGGCGTAAAAAGCCCAACCTGCCCAACCAAGAGCAGGTTAAATAAGAAAAATAAGTTAAGTAATTTTTTCTTATTGGCCATGATTAACGCCCCACTTTTTTAGAGTTTATTAAGCCTGATAATCATCGGTATATTCAAATCCTTCTGGAGTATCAAATACTTCTTCATCGGTATTTACTGGTGTCATTGGAAACTCATCTTCATCATCATCCCAATCAGGCTCTTCAAAATCCCAATTATCATCATCGTCAGTTAATACTTGCTCAACCGGATTTTCACCTTGGTATTCATCTGCAATATCAAAATTTTCAAGGTACCAACGGTGAAGATCTTGAACATGCTTATCAAGTGCCTGGCCAGTTATATGCCCTTGATTGCAATTTCTAACGCTTATTAATAGATTTTCTCTTACCTGTTCAAAGTTACCCTCACCTTTAAACGCCTCAACTAAATACTTAATGGTATTAAAAGTATCATCTGATATTTTCTCTTGGGCTTTTAAAGTCATCGCACCAATCATAATAGAGTTGCCTGTTTTATCACCTAAATTAAGCGCTTCGCGTGCATCATCAGCATATTCTGAACCGTCAGTAAGTGCCAGTGGCTTTGGTTTGTGTCGCTTTGGTTTAGGCTGAGAACCATCCGTAATTGCAAGTGGTTTTTTACTAAATTTACCTCTTGCTGCAGCCTCCTTAGCTTCTTTTTCAGCTTCTTTTTCAGCGCGCCCCATTAACCCATCAAACCAATTAAAAAAACTATCAATGTAACTTGCTTTTTGCTGCTCTGTTTGTTGCGCATTGTTCATTATTGAATCAAGACTTTCTGTTTTACGACGAGTAGCTGTACGAGCCTTTGCAACCATTAGTTGAACCGAACTGGCAAGAACTACCAAAAATACGAGCATATAAAAACGTTTCTTCATGACATAACCTCCTTTTAAACCCCCTCATTTAAGGGTATATTTTTATTTTAATTTAAGCTTAACAGAAACAAATGCTCAAAAACAAGGGTTTTCTTGCTTTTTATCATTATAAGCTTAAAATCAGCCTTTTTTTGCTTTTTTCCATATCATTTTAGCCATCGGTTTAAGCTTATATTTGATGGCATTTTTTCTTCTTAATTTCATGATATAATCATGCGCATGCTTAAGTGGTTTTCCCTGTGCACGCCAATGATACAAAAGTTTGACCTGTTGTAAAATTTCCCGCTCGGAGGTATCAAAAATTTCTCCATCTTTTTCTGAATCAGGGTGCCATACAATCACCCTGCTAAGTTTATGGAGCCGTTTGTGCTGCTCTTTAAATGGGTCATCGCTCCGTATGATTCCCCAAATATAGGCAATAAGATTTGGCTTTTTCTTTTGGACCAGTTCATTGGTAAAAGCGCGGACAAGTGGGTCTTTAATATCTACTGAGCGAACGCGTGCTTCAATCAATCCACATGAAGCTAAGAGAAATAAGAATAAAGTTTTTTTGTTTACATGATTCATAGACACTCCTTGGCAGTAATAGTTCTTTTAAACCATTACTATAACCGTTAAATGGAACGCAATAAAAAAGGCCCAAAAACGGGCCTTCTGTAGTATCTACTTACTGGGCATTAGCATTTGCCAGTAGAGCATTCCTTAAAGAAAATAACAAGACTTGCAAGCCCTGCAATCCCTACAAGGTAACGAAGCATTTGGTCAAGACCTTCAAGGTGAAGCATACCCATTACATTAACGTGTAATGCTCCAAGGCCAATAGCTAAAGCTGCTGTACCTGTAACTAACCATAAAGCTCTATTAAGCTTCGCTTTTACTCCTGCGTCCATGAATCTCTCCTTCTAGTAAACGTGAACACAATTTTCATCACTACATTCCAGAACATACAACAAGCATCTTGATAAGCCAAGCTTTTGATGATTAATGTTGCAGCATTAGCTATCTGTGGTACCCTAAGAAGGTGGTCTAACCGTTACATTAAAGGTGTTTTATTATGGCAATCAAAGCGGGGCTTGTTGGCCTTCCCAATGTTGGAAAATCTACTCTTTTTAACGCACTCACTCAATCGCAGGTTCCTGCCGAAAATTACCCTTTCTGTACTATTGACCCACACCTTGCAGTCACTAATGTTCCTGACCACCGGCTTGATGAACTTGCACAACTTTATTCATCAAAAAAGATAATTCCAGCCGTTATGTCATTTGTTGATATTGCAGGGCTTGTTAAAGGCGCTTCAAAAGGTGAAGGTTTAGGTAATCAGTTTCTAAGCCACATCCGTGAAGTTGATTTAATTTTACATGTTGTTGGTTGTTTTCGTGATGTTGCAAATCCACTTGATGATTTTGAAACTATTGTTGCCGAACTTGTTTTAAAAGATCTCGATTCAATTGAAAAACGACAAGCAAAATTGCAAAGCATGCTAAAAGCAGCACAAAGTAAACCGGCAGAAAAAAAAGCAATTGAAACTGAACAAGCATTACTAAAGGAAGTTGCTGCAGCACTTGAAGCACCCGACATTGCAAAAGCACGTACCTTACTACTTGATGCACCAAGTGACACGCCGCCACTCTTATGTTCAAAAAACTTTTTAGTAATTGCAAACTTGGCAGAAGATGATTTTGTTGAAGACAAATTTAAAGAAAATGAACATTTTAAAACATTGGTCAATACCTTTGGTAAAGACCGTGTAATACCGGTATGCGCAAAAACTGAATATGAGCTGACACAACTTGACGCTGCGCAAGCGCAAGAAATGATGGAAATGCTTGGTATGAAAACAAAAGGTTTAGAAACAATTATTAAAACTGCGTACCATGAACTTAACATGATCACCTTCTTTACGATGGGGCCACAAGAAGCACATGCATGGCCAATCAAACGAGAAACAACTGTACGTGCAGCAGCAGGCGAAATTCATTCTGATTTAGAGCGTGGTTTTATTTGCGCAGAACTTTTTAATTACACCGATATTATTGCAGTCGGTTCTGAAGCAGCACTCAAAACTTCTGGAAAAATGAGAACTGAAGGGCAAGAATATATCGTAAAAGATGGTGATATTATTCACGTAAAATTTAACGTGTAAAATACCCTATAAAAAACGCTTATTCTTCTTCGTCTTCTCCGATTGAACCCAAGCTTTGAACAACAGGTTTTCTTGGTTTTCTACCAACCTTTCTTGTTCCCATTGTTGTTTCAAGAGATCTTCTTTGTGGTCTTGGTCTTAACTTTGGAACTCGCTCTTCTTGTTGTCTACGAATAATATCTTCTATTTTTTGATACAGTAATTCACGCTCTAAAAGTTTCTTATCTTTCATATAAGCCGCTTCAAATTTTGCAAGATATTCTGCAAGCTTATCTGGATCGCCATTACGAGCATTTTTCTGTTCAAAAGAAAGTCCAAAATCAACGGGAGTATTAGAACTACCTGAACCTAGTGAAGAAACTGGTGAAGCAGAACTTAGAGCGTCAACATCACCTAAAAGTTCTTCCTGAAAGTTTTCTTCATCACTCATTAACTTATTTAATTCACCTGCTGAGTCACTAAGCTCTGAAGCTTGCACCATATTGCAAGCACCCAAAGCAACAATAAACAAAAGTAATCTTTTTTTATTCTTCATCTTCTCCATCTCCTTCTATTTCATCTTCTTCATCATCTGCATCATCGTCAGAATCAGAAAAGAAACCATCTGGGTCATAATCTGGTGCCAATTCAATCGGCCTCAATTCACCGTCAATAGTAAGGTACTCAACGCTCCCCTCCAGTCTCTTTTTTTCTACTTTTTCTATACGATCAATAAACGGTTGTAGGGCTTCATACTGTTCAGTTGTTTCTGCTACACCAACAACTTGCGCTCGCGCTAATGCCTCGCGCGCTGGTAAGCGTTGTGGGTTTATTCCTGCAGCAACTGCAGCTTCTTCTTGTGCTAAACGGTGTACTGCTCGTCTTTCTGCATCCTCTAATTTGATATGCCTTCTTCTACCCAGTCTCTTTCTTTGGTTATGCGTACCATGTGGCTCTCCTTTTCTATCAAATAAAAGACGACGGCTTGTTTCATCTTTATCTTCAACACCTGCTGCCCACCTTAAAGCCTTTTTTACGGCTCCTTTTTTGCTGGGGCGCGGTGGACTTTTTTGAGCCTTTTTAGGACCTTTTCTTAAAATAGATTTTGGTTTTTTTTGTGGTTCTTTTGCAGGTGATGCATGTACACCGCCACACGCTGCTGCAGCATCAGGGTCACCCCCATCATCAAGCAATTCTGCCAATAAAGCATCTTCTTGGTGCCTTGCTCTTTCAAAATCAGCAACTAACGATTCAACTGTATCTGGTATTAAACCAGAACCATCTTCAATATCCTGCCCCAAAAAAGCATCTGAACCTTGCGCAGTACTTAAAAACCCCCAAAGAAAAAGGGTAAGTAATAGAAACCTTTTTTTACACTCCATTTACTCACCCTCCATTTTACTTTCTTTTTAATTTACTGATTGCTCACGGTTTATTGTGCGCCGCCTTTTCCTTTTTTCCAAAATTTCCAACGATCCCAACCGCTTTTCGGTTGGCTTCTGCCTGCTTCACGTTCATTTTGCTTCCCCAAAAGAGCTGCTGTTTCTGCTGCAAGATCGCCTTCATAATCGCCACGCGCAGCTTGTGCGCCTGCAGTATCTGCAGTGTCACGTGCTAACTGTTCTAGTTGAACAGCTGCTACATCAGCAGCCAACTCTTCTAGCCCACTTTCTTGAATAGAGTCGAGCGCTAATTCTCCTGTTATCTGCGGTCCACCTGCTTCTTCAGCAACAACTTCATGCAGTCCAGGTAACCCAGCTGATGCTTTGTTTTTACGTGGCCACAATCTTCGTAATATCGAATTTTGCTGCTTTTTTAATGCTGCTAAATCATTTGCAAGTTCCTCATCAATCATAGGGTCTTTCTTCCTTTTCATACTTCCTCCAGGTGAAACTGGGTGAAGTCTTTCACCAAGTTTAATTAATGCGGTAAGTGCGTTCACTTGTAAATCATCTGTGTTATCAACTGCAGGTTCGCCGCCTACAAATAAAGCTTCTTCAGCTCCTTCTGGTGCTTCCTTTTGCAATGTTTCAACAGCATCACGATATACTTTGCGAAGGACTTTAAAATCTTGTTCTGCCTTTTCAAGAGCTGCTTTACCTTTTTCCTTCGTTGCTTCTTTAGCATTAGGTAAGGTTGCGATAATATTTGTTACTCGATCTGGTATATTTTGTAGTTTTCTTCTTGCCGCTGTTTGTTGTTCCACATGTTCTGCCAGGCTCAACTCTGCACGTTCTGCGCTTACTTCTGCCATGACACCCCTTCCAGCTTCAAGAGCTTGAGCATTTTCTGCTGCAATACGAGCAAGCAGTTCTTCAACACTTTCTTCTTCTTGCACAAGGCGAATTGGTTCACTTTCTTCTCTTTCTCTTTGTAAAGCATACTCTCTTTGAAGCGCAGCAACATCTGCTTGCAACTGGCGATGCCTTGCCATTCTTTGAGCTTCTTGCGCTTCGCGTATCATCGCAAGTTCAGCTTCAGTAATTTCACCAACAACCGGTTCGTGCCCACCTGCTTCGCCATAAATTGTCTCATCACTTGCTGTGCGTAATGGGTCGTCATCTACATCACCAGCATCTGCTGAACCAGCATCAGTTCCCCAGCCCATTTGTCTGCCAAGCCAGCCAGTAAGATCATTTAACAATCCCCCGTCGCTTTCTGATCCACGACGACGTGCAAAAATTTCAGCTAATTCAGGATCACGTTCTTCTTCCGCTGCTTTTTGAGCCAATAGATTGAAGATTTCACCTTCGTCATCGCTAGGAAAAATCGCTTCTTCAATATCTTCTTCAGTTGGGATATCTTCTTCTTCAGGAGCTTCAAATTCTTCTTCTAGATAACCTTCTACCAGAGCATCTTCTTCCGCTTTGCGCTTTGCAAGCAAACGTCGTCCTTTTTTCAGAAGCTTTCTTTTTGCCTTTTGAAGTGCACGACGTTCCCCTGCCAATTTAATAATACCATCGATAGTAGCTTGTAATGGTTCATCAAAAAGCTCTCCTAGCCCAAATCTATCCTTAAGTGCTCGAGCTTCAGCCCCAAATTCTGCTGCCCGATCTTGCATTTGCTTATAGGAATCTGGTTGTCCCTCAATTTCTCTTCTTGCTTTCTTTCCTTGATCTACCGCGTAAGTTTCCACTCTGTTATAAAGTGTTCCTTTTATCCATGGGTTTGTTAACTCTTTTTTTGCCTTCTCAAGCTCAGCCCTATTAAAAGCGTGAATTCGTTCGACAGCCTCGGGCCCCGCATCAAGAATACTCGCCGCTCTAGGATCAACTAAAGATGAAGGATCAAAGTCTATGCCTTCCCAGTCAATTGCGTTTACATCAGCAACCGCATTTGCTAATTCACGCGCTTTTACTTCTCGCTCTAATTCTGCCTCAAGCTGCTCTACCACCCCTGTACGCTCGGCAGCTCCCTCGTCAGCTGCGTTAATTGCTGCACGTAAAGCTTGATCTTGTTGAACTCTAGCTAGTGCAGTTTTCCATCTTCCACGTGCACGTTCTGATTTTTCTAGTGCAGCTGCTTCATATTCCCGTTCTGCTTGTAATCTTGCTTCTTCTTCTGCCATTTGAGCTCTTCTTATTTGAGCATCGCGTTCTGCTTGGGCTCGCATTAACTCAATTAATTCTGCTCGAGCTTTAAGATCACTTAAGTTTTTTTCTTCAGCTCTTGCTGTTCGCTCTGCTTGCTCATCTGCTATCCGTTGAGCTTGTCTGCGTGCTTGCTCTAACGCAGCCGCTCGTTCTGCTAAACGCAAATTTTTCGCTGCTGCAAGTGCATCCAACTCTGCTCGAGAAGGACCTACTGCAGCACCTCCTTCGTCATCTTCGTCATCACTATCAACTAACAAATCTGCATACCTTGCACTTACTTCTGCAGCACGGGCAAGAACCTCAGCGGTTTTAAGAGATTTTTCAGCTGATACTCTATTTAAATCTTTTAACTTAGCAACATGCAGACCAACGTCATCAAGTGTTTTCTGAACATCACGCAAATGTGTTGCAACATCAGTTGTTGCAGGTGTTATTGTTTTACCAAAACCAGCAGTTAGTTTTTTTCCCCCCCCAGCATTTACAGTGCATACCAGCCCCAAAAGAACCAGGGCCATGCCTAAGAATTTTTTTCTACTTTCCATTTTACTTCCTCCATTTACCCTTTAAATACGGGCTACTCCATTTAAAAAATCTTCACCACTATTAGCCTAACAATTAGTTTTACAAATAGTCAATACTTTTTAAGGTAAAATTATTAAGCAACCAAGTGCCAAGCTTATAATTTTAATGCATTAAGCTTAAATTAATTTCACTATTTCAAGCTATTATTTATTTTGCCTGCCATTCAATATGTATTTCTATTGGATTTTACGTTATTATAAAGCCGCAGCTGCCGCCCCACCATCGCCATCCAACGCAAACGCTGTTTCAAGCTCTTCAATAAGCGCTAAGACTGTTGGGTCTTGTAAACGACTTGGGTTAAAAACCTCAACTTGTCCATCACGAATTATTTGATCTTCTATCATACGCACGCCAGAAAGCAGCTCAGGGTTTTCAAATCCAAGAGAATCAAACACTTGGTATTCTAATCTGCCCTCACTATTAACCTGAATAAACAATCCAAACCAATGGTTTTTCGATTTACTATGAACACTTCCAGTGTTAATAAAAACTGGGGCAACTCCATCTTTTTTAAGTGCTGCAAGAATTTTTGCTGTCGCTTTAATACCAACTACACCAGACCTCATTTGTGCTAATTCAACAGCCTGCATTTGTGACTCCGCATCTACAAGTGTAAGATGAGCATCTACAAAAAATGGGGTTACTCCATATGTAAAATGCTTTTTCCATTCTACTTCAAGTTCATCTGGATCAGCCCATTGGCCTCCAGGCATTGCTTCTTGATCAATAGCAGCATTTTGAATATTAGCAGCTGGTAAACCTAGTTTTTTTATATTCAATGCTTTACGAAGCGCACGCATAACCTGCAAACCGCATTCTGCACCCGTTTGTGGCTGAACAAGCTTTTGGTTCAACAACTGAAGTGGATGCCCCATACCAAGCCCAACAATATCACCTATTTCACCACCAATATAAGCTTGAGGATTCTCAATATATCCTTGAGCTGCAATAAGCAAAATTGGATCAAGCTTTTGTATAGCTGGATATAACTCCGCTGGTTGAAAAACACCTTCAACACTAGCATGCCGCGCATAAAGAGTATCTTGCATTAACCCTTTTATTCGTTCTATTTCCGCCAAAATTTCCGCCATTTCTTCATCATCGGCAGATGCTGCACCACCACCTAATGAGTCAGTTGACATACCCCCAGCAAGTTGACGAGCAAGTGCCAAACTTGCAGCCTCTTCGGCTTCTCTTTTAAGTTTCTCGGCAAGAGACCTATCAGCCGCTTGTTGCACAGCCTCTTTTTTCTGAATGTTTGTTTCTACTGGTTGATGTGCAAGAAGCTCACTTAATTCCTGCTGAGCTTTCTCTAGCTCTTCTTTTTCCTGCTCGGAAATAGTTCGAAGCCTATTCCATTCTGATACATTTGCTCCAGGTTTATTTGCTCTCATCTCACCCCAATATTTATTAAATTCTTTTGTAGCTCTTTCAACTCTACGTTCAAGCTCTTCAATTTTAGCTTTTTGTGCTACAACTTCTGGTGAAACGGTAGATTCTGTTTTTACCGGAAGTAATTGTGCACGAACGGCGCCGCCACCGCCTTTACCTCCACGACGAGCTCTAAGTTTTGCTCTACCCGCATCAAGAGCTCCTTTTGAAGCTACCTGAAGTTTACGCTGAGCATCTTGATACTGAAACAAACCTTTTTCAATAAGATTATCTAAATCTTTCTGCGCAACCTCATTCCCCCAAGGATGGTGCTTTGAAAAAGGCTCTCGATTAAAATCAAATATTTTTACCACTTCTCGTGGCTGTGCCATTTCTTTAAGTGCCTTTCTTTTTGCACGTTGCCTTTGCTTTAATTGTTTTTTCCACATTTTTTCCAAGCGAGAACGGTCAGCTTCTGCAGCCACTTTTGCCGCTGCAATTTTTCTTTCTCTTTCAATTTGTTCTGGAGTCGGCTCAGCAAGCCATTCCATTAATTCAGCTGCCTCTTTTTCTACTTTTTCACGCTCACGAGCTAATTGCGCCTCTCGTTTTAACTTTTCAGCTTCTGCAGCTGCAATTTGTTTTTGAGTCGGCTCAGCAAGCCACTCCATTAATTTAGCTGCATCTTTTTCTACTTTTTCACGCTCACGAGCTAATTGCGCCTCTCGTTCCTCTTCTTCTGCAAGTGCCTCCAAAAGTTCATCCCGAGATAGCATGTCATCATCGCTATCATTAAGTAAATCAGCAAATTGAGCGGCTAATGCACGTGATTTTTCAAGCGCAAGATCACCAGCACTCATTGGATCACCATCCATTGCATGCATAGGCGCTGCGCATCCAAGCGCTACAACTAATAACAAAAATAGTTTTTTAAAAAACTCCATTTTATTCTCCACCCTTTTTTATTTTAATAACTATACCGTCTTTCTGTTGCTAAATAACTTTCAACTTTTTCCATAAGTGCTTTTACAGTACTATCTTTTAACCGTGACTGATTATAAATATAATTTCCACTGCTAAAATCTTTTGGTTTATAAAAGCCTAAAGCATCAACAATAATATAGTGTGTTCTTATACGGTAATCACGGTTACTTTCTTTTTGTAAAAGTATAACTGCAAACCAATGTTCTGTAAGAGGGTCGTTAGCTGTTTTTGGCCCCATTCCATAACTTGGCACAAGTTCTTTTCTTCCTTTAACAAACACTACTGCTGCAGCTTTTGGCAAATCTTTTTTTCCAGATTTTTCATACATTTCCAACTTTTCATATGCCTGCCATTTTTCTTGCAACTTTTGTGCAATCGGAGTTGCAACTGATTCAACGTCTTGACCATGATCAAGAAACGAAACGGTTAATTTACCACTCGCCTGAAGTTCGGCAAAGTTTGGAAGTAATGCTGGTTGGTTATTTGCCCAAACCTCTTGGAACGAAGCCCCAGCAGCCAATGGCAAGTGAGGGCCCATAACAGGCTCTTGGCCAAGAAACTCAGCAACAATTGCATTTGCACTTACCATTGCTTGCATGCCGCAAACATTAAGATCAGCATAAGGCGGTACAAACTGCTGCTCTGCATAAATAGTTTGATTATGGAAAGTTGTAGAAGCATTATCCCAATGAAAATCGCTGGCACTCTTTTCCTTACCCAGATCACCACGGATGAAACTCATTTTACCGTCATGTTTATCTTTTGCTCTTTCTACTTCTCCAAAGTCTTGTTGAGATTTTTCTGCGAAGTCTAACTGACCATCATTAAGAACTGTTCCTGAGAGCGCTGGCGCACCATCTGCCAGCCCCGCTTGTGCAGCTGCTACTACCGCCTCAATACGACCTGCTTCTTTTTCTGCAAGCATTTGTGCAAGGTCTTCACGGAAATTTAAATAGCCAGTTCTATACCCACTTGCACTTTTTTCAAGATGTTCTTGTGTAAGATCCATAACCTTGAGCAATGGAGTAACTCTTTCTTTTGATAAATTTTCACTCATTTTATACATCGGCGTAACCTTGTCACCCCAACTATTCAATATAAATTCCTGCAACTCTAAACCTGGTTGAGCTTGTAAAACAGCTTTTATTTTCTTGATTAATGCTGCCTCTTTTTCATCTTCGCCCCATGCTCTTACGAGAGAAAGTTGAAGAACAAGATCATTTAACTCTTTAGGAGTTTCTTTACCCGTTGCAAGAACTTCATCTGCTGCAGCTGACCCACTACCAGCTGTAAGAGGAACCATTCCTTTTGAAGGATCAGGGAATCCGCCACCGCCCAGCGATAACTTAATTGAAGAAAGATCAATTTTTCCCGCTGCTGGTACCATTCGTCTGCCGCCAAACATAGCATCATCTTCTGCAGCTGATCCACTTCCAATTCCCCAAGCAAATTCATCTCGTTTTGCTAATCTTTCTGCTTCTCTTATTCGTTCTTCTCGTCTTGCAGCAGCTTCTCTTGCTTGTTGCTCTTTCCATCGTCTTTCTTGTTCAGCTCTTGCAGCTTCCTCTTCTGCTTCCTCCGCTAATCTTTTTCTTCTTGCGGCTGCTTCCACTTCTTCTCGTGCCAATCTTTCTGCTTCTTCTTGCTTCCATAATCTTTCTCTTTCAGCTTCCTCTTCTGCTTCTCTTGCTAATCTTTCTTCACGCGCTCTTGCAGCAGCTTTTGCAGCTTGCTGATCTGCAAGTAACGCATTTGATTTATCAAGCAACCTATCTTGAAGTTGACCTATTGATTTTCTCAAAGCTTTTAAATCATCGGGTAATTCCTCAAAGAGATCTCTATAGTTAGAAATGTGATTTCTTGCTTTTTGAAGAACTGTTCGTGCTTTATCCATTTGATCCATTTTAATAGCTTCTTCTGTTTGTTGTTTTGCCGTTTGAAAAAGACCTTGTGCCGTCGCCTTAAAGGCTTCGCCTGCAGCAGCTTTTTCAGCGTTCTTACGCTCACGCGCTAATTGCGCCTCTCGTTTTAATCTTTCAGCTTCTGCAGCAGCTTGTACTTCAGCGGCCAACCTTTCAGCTTCTGCAGCAGCTTGTGCTTCAGCAGCCAACCTTTCAGCTTCTGCCACCTCTTTTGCTTCAAGTGCCTCCAAAAGTTCTTCCCGAGATAGCATGTCATCGCCATCATCACTATCGTCATCATCACTATCATCATCATCGCTATCATTAAGTAAATCAGCAAATTGAGCGGCTAATGCACGTGATCTTTGAAGCGCATAATCACCAACACTCATTTGATCACCATCCATTGCACGAACAGGTGCAGCGCATCCAATCGCTACAACTAATAACAAAAACAATTTTTTAAGAAACTCCATTTTATTCTCCATTCTTTCTGGACTTTATATTCCATTTTAAGCTTCGGTAAAAACCAGTTACTCTTTCAATTAAAAGGGTACCGTTTTTAAAAACAAAAAAGCAAGAAAAAAAAAGGTTTTTTGAACGTTAAGCTTAACCTTAAGCTTAAGTTTTTCCTCAGTTACTATTTTATTTTTTACGAAACAACTTCTAAAAGAAGCTTTAGACGCTGAGTATCATCACATCGCTCAATTGCATTTTTAACGGTATGCTCAAATAATTGATCAAGTTTATGCGGATACTCCTCAAGTGAAGCCAGTAATGTATTAAATTGCTCAAAAGAAAATTCTTCGTCACCAAGGGCAAGCATCTGCCGTGCTGGTTCAAGATAATGGGTAGGTATATTGGTAAAGTCAATCTCGCTGGCAACAGTTGTGGGTCCATAAGCAATATACTCATTGAGCTCATATTTACCAAATAAGCTACACTTTTTTTCAATCTGAGCAATCAGGTTACGAATCAATTTTTTGTTTAAAGCAATCCGTTGTTCCTTCTTAAAATCATGCCGAGCTAACCGAGCTGCATGCTCTTTTTCCCGCTGCGCTTTGAGCTCATTAAGCCGAGCACTATCAATTTCCTGATTATATTCTTCTTGATCAACCACTTTACCATCAATGAGCCATTCTTCTGAACGTTTATTTTGCGCTTTAGAACCACTGGCAACATCAAGCCGATAGGTAAATAATTTACCATCAATTCGTTCGTCAATAAGCTCAACTGAAAGATTTCGTTCCACCTTTGCATAACAAACACCTAGATTTAACACTATAAGACTCATTAAGCTTAAATATTTCATAAACTCCCCTTTTTCCAACACAATCATTCTCCTTTTTTACGTCGCCTAAGGAATATAATCTCTTATTTTCTGCTATTTTGTACATGATTTGTTAAAAAAAGTATGATAAACTACAGTTAGTTAAAAGGAAGGTAAAAGGGAGCAAAACCATGAAGCGGCGGGATATGTCAATTTTTCCAGGGAAATCGATGAAACGAAAACGGGGCTTTTTTTCTATTTCGGCGGTAGCAAAAATGTTTTCTATCCACCAACAGACAATTCGTTTATATGAACGTGAGGGGCTGATTAATCCAAAACGTTCTGAAGGTAACACGCGTCTATTTTCTGAGGAAGATGTTGACCGGCTTGAAGAAATTTTCTACTTAACCCATAAGCTTGGAATTAACCTTGCCGGCGTGCAAATGGTACTTAAGCTACAAAAACAAATTAAAAAAATGCAAGCGGATATGAACCGTATTTTTGATGCCACACATAAAGACCTTGCAAAAAAAGAAATTGAACACAAAAATGATGCCCGTTTAACAGCACAACAACTTGCAAAGTTAAAGGCAGAAAATACCATTTCAAAAGAAGAATCAATTCAACCAACTATTGTAGACGATAATTGGGAAATTGAGTATGACGAGTAAAGGACCGCAATAGATCTTACACGCAAAGTCTTACCAACAAAAAATTCAAAACTATTTATTCACACCCAAGAAAAGAATAAAATTAAGATTAGGGATGTAGCTTTTTCTTTTTCTTGCCGGAGGCAGACATGAACGAAGATACCAGCCAACTCACACTCTCATACGAACTTCTTTTTCATTTACAAAGGCTTATCGACCATGAACCAGAAAAATTAAAGTTTTTGATTGAAGATGCTCTTGAAAATGGACTTTCTGAAGAACTTAAAAAAATCGGTTCTAGTACGGAATTCCAAGCACCACAAGAAGTTCAGAACAGTATCGTAGACTTCTTTGGGATTCTTGAATTATTGTTGAGCGAAGCGAGTAATGAACGACTCATGAAACGGGTAATGGAAAAAAAACTTATGCCTGCATTGGACCAAATTGATAGCAATGCATGTGATGATGCGACCGTTCAATTTAGCGTTGAAAAAGCTTCATCAAAGTTTGAAAAAGATCCAAAAACAAATCCGCAAGAACTTTTATTTAAAGAGCTTTTACGCTGTTGGAAACCAAACAAAAAAACAGTTTCTAATTAATTTTAAAACGCTTCGTTTTATCGCTTTTTAACACAAAGTTTTTTAACCTTTTTGCAAGGTTAGTGCGGTCCTTACGGACGGTAGTCAAGGGGATTCTCGCCAACCCCCTTAACAATCCAGGCGCCAACGAAGCGTTGGATCCCGACGCTCATATTCATTATTCGCCTACTGTGCAAAAGTTATGCAAGTTGACTCGTCATTGTACAAACGGCTCAAACAATCATACTCGCTGATAAAGAGTTACTAAACCATGTGGCTACGCCACGAAACATTCACATATTCGTGTCATCCTGAGCGTAGCGTGAGGATCCAGATAATGGGGTAAATTCCGATAGGCAAATCACGACATGCGAGCCCGTAGGGCTGTAGCAGGAGCCGGAGGGAATTTTGATTTGTGCGGGAGGTCCAGCAGGATGCTGGTGCACGGAGTCCAGAGGGGGTTGCAAAACCCCGCTTTGGTGCTGGCCGCAGAGGCCCGCGCTAACCTTGCGAAAAGGTTAATTTACCCCTTAACTACTGTCCGTAAGGACCGCCAAAACTATGCGAATAGTTAAAAGAAACCAACTTCTTCTAATGCCTCTCGAAGTTCAAACATCGGTAGGCCTTTAACTGTTGTATAAGAACCATTAATAGTTTTTAAAAACTGTTCACCATAGTTTTCAATTGCAATAGAACCTGAAGCATTAAGACCCCAAGAATATTTTAAATAACGCTCAATCCAATGATCTGGAATAATAAATGAATAGGTTGCGCTGACCACTTTTTCTACTTTCTGAATAGTGCTCCACTGACCATCTTTAAAAGCTTTTTTTTCAAGGCAAAAACCGGTTGCAGTTATATACGGATCAGTTAAACCTTTTACTTTTGCAACCGCATCATCATAATCATTTGCTTTACCATGAACTACCCCATCAGTCCCATTCCCCATAGTATCAGCAGTTAAAACAACCACAACATCGCCCTCTTTCCCTGCCGGTAATTGCGCATGGTTCATTTTATGTTGAGCAATTGCGAGCACCCGTTTTTCAAGCGGTAGAGTTTGATCAACCTCATGTTCATCTGCATCTTGTTTAATAAGTTCAAACGGAATTTTTGCTTCTTCCAGAAGCGCTTGGCGTGGCTTTGAACTAGAAGCTAACAGAAGTTTTGAGTACATAGGAAACCTTTTTTAGTGAGTATAAATGTATGCACACAAGGTTACCGTATTAGCTTTTTTTTGCCTAGCTTAAATAGGCTACAAAGAACTTCCAACTTGATTCCCCCCCCGGATTTCTGATATTCTTGATATCGCCTACTAGAGGCTATATCAAGAATTTATTAGGGGTATAAAGGGAAAAAAAATGAATAGAAAATCGCTTATTTTATCAATTGTTTTAGCTGGTAGTTTCTTAACTCCACAACCAATTTATAGTGGACCTGCTGCACTTTTTGCTTATGCACTCTGGACTCTCGGCATGGTTACAACAACTACAGTTACCACTGGCTACCTCATAAAAGGACATGTTCAAAAATATAACCGTGCACGTAACTTTGTACCAAAACAAGCTGATATTCAAAAATATAAAGCTGCTATTACTGTTTTACCACGAGATAAAAATACGAAAAAATTTAACGACCCACTTGCGCAAGTTACCTTTTCTGATACCAATTACGAAACCGTCATAGAGCAAGTAGAAAGCTTTTTAAAAGAGCTTGGCGAAACTCAATTTGAAAAACTCAATAAAAATACACTACTAAAATTTGTCATTGAAACAGCAGTAACGCTACAAGATGAAAAAATACATAAACTCAAAACACGTAAAATAAATAAAAAACTTTACCTATCACCAACATTAACCAGTTACGATAAAGCAAGAATTACAAAAATATTAAATAACCAATTTTATATCCCAAAATGTAATATTCGGTATAAGAAAAAAGCATTCTTAGGATTTTTTGGAACAATAGCGCTTATCACGGGTGGCGCACTTTTCATTGCATAAAGTAGGGTTCTACATTTTCCGGCTGTCGTATGCCCAATGTAACAGTGCTTGTCGTTGACGTTTTCGGCACTCAAGATCACCCTTTACGCAATTTTTTTTAATTTGGCCAATATGGCGCTTGATTGCCTTCCAACGTTTAATTTGTTTTGCATCATAGGGATGCCGTCTACCCATGTAATAACGGCAGTACCATTGAAACCAACCACGTGGATCATCAGGGTACACCCATCCCTTTTTACGCCATTCAGAAAGTGGTTGCGAAGCACTCACGCCAAAATAGTTTAACGCTTTATCATTCCCAGGAAGCTCTTTTGGATGAAACTTTGCACGTGTGAACCAATCTTTAGGAAATTCCTTGGTGCAATCACGCATATACCGCCCACCAAAAACCCCAAGTGCAAGCATCTGCTTTGGAGTCAATTCTGGTTTAAATTCAGGATCAAAATTTTTGCCTTCTGGTTCAGTTAATTCATACGTATAGCCAGTTTGCATTTCATCATTAACTGTTACCTTTTTTCTTCTTGCCATTACGCTCCTTTTATAAACAACTCTCTAGTTTTTGTAAAACCTCTGGCATATTTTTACGGCCCAAACCAACACGGAAAAAATTACCATCATAATCAAAGGTTGAAGCTGGCAATACCATAACACCCTCTTGATC
>JAYPWJ010000007.1:0-1237 GCA_038135085.1 bacterium
GTGCGGGATGATGATCAAGATGCACTTTATTGGATTACCAGTAAGCTTTCAGCAGCAACTCAAAATATGGTGAGTATAACAACTATTAAAGATGCAAATGCAACGCCGTCTAATTCTGCTGGAGTTGTAACAGTTGGGGACAATGCTCATGGTTGTTCTTTGACTGGAACAGGCAATACGCTTTTTGCCGCAGTTAAGCCAAACGGTGGCGATTTTGGCACCGCTAACGGTGGCATTGCAGTGTTTACTAAAACAGCAACAACACTTACCCAAGAAAAAGCGGTTACGGGTGACGATACTAATGCAAGAGCAGTTGAAATAGCCTTAGATACTGCAGCAATAAAAATGGGAGGTGGAGACCTTGGGGGTATTAATGCTAATGCTGTTGATCTTCACTGGGATGGAGTATTGCAACGTTTGTATATTGCGGTTCGTGCTGGAAATGGTGGGGACAACGGAGCTCGTCCAATTATTGTAGCAAGGGTTGAAACAGTTAATGGAAATAAAAAACTTAAATTTTCAGGAATTGCACCAGCCGCTGCTTTTACGGGTGGACAAGATGATGAAATAGTCGGAAGTCCTAATGGCCCAGGACAGGCTATTCATATATTTAATGTGCGGACAATGCATACTTCTACGGGGCTTAGTTATTTAATTGTTCGCGGCAATGCCAGTAATGACAATCCAGTAAAAAGTGTAAATGCTATCCCTCTTGTTAACGAGCGGGCAAACCCAAGCAATACTTCAGCATGGAAAACAAGTACTACCCATGGCACGGCGGCAAAATTTAATTCAACACCAACAAACTATTTTAAAACAGCAACAAACGGAATTCAGCATTTTGTTGGGCGCGGATTTCAAACAGAAGCAACAGCAGCTGGAGATTTATTAGCGACTGATACAGCGACTGATAACGATAAAGCTCAAGTTGGTGGAGGAGTTGTTCCAGGGACTGTTTCTGATATTCAGGTTTATAAAGATACTGTATTTGTTTCAACGAGTGCTAAAGCTGCCCCAGAACAACCAGGAATCTTTTACTCACAAGCACTCTTTGATAGTGAAGGCAGAATTGCTAAATGGACCGCTTGGGAACGTGTTTATTATATGGCCAACACGGCACAAGGAGTTGATGGATTTGCATTTGCGCCAACAAAAGGAGAGATCTTTACGCTCCAAGGAACAGCCGGAAGCCCTGATACGGTCAAAAGAACCAGCTGGGGTTCAGGCTCTGCAGATG
>JAYPWJ010000007.1:1247-18917 GCA_038135085.1 bacterium
CAAGGCGGTATCATGGGGCTTTTTAATTTTGATAAAACGTACCCAAGTTTTGACCAAGATGATGATGATAATGTTGCGTTAATGATTGCCACTGGTTATAAAAAAGTGGTGATTGTTAAAACAGGAACTGACGCTGGTGGAACCTTTAGTGCAACAACAGGTGATTTTACCACCGATCAACGAACATTTACTGGTGGTGCAATTGGAGCAACCTCAACTGAGGGTGGTGCAGTTGCTGATGATACAGAAGTTATTTCAGTAAGTGGCGGTGATTTAAATGACCTTGGCGCTATTACGAGTGCTACAATTGTACGCGATGGAACTAATGGGTGCTATGTTGTCGTTGGTGGTGTTGGTGGCCTTGCATTATTACGTGATACAAATCGGGATGGATGGGCAGCAAGTGGACTTCTTAACACCTTTTCATTTTTTGGTACCAGCCTTTCATTTCAAAAAGTTGGCAGTTTTTCTAACATTAGAAAATTGTGGATGGCAGTAACAACTGGCGGCACTGAAGCTCTTTATATTTTAACCAATGATACTTTATATCGAATCGATGCAACTGATTTGAATGCGGTTAGCCCAACAGCAAAAACGTTGGCAACAGTTACCGGTTTGGGGCTTGCAAGTCATCATAGTTTTGCCGATTTTGTTGCATCAAAAACGCTTGGTCTTTTGGCAACAAGCAATGGGCTTTATAGAACTGGTGATACAAAAAACATTTCAACAGCAGCAAATTCTAGTGATGTTGATTGGACTGCAGTAAACTTACCTGACGCTCAAACTGGTGTAACTAAATTAATTCCACTTTCAAAATCACTGCTACCGTATGAGTTTGCTGATGGTGCTCCTGGCCAAGTGTATTATATTGCTTCTTCAGTGAGCTTACAAAATGCATCATTGGGAAGATTAGAAATTACCGATGCCTCAACAGCAGTGGGCGATGGGACTGTTGCGGTGGTCCGCCATCCCGTGTTAAAAAGCGCGGCGGGTGTAATTACTGATGCGGTTATGACTGTTTTAGGTAAATACCGCGGGAACTTTGCAACTAATGGAGCAACGTTACTTGCAACTAGCCCACAACAGCTTACGCAGGCTCCGCAGCTTGTACGGTTACCACTTAAAGCGGGCGCAGGAACTCCTTTTAATTATAATAATGAAAAAGAAATAGATTTAAATTTAGATGTGACCGCCTCAACGCTTTTGGGGCTTACACGGAATTCTGCAACGGGCTCTTGGTTAGTGTATGGTGATTTTGGGCTTCGAGTCCTTGAATAGACAAAAGGTTTTATCATGATGATACGAAAACAGTTTTTTTCAATATTATTTTTAACTGTAATGGGCCAGCTTTGTGCAGTTGCACCAGTTAACTTTGTGCGCCCGTGGGATTATAATTTGCAGCTTCGCAAGCGTTCTGAACAGCGAGTGCAATTGAGTAACACTTTCTTATTGGGAACTACTTCTGGCGTGCAAGCGTGGGATGGTAATGGTGATAAGGTTAATGACACACAGTTGTGGAACGCTGATCAAAACGCCCTTGCAATGGTGAAAGGTTACGCTGCAGGAACTGAGCTTGCAAACATTGCGCAAGAATGTAATGCAATTGATGGTGACGATGGTGTGCGAGGCCATTTTAAAGTAGGCGGTGATTTTAAAGTTCATTTTAGTTATATGTTCCAATGGCGCTATTATTTTTCAGACAATTGGTGGATAAGCGCTGCCCTTCCGTTTTATAAAACAGAATTAAAAGGGCTTACTTTTACTGATCAAACAAAAAGTATCACTGCCGATGACACCTGCACTAAAACAAATATTACTGATAACATCGCTACAAATGTTGCAAACTGGGGGAATGGTTTAAGCCTTTCTTCTTGGGAACGAGCAGGTCAAGGTGACGCGCTTTTAATGGGTGGTTGGACTGGGAGCTACCGCCAACGTAAACCATGGATTAAACGAGTTGACCCTGCTGTACGTGTTGGTGTGACAATTCCTACCGGTATAAAAAATGATGAAAACAAAGTCATGTTTATGCCGTTTGGTAATGATGGTTCTGTAGGGCTCATTGTGGGCTCAGGGCTGAACATTAACTTTGTTCATCGTATTGATGCAGGGATTGATGTTGAGTTAACGCACGTGTTTAATAATACTCGTATGCGCAGAATTAAAGTTGATAAAGATCAGACAGATTTTTTACTGTTAACAAAAACAGAAGTACAAAAAGATCCTGGTTTTACTCAGCGCTTTACCCTTTATTGTGAGCCAAAAATTGGAAAAGGTATTTCTGCTCGTCTGGCATATCAGTACGTAAAGCGAGGGGAAGAGACCCTTTACGTAATCTCAAATGATTATAACTCAACGATTGCAAACACCGCTGATTCATTAAAAGAATGGACCACTCATAATCTTATTGCGCAATTAAAGTGGGATACTTCAACAGAAGAGCATCAAAAAAATAGACCACAATTTAATCTTTTCTTTATGCATCCATTTAAAGGAATACGGTCGGTTCAAAGCCAACAATTTGGTTTTGGCATGACCATGAGTTTTTAAGGTGATACCTCTAATAGAGGATATTGTTCATATTCGTCTTTAAGTTCGGTGCCTGTTTTTGTGGGGTCTCTGTGATAGTCACAGCGCTTATTCTCTTGAGCGTATCTTTCACCTGCTTGCTGTGCAGCGTGCCCTCTTAAATAGTCAGGGGGATGGCCAATTCCTTTTAAAAAGTAGAGAGGATAGGTGAGGTAAGAATAAAAAAGTAGCTTTCTGTTTTTCAAGCTTTCTGCTTCATTTTGATGATATCCAAATTCTTGTGCGGCTTGAAAACAGCATGTGTCGCATTCAATGGTTTGGCATGCTCGTTCGTCAGCATAGGTTTCAAATGCATGAGAGGCCCTGGCAGTCATGAGGTTTTTAACTCCTTTTTCTGCAGCTTTTCCTAATGCGACAGAGAGACCTATTTTGGTAAGAGTCTCATAGAAAGAGCTGCTGGGATTATTTTTTAAATGAAAAAATGTAAAACCAAATGGGATAATAAGAGAAGCCGTGCAGCCTGAAATGATAGAATTTATTTTTAGTCCTCTATCTTGATTAACAAGCTTTTTCCAATTATAGTTACTTTTGTTTAAAGCATCTTCAAAATGTCCTATTTCATGGTGTGCAGTAAAACGATTCCACCCGTACGGGCGAGAAAAATCTTTAGGGTCAAAAGTAATAGCAGGTTCCAATAAACTACTATTAGGTTGATTAAATATACAAAATGCGTGAAAAATATGGGAACTTCCTGTAATAACTTTAACGGGAAAGTACGGGTCTGTTGGTTGCATGAGCCCATATTGGATAAATGCATTTTTATACAGAGCAGTAAAGTGAGGCAGTGGTTCTTGGCCTGCAAAGATCTGTCCAAAAAAAACTGTTAAGGCTAAAATAAATTTCTTTTTCATAAATCTCCATTATTGGTAAATAGTCGTATAGCTTATTATAACACCGTTTGATAGACAAAAAAAAAGACCCTGGGTTTTTCGGGGTCTTTTTTTAAGCTAAAAATAAGCTTTAGAGCATGTCTTCAACTTCAAGACGTGCTGCTCCGATAGCTGCTGCATATTGTACGTAAATAGCAGTTACAACAGCATTGAAAGCTTCTTTTGAAGAGCAATTGTGTGATTTGCAATAAGCAGTTACTAACGCACTTAGACCAAGTGTAGTCCAGTTACTTGAAAGCCAGCTTACAAATGGATGGCTTAAGCCGTTTGCTTCATGATGCATTAAGCTGTGAGAAAATGGTAAAGCTACAACACCAAGATCATGTACGCTCCATTCATTGCCGGTCAGCATTTTTGCAAGTCCAAGAATCATTGTAGCTGACCAAGAAGCGTCTTTACCGCCATCTGAGAATGCTACACATGGATGAGACTTTTTATCACCATTTTTATTAGGGGTTTTAATTTCTCTTTTGAGTTCATCAAGCTCTTTTTTTATTGCACTTACTACACGTTTTGATTCTGGATGCATGTCCTCTGCAAAGCAAATTCCTACTGATGAAACTAAAATAAGAGACAACGCTACATTTTTCTTCATAACAACCTTTCTTGGGTTTATGTAGAGTGTAAAAAACTTTTTCTGATGAGATACTAAAACATATGGTAGTTTTGTCAACTTGCAGTAACGCTCTCTTAGTAAGGAAGTATTTCCGTTAAGACTCCTTCTTTAAAAACTCTTATCTTTGCTTCTGTTTCAATAAGTGCTTGTATAAGTCGTTCTGATTTTGTCTCAAGGCCTTCTTCTTGTTCTTCAATCTGTAGCCAGGTAAGCGCACCAGAATTAAGATCATGTTTCATCTTTTCAACTGTTGCAAGGCTCAGTTTTGAACCGGTCAATTCTAAAAAGAAGCAGTAACGTTCAATAAGGCTCCAATAGAGTTCATTTAAATCAAATGGGTCGTTAATAACCCCTCTTTCATAGAGCAGGCTAATTTGATTGGCGATCTTCTTGAACGATTCCCATGTTCCAATTTGGTCATCAGGGCTCCAGGCAAGTTTATCAATTGACCCACCCATAAAGCGCATAATAGTTGCACGCAGGCGGTCGGGAGTAGTCACATCCAGTTTTATTTTTTGAATGAGCTGATCAGAAATATCTTCAAAAAACGCCATTGGGCTTTGTTTTAAGAATGAAAAGTTATCTCTAAAGTTGGTCCATAAAAGTTTTTTAATGTCCTTCCAAAGTGAAAGTTTTTCTTGTGGCAAAAGGTCAGCAAGAAAAGGAGTTGATTTATCAAGCATCGCTTCAAACGCTGCAGCATTTACAAACGAAGCAGATTTTAGCTTGGTATGGAATAAACGAATAACTCCATCAAAGTAATCATGTGGTTGCTCTGCTTTTTTGCCGTATTCTAAAAATTGAATAAGGTGAGAAAAGTTGTGCGGTAAAAATTGCGCGCCATATTCTCGCCGGTTAAAGGTTTGGCTAAAGAAGGTGCTAATTCCTTCTTGGGTAAACTGAAGTCGATTCAAAAACAGGCATAATGTTTTATCAGCTTGCGTTGGTTGGTTATCAAAGCGCAGTACCTGCGGTTCGCATTTTTGTTCAAGGTCAGCCATTCTTTCAGTTTCTTGTTTATCAAGTACTGGCGCAGCAGTTTGAGCAGTTTTTGCTCGGGACAGCCTTCTGCGAGATCTTTTTGTTGTTTTGTTGTACCCTGAAGGTTGCGAGTTTTGTTCAACTGCACTATGAATGAAAGAAACGGTAACCAAGGAGCAAAGTAAAAGTGATTGCAAGGTTTTATTCATATTTTGCATCCTTTTTGATTAAGATACTCAACATACCGCTAGTTTAGCACGAAAAAAGTAATAATAATAAAGGGTTTTATTCCTCAGTAACCAGGAACTAACTATGGCACTCTATGTGTATAAGGGTTTTTCTAAGGATGGGAAAAAAGTAACAGGGCAACTGGATGCACCTTCTGAAGGGGGTGTTCGTGAATTGCTGCAACGGAAAGGTGTCTATCCAACTTCTATTATGCAGGCCCATAAAGCGGCAAAATCTGAAAGTTTTTTTGCCACATTTTTTAGAAGAAGTGTGCCTTTTAAGGAAAAACTTCTTTTTACCAAGCAGCTGACGGTGCTTTTACACTCTGGTGTGCCGTTGCTTGATGCGCTTGATCTGTTGGATGATCAATTTGAAGGGCCAATGCATAGTATTTTGGTTTCTGTTAAAGATGGTATTAAAGAAGGTGGATCATTGGCTGATGGGCTCAAACGGTATCCTCATGTTTTTAATAACACCTATGTGCAGCTGGTTCGTGCTGGTGAGGCAAGCGGAAAGCTTGAAACTATTTTAGATCGGCTGGTTAATTACATGGAAGCAGAAGATGCAATGAGCAAAAAAATAAGTGGTGCATTGCGTGGTCCTTCTATTCAGCTTGGGCTTATTTTAACCATTGCATTTGCGTTGATGGTGTTTGTAGTTCCAAAGTTAACCAAAACTATTAGTTCGCAGGGCAAGGAGCTTCCGTTTGTTACTGAAATTATTATGAGCTTCTCAGATTTTATTGTGAATCATTATATTTTGCTTGCGCTTTTAATTGGGAGTTTGATTTTTGGGTTTTCTTATTGGAAGTCCACAGAATCGGGAGGCTATCAGCTTGATAAACTCAAATTGCGGCTCCCTATTATTAAATATTTTTCACGAATGGGTGCAATTGTTCAGTTTTGTAGTACCCTTGGTATGCTCTTAGAAAGTGGTGTAAGGCTTTCTGAGGCGTTGGGTATTGTGTGTGATATTATTAATAACCGCGTTTTAAAAAGTGAACTTGAAAAAGCGCGGGAAAATATTATTAAACAGGGTAAAATAGCGCAGTACCTCAAAAAGACTGGGGTGTTTCCTGCTATTGCGATTTATTTGATTGAAACAGGGGAAGAAAGTGGAAACCTTGATAAAATGCTTTTAGAGGTTGCAAGTAACTACGAAAAAGATCTTTCAGAAAGAGCCGATGGGCTTTCTGAGCTTTTGCAACCGGCGATGCTTTTGATAATGGCGGTTGTAGTGGGAACCATTGTGGTAGCCGTTGCGCTTCCAATGGTAAGTATAATGTAAAATAGTTTACAGAAAGGAAAACTATGACTTTTTCTCCAAGTCTTAAAAAAGGTTTGAGTATGGTTGAAGTCATGATTGTTTTGGCAATTATGGCAGTGTTTGCGTTGGCTGTTGGTCCAAGAATGTTGAGCTATCTTGGTAAAGCAAAAATAAAAACAACTGAAGCAAACTTACGTTCAGTAAAACAAGCAATTACTTCATATTACTCTGATACGGGACGCTACCCTGAAACACTTTCAGATCTTATACGTAAACCACTTGATGAATCAGTTGCAAGAAAGTGGCATGGGCCTTACTTAGATACTGATGATGAAGATTATGTTCCTGTTGATGGGTGGGATAATGATTTAGTTTATCATCGTTCAGAACCAGGATCTTCAAAGCCATATGAGCTCTATTCCGATGGTGAAGGTGGGCCTGACGGTGCTGAAGATGAGAGAATTCATGCCTAATGTACGGGCTGGGTTTAGTTTAGTAGAGATAGCGCTTGTTATCGCTATTCTCGCAATAATAGGCATGGTAGTGGCACCTAATTTTTCTAGACGGGTGCCACTTTATGCGCAGCAGGAATTTGTTGCAGGTTTAAATACTGTTGCACGTCAAGCATGGGTGCAATCACTTGAAACGGGTGCTCCGCATAAAGTAATTTTTAATTTGGCTCAACGTACTATTCGTATGGAGCGTAAAACAAAAGAAGTTGATCATGACGGAGAGGCAGTTTTTGAGCCGGTAGTTCTTGATTCATTGCCCGAAAACTATGAGTGGCCTGAGCAATTTGAGATTAAACAGTTTTTTGTTGAAGGGGTTGATGAAGTTGGAAAGCATGCGAGTGATAGTGTCATGGAAGATGTTTGGTTTTTTGTTATTCCAGAAGGAATGGCACAAGAAGTTATTATTAATTTGATTGATACAAAAGATACGCATCATACGCTCGATGGTCAGGAGTTGAGTTTAGCGTTAAACCCTTTTAGAGTACAGTTTACAGTGTATGAAGAATTTCAGAATCCATCCTCACTCTAACGGTTTTATGTTGACCGAAGTTGCAATTGCTTTAGCAATGATGGGGATTTTATTAACTCCTATTTTAATGCTGCAATATAGTGTTTTTAAACGGGTTATTGTAAATAAAGATAAGCTTGGGCATCTATTGCCACTTAAACCAGTATTTGATTCAGTACTCATTGAGCCACTTAAAGAGGATGAAACTACTAAGCAAGAAGAACTCCAAGAGCCGCTAATGCAGATAGTGTATAAAAAAAGCCCTGCTGAAGGTTCAGAATTTTCTCGGTTCAAAGATCTTTTTAAAGAAACGGTGACTGGCACTTGGGAAGAATGGGGCGGAAAGAAAGAAGAATCGCTTGTTAATTTGCTGTTTGTACCGCAACCACCAGATGAAGAGAAGAAAGAACAATGAAAAAAGGATTTACTCTTCTAGAAGTTATGATTGCAATTATTGTTGGCTCTTTGGTTATGGGGGTATTGGTACAAAGCTTATGGCAATTAAGCAAATCAATTAAACAGGTTTCAAGGGTATCAAGCGTTGATATGCGCGTTTCAGTTTTTCAGAATCTTTTAGAAAAAGAGCTGGCAAGTGCTTTTGCTCCAAAATTGATTCCATTAAAAGATGATGAATCAGAAGAGAAAGATGATGAAAAAGAGAAAAAAGAAATAGACGAACATGATGAAAAAGATGAAGAATCAGAAAGCACAAATAAAGAAAAAGAACAGCCACTTAAAAAAATATTTTATACTGAGCATGAAGGGGATAATATAACGTTGCTTACGTTTATTACTACCAGCCCGCTTGATGTTTATAATATGTCAAAGCCACGTGTTGCGCGTATTATGTATAAGATGGTCCCAGATAAAAATAATCCAGAGCTTTTTGAATTGCATCGTCAGGAATCGTCCTCTATTACTGATATTAAAAAATTTGATTCAGAAGCAACTGAAGGGGTAAAAGGGTTTGTGGTTATTGATGGTATTAAAAGCTTGAAAACAACCTTTTTAGCGTTGCCAGTTAAAGAATCAAAAAAAGAATCTGCATCGCCTTATGTAAAAAAAGAAGATGAAAAAGAGAAAAAAGAAGTTCAAGGAACTGATGAAGAAAAAGAAGAATTTGTAACGGTTGAACGTTGGAACGTTGAAGATCAAAAAGAGCAAGAAGATAATGGTGATGATGAGGGTAAAAAACTTCCACTGATTCCCAATTTCATTAAAATGGCGTTGGTTCTTTTTGATTTGGATCAACAGGAATACACCTTTGAGTTTACCTTTGCGCCAATGTATGGACAAAAAACAGTGCTTTTAAAAGGTATGAAACGAATACAGCCAAAAAAGAAAAAGCAAGAGAAAAAAGATCCTCGAGCGGATACTATTAAAAATATTATGGATAAGAATCCTTTAAGTGAAGGGGTTCAAGGCAAGCTTGATAAATGGCAAAAAACAGCACCACCTCCGCCACCTCCAGGACCGATTATGGGAGGGGTAAGATAATGAATAGCATGAAAAAAGGCTTTGCCCTGCTTTCTGTGTTTTTGATGTTGACCTTGGCAACTATTTTGGTTACTCAGCTTTATTATAAAGGTTCACTTTATAATTCCTTTATTCCGGTAATAGTACAACGTGAAAAAGCAAAACAGCTTGCTCGTTGTGGAATTCCAATTGCGCTAAATCAGCTTGCGCTTCATGATAAAAAGTTGACTCCGCCTTCTGAAGATGACGATAAAAAGGGAGCACAAAAAAAGAATGATCCAGAAGAGCGGGCAAAGCAGCTTCTTAAGGTATTGTTAAAAGTTCAAAACAGGTGGCAGACATTTGATTTTACAGAAGCTCAAGAAGGTGTGGATGGAACGCTTTCGGTATGTATTACTTGTGAAGAAGGCAAAATTCCCCTTAATAAATTGATTAATTATAAGAAAAGAAATTTTAGAAATAATAAAAAGCTAAATTTCAACGGTGATATTTATTTTAAGGATCTTTTTGATAAACTTAAGCCAGCAGCAAAGGATCAAGATCTTTATGATGCAATGCTTGGTTTTATCAAAGAATCCAAATATGAACTTCTTGATATTACCGATTTATTAGGTTTTAAGCAGTTTAAAGAAATGCGTAATAATGTTTTTTATATTCCGCCTCAAAAAGATGAGCCGTCATTAAAAAAACCTTATTTAACTGATATATTTACTTTATGGTCTAAAAAGCCGACTATCAATCCGTTTGTGTTTTCTCACTCGGTTAGATTGTTGTATGATTTAAAGGCTGAAGAAATGAATAAGCCGCTTGAAGATGATCAGATCGAAGAAATCATTAAGAAAGTAACCCCAGCAGAGATCTCTTGGGAAAAAGATTGGGACACTTTCTTGAAACCATTGTACGGAAAAGATTATAAAAGTTTACCTAAAGAGGTAGTTGCCCTTTTCACCCCAAAATTTGAGCCTCGAGTATTTTCTGTGTTATGTTATGGAAAAGTTGGGAACGTAGGGCAAAAACTCCTTGCTATAGTAGCGCGATCGTTTACCAAGCAAGGGGAGGAATTTGAAGTGAAAAGAATTTACTGGCTTTGAGTGAAGGGGAATAGTGCGAATAAATACAGAAACCAGTGTCGGAATTTTTGTTCTGGGGGCACTGGCAATTTTTTTCTATATGACCTTTCAAATCGGCGTTTTTCGTTTAGATAGTGGAAGCTATAGAGAACAAATTGTATATTTTAGTGATGTTTCAGGACTTTCAAAAAAAGCAGATGTTAAGATTGCCGGTGTAAAAGTCGGTTGGGTTTCTGCTATTGGCCTTGCCCAGCGTAAGCAGAAGGGTGGCTACAATGCACAGGCAGATATTATGGTACTCAAAAAGTACCAATTAAAAGCTGATGCTTATGCAGTAGTGCGTCAAGATGGTTTGCTGGGGACTAAATACCTTGAAATTATTCCGGGTGATCCGCTTGCTCCACCATTAAAATATGGTGCTCCGTTGGGTAAGCCGGGCAAAGCGCCAGTTTCTCTTGATGATTTATTGCAACAGTTTGGAACCATTGCAAGTAACGTTGAAGATATCACCCTTTCAATTAAAGATTCATTGGTGAGTGGCGATGGTAAACAGCGCCTACAAGAAATTATGGTAGACTTCAGTTCTGCAGCATCTCGAATTGCTTCATTTTCAACAATTATTGATCGTATCGTAAGTACGAATGAAGATGATGTTAATGGAATTATACGAGATGTTCGTGAATTTGCTGGGCAAATGCGTGAAACTATGCCGTTAATTAAAGATGATTTCCATCGTTTGGCAACTAGGCTTTCAGATGAAACATTGCCATCGTTTGATAGAAATGTTGAACGAATCGCCAACGTATTTGATCGTGACTTTGGTGGTATGGCCGACAAGTTAGAAAGTACTGCCGATGCAATTGAGGAAGCAGCGCTTCAAACACGTGATGGGTTTAGAAGTTTTGGATCGGTTGCAAGTAAAATTGATGATGGTAAAGGGCTTATTGGTAAGTTAGTAAACGAAGACCAAACCTATCAAGATCTTAAAGTTGCAGTGCAAGGGCTTAAAAACTATTTCTCTAAGGTTGAAAGTTTGGGCGTAGTGTTTGATTCTCACTTTGAAAGTATGTACTCTCCTGCTGAAAATTTTGAACTTAAGGATGCAAAAGGATACTTTGATATTCGTATTCACCCGAACCAAGACCATTTTTATATGTTGCAATTTATGGGGTCAACTAAGGGTTCTATTGTAAGAAAAGTAACTGATACTGAGTATTATGATACAAGTGGTAATAAATATAATATTGATGAAGTTTTAAGTACATTGACCACTGGTAATGAGTTCAGAAAGCTTGAGTTTTCGCCAGAAAAACGTGAAATTATTAGAACGCGTGATACCAAAAAAGTTGGTTTTCAGTTTGGTAAGAGCTTTACCGATACTGCATTTAGATTCGGTTTATTTGATGGTACTTTTGGTGTTGGTGTTGATTATGATATTCCGTTTGGAACCGACAAACTTCGTTGGGTTACCTCGTTTGAAGCGTTTGATATGAGGGGGCGTGACAGAATTAATGACCAACGTCCGCACTTGAAGTGGATCAACCGTGTGTTCTTCTTGCGTAATTTCTACTTTGACTTTGGTGCTGATGACTTTATTAGTCGACACAATGGAAATGCATTCTTTGGGCTTGGGCTTCGATTTGGTGATGATGATATTAAGTATTTCATCTCCCGTCTTGGCATGACCGGAGGCGGTGGCTTTAACTAATATCAGGTAAGCAGCGGGTCGTTTTATATTCGGTGGTCCAATCAAAAAAGACGGACTTTAAATAAGAAAGACGTTCAATACCTTCTTTCATCTTGGTCATCTCTTCTTGCTTGATAGGGAAAAGATCGGTCAGATGAAGTTTTGTAAGCCATTTGGCAATGCGAAAATAATCCCTAAACGTATGCAGTTCAGCACGATAATCTTCCAGAAAAACATTCAAAGGCCCAACATGGTCGGTTGGGTTTTTGGGGTTTAAATAGCGGACCTGTATCTTTTGAAGCAGCTCTTCAGCCAGCTTCTTGCGTGGAATAGTATACAGTTCTTGAGAAGGAACATCCTCTTTCCAATTGCACCAGGCATTTTTATTGTGTGTTAACCAGACCGCTTTTTTAAGTTGATAATAAATATATCCATAGCCAATGCCTGCTAAAGAAAGCGCTGTATAAAGCATCTCTTTTGATAAAAGCATCTCTTGCCAAGAGCGGGCAAAAAAACTGTCAGCCCCTATTTGTGGCAAGAACGGAAACCGGTTGCTTGCTGCTGCGTTTAGATCATTCCCGTCAACACCAGAATGGGAACCAGAATGGGAACCAGAATGGGAACCAGAATGGGAACCGGTATAAACGACGGTTTCAACTTTTTGGCTTTGAGTATTTCCATCTTTAGTGCAAACTGCACATAGCTGCTGGAGTATTTTTTCTCCTGGCAGGCAGCCCCAAACAAGTTCGGTTCCGGGCGGGCATTTAAGTTCTGGTTCAGTAAATACATTATTTGTAAGCAGTAAAAAAAACGCTGCAAAAAGAAATTTTACTTTATCCATAGAATTATTTAATCAGCTTATTGGTTGAAAACGATAGACAAGGTATACTCTATTTTACAGTGTCTGTAAAATAGATTGATATATAAAAATTAACTTTCTTTAAATAGAGACACCCTCTTGAATAACCAATTTATCTTAAGTAGGCTAGGGGTTACACTTTTAACGGTATGGAAGTAGTTCATGGAAATACAGAAATTAATCAAATATTTTCAGCAGTTTGTCACTCCGGCTCGTTTTGCCAAAATTGATCATCTGGTAAAAGAGCGTACACGGCATCTTTCAATTGTGCTTGAAGACGTTTATCAATCACATAATGCTGGAGCAATATTACGTTCATGTGAGGCGTTTGGTATTCAAGATGTTCATTGCATTACCGATCGTAATCAGCTCAATGTTAACAATGCAGTTGCTTCTGGTGCAGGTAAGTGGCTCAATATAAATTGTTATGAAACTATACAAGATTGTGTTTCAGAATTGAAAAAAAATGGGTATCAATTGGTTGCAACAAGCCCACATGCAGTAACACCACTTTCTGAGATTAATATTACCAAAAAAACAGCGCTGTTGTTTGGCACTGAAGATGAAGGCCTCAGCGAAGAGCTTGCTCATTTGGCTGACCAGCAAGTTTGTATTCCCATGTATGGTTTTACTGAAAGCTTTAATGTGTCAGTTAGTGTTGCGCTGTGTCTTTATGAATTAACACAAAAGCTACGTGATTCAAATCTTAAATGGCAGTTATCTGAAGTTGAACAAGAAAAATTGATTCTTGAATGGCTCAAAGAATCGGTTAATGATTCGGATCTTCTTGAAGAACGGTTTACAACTTCTTTATTTCAATAACCTCTATTTAAATTTACCGGAATATTTTATAAAGTACTAATAAAGCTGCAGGGACACCAACAAGAAGAGCTGTTTTTTTGATTCTTTCTAAATGTTTTTCTGCAGCTTCTTTTTCTTGTGTTGCGACAGCCAATTGGTGTGCTTTTTCTTCTTCGAGTAGAGTTTTTGCAGCTTCTGTGGCACTTTTTTCTTCTCTTGCTTTTTGAGCTGTTGCTTCAGCTTTTCTTTGCGCTTCCTCTGCCGCTTTGAGTTTTGCGGCCATTTGTTCTTTTTCTTTTTGAGCAGTTTCTTGCGCGTTTCTTTTTGCTTGCTTTGCTTTTTCTGTTTCTTCTTTTGCTTTTCTAGCTGCAGCTTTTGCTTTTACTAGTTTTTCAATTTCTCTGGCTTTTGCTTTCTCTGCTTCTCTTCTTTCTTGAATTGCAATTTGTTCTGCTCTTACTTCTTTAAAAAGAGCTTTTCCTTCAGAAAATTCATTACAAAAAGAAGCATAATCTTGCGTGTGTCCGTTAAGCACTAAAAGCTTTTGGAACAAAGCATTTTTAATAGATTGAATTTTGTTAGGATGAGTAAGTTTTAAAAAGTTCACCGCTTTGTAAAGGGCAATAAGTTCTTCAATTGAAAGTTTGTTAATTTTTGCTTGGTATTCTTCTTGAGTGGTAATTGCTACCAATTCTTGTAAAAGATCAAATTGTTTTTTTGTAATAAAAGCACAAGAAAATATTTGGTCATCAGTGATATTTGCATGATCATCACTTTCAAAAAAATCTTTAATAGCAGAAAATTGATCAACAAAACTTTGATCTACTTGAACAAAAGTTTTTTCTACCCCAAGGTCATAAGCCAAAGCTTCTGCACTAAAGCCATTTTGAGTAATTCCCGCACAAAGGGTAAAAAATAAGAATAACCTTTTCATTGTATAACCTCCATATAAAACAATTCCATTTAATTACAAGTATAAATATTTAACTTGCTTTGTCAATAACCCTCTTAAGCTTAAATAAGCACACTTCGATTATAAAATTATCAAAAACCCTTGCAAATTGAACTATCGAATTAGTAAACTATAAATTAAGCTTATCATGGTGATAAGTAAAGTTTCTTAAAAAATGGAGAAAAAATGAAGAAACTATTATTTTTATCAATTGTGTTGTTGTCCGTAACTGGCGCTCATGCGGGCTGGGGATCCTTTGGGCACGCCCTAAGTGATATAGGAAGTGCTGGGGGCACATACCAATACCAAACCATTGGCAAAAGGGTTCAATCTCCCAAAGGCACCACACAAAAAAGTAATAAAGCTTCTAGAAAAAACCTTAAAAAGGGTTCCACACAGAACAGTTATAATGAAAATAAAAGTGGTTCAGATCTAGGCGTTAGTGCTCGTTTGTAGACTAAAATGAAAAGAAATTGGGGAACTTCGGTTCCCCTTTTTTATACCTCTATTCCAAATCACACAACTTGAGAAAGAAAAATCTCACGCGTTAGCACCAATAAGTGTCCACAAAAACTGCATGAACACCATAATATTTATGATACACATCGGTTTCATATTCTGTTTTTTCAAGCGCATCTATCTTGTCATAAATCTTTTTTCTTCAAAAAGAATTTAACCCCCATTGGTTTATGTTTAAATTTCGTTAAGTGGGGTTTCTTCAATATAATGTTTACCCCATGCATAGGCTGTTGCTACAGTTGAAACAGCTCCAAATGCTGTGCCTGCAATAAAAGATTTAAAAGAATGTTTGGGGCTGTTTTGTGCAGCTTTTACTCCAGCATTTTTAGCTGTTGTTAAAGTACGGAAAGCGGCAGTTTTGGTTGCTAAGTGGCGTAATGGTGTTGCTGTGCTTGAAAGTGACGTTGTTAAGTAGACCAGTGCTAATAAAGTTTTTTTCATTATCTTCCTTTAGTTATAAGATGAGTAAGATGATTACAAGTAAGATAACGGAATTTTTAAGCGAAGCAAACTTTAACTAATTAAAGATAAAAAATTAAAAAATCCATTCAAGAAAAAAGTTTTAATTGGGTAATTTTTTGCATAGAGACTAGCAAGTTTACAGTACATTTTCCCCAGTTCTTCTTGATTTGCTGTTTCAATAAGAGATCTTCCTAAAGGGTGGTTTGGAATATGGCGAGCTTCAAATTTTCCATTAATGTACCCAATATAGGTTTTACTTATAGCGTTTTTTGTTGGGGTTAAAGTATA
Source organism: bacterium (assembly GCA_038135085.1). Classification (GTDB taxonomy): domain Bacteria; phylum Babelota; class Babeliae; order Babelales; family CAIQNR01; genus CAMCVM01. Next base: position 16,952 of record JAYPWJ010000007.1, read on the forward strand.
AATATGGCCACCAGTATATTCGCTAATTGTACAATGCACCGTGTGGGGACGTCCCTTGTACTCAACAAGACCTTCCAGTAGTTCCCTTTGCGGCTCACTTGCAGCAAGAGGTAATGCAAAAGCTGTTATTAAAAATACACTCCACTTAGTCTTCATAGAATACCTTATTGTTTTGGATTGCTTCTGAGAGCTTGGGCTCGGGCATAAATTTTACCAACAAATGCTGGGTCGCTTTCTACCATGCTTAATGTGCCAATATTGTGTTTAATTTCTAAATGTCCTTCATCAGAATATCTTAAAATGGACTTATGTGTTTCTTTAAATTCATTATTGGGGGTAAATGTATAAACGGGGCGACCATCAACGTCTTTATAATAAGCAGAACAATGGGCTGTTCGTACCAAAAAATCACTTGAAATAAGTGTGCCATGCTCTGTTTCTGCAGCTTGTATGCAAATAGAAAAGAAAAAGGGCAGCAGTGCAAAATGTTTTTTATTCATAGTTTGTCCCTAATTGTTTGCTAATTTCTTGGCCAATTTTTTTTCAAGCTTGCTCATAATTTTATCATTCTCTTCATCATAGTGAGAATAGCCCAAAAGGTGGCAAATACCATGAATTAAAAGCGTATCAACACGGTCTTGCAGTGTGACATCATACAATGGCAAAAGCCCTTGCACAAACTCAAGTGAAATAATTAAATCACCCACGTTTTTGTCATCATCTGTTTTTGGAATAATCTGTTCGCCCGGTTCAAGTTGATGGTAGGGAAACGAAAGAATATCGGTTGGTTTATCTTTACCGCGATATTCTTTATTGTAGCTATGAATGGTTTTATTGGTGGTTAGCCAAATACCCAAATCAAAGTCACTATACCCAAGTTCATTTAAAATCATTTGCGCTGTTTTTTTTATACGCGCGGTACTGATTTTTATTTTCCGTTGTGTGTTTTTAATGGTGATCATGAGTTATGCTCTTTTTCAAGATGGTCAAGATCAAGCTGCGCGGTCCATTTATCATCATGCTTTTCAAGGCACGATTTTTCAATATCACCAGATGCATAAGTTACGCTTTCTGCATGGGTGATTCCCTTAAGCAGCTGTTCGTGCGGTACCAATGTTTTTAAAAGTTCTTGATCAACAGAGTGTAAAATTAATCCAGTCAATGGCACCTTAAGTGAAAGTTGTTCTTCAGTTTTAAAACGACGAACTGCACCGATAATGTTGATTAATTTTTCTGTTACCTTGATGCTTTCAGGGTAATTGTGTGCTGTCTGAATTTCTGCTAATTGAGTAGTGTGCAATGAGCCCGCCTCATTAAACAGTTGCCCGTAAATAGTTTCGGTAATGTGCGGCATGTAGGGCGCAAACAGCTGGAGCAAGCGCATGCCAACATGGTGTAATGTCCACTTGGTTGCTACAATCACTTCTGAATTATAGTTTTCTGGTTTAAACATTCTGTCTTTAACCATCTCTAAATAGTTGTCACAAAAATCTTGCCAAAAGAATTTTTCAAGCGTTTGTAGCGCGTGGCCAAACTCATGCTTTTTAAGATATTCTTCGTATTTAATAAACGTTTGGTGCATGTTGTGAACTAGCCACTCATTAATAGTTCCGAGTTTTTCAGGCTGTTTTTTTGGAGCATCAGGAATATAATCTTTTAAAAATCTAAATGCATTCCATAATTTTGTTTGTAGCTTCATGCCAATTTTGAGTTGATTATCAGAAAATGCTACATCATTGCCCAATGAACCAGATGCGGTCCAATAACGGATAACATCTGCTGGATACTGCGAAAGCAAGTTTTCTGGATCAAGCGGATTGTTGCCCTTTGATTTTGAAATTTTGTCTTTTTGTGAACTTAACACATGGCCAGAAATTACAATCTCTTTCCATGGAATAGTTTGGTTGTGCAGGTATGCTTTAATTATTGTATAAAAGGCCCAGGTTCTAATTATGTCATGCGCTTG
>JAYPWJ010000007.1:18927-22830 GCA_038135085.1 bacterium
CGCATAGACATTGGTAAAAAGTTTTGTTCAAACGCTTGCGTGAGTGGGTCTTTCATTGTTGGGTTTGCAAGTTGCGCAACAATATAAGGAGTAATTGATGAAGTATTCCAAGTGTCCATCACGTCAGTATCACCCTTCAAATCAGCGCTGCCACATTGTGGGCACCCTTCTGGGTAATCGGTTTCTTGTGGATCAACTGGTAGCATATCTTCTTTTGCAAATACCAAAGCTTCACACGCCGTACAATGCCAGACAGGAAAAGGAATACCATAAAATCGTTGTCTACTTAAACACCAGTCCCATTGCAAGTTTTCAACCCAGTCACGGTAGCGTGCTTTCATAAAGTTTGGATACCAATCAACTTTATCAGCCTCTTTTAAATATTCTTGTTTGTGGTCTAAAATATTCAAGAACCATTGCTTTAAAACCACATATTCAATTGGGCGCTTGCACCGTTCGTGTACATTAACCGGATGGGTAATTGCTTTTTGTTCTTTAAGTGCTCCAGTTGCTTGTAACAGTTCAATTGTTTTTTTGCGCGCTGCTGTAACACGAAGGCCAGCAAGCTCGCCGGTTCCTTCAACCCATTTACCATCAAAACCAACTGATTGGCGGTACGGTAAATCATATTTTTTAAACCAGGCAATGTCATTTTTGTCACCAAAGGTACAGCACATTACAAGCCCGGTTCCTTTTTCCATTTCAACCAGTTCATCGGCTAAAATAGAAACTTCGTGACCAGCAAGTGGAACGGTTACCTTGGTATTTTTTAATTTTTGATACCGTTTATCATCCGGGTGGAAAAATAAAGCGCTACAAGAATAGAGAAGCTCAGGGCGTGTTGTTGCGATAATTAGTTCAGAGCCATCAGCTGCTTTAAATGCAATATCATTAAAATGTGATGGTAGTTCAACATCATCAAGTTCAGCTTGCGCAACAGAGGTAAAGCATGCGGTGCAATAAAGTGCTGGTTCTTCTTTTTGGTAAATGTGCCCTTTTTTGTGCAGATCTAAAAACGATGCTTGTGAAATTTTTTGTGCTTCAGGGGAAATAGTAGAATAGGTTTTTTCCCAATCGGCTGAAATGCCCATTCTTTGCCAAAGGGTAGTGAATTCTTTAATTGATTCTTGTGATTGGTCAAGACAGAGTTTCACAAATTCTGATCGGGGCATTGAATACCCAGTGACGTTTTGTTTTTTTTCTACAAATCGTTCGGTTGCAAGGCCGTTGTCATCAAAGCCAAATGGATAAAATACGTTGTAGCCGGCCATACGTTTATAGCGTGCAATAATGTCAGTTTGGGTGTATGAAAAAATATGCCCAATATGTAATGATCCAGAGACGGTTGGCGGTGGAGTATCAATACTAAAAAGTTCTCCAGCCTTTTCTGGTTTAAACGTATAGGTTTTTTCATCTGCCCATTTTTCTTGGGCGGCAGCATCAAAACTATGCTGATCGTATTTTTTATCCATAAACCTGCTTTACTTAATTAATAGGGTCTGTATCCTCAGGATACCGCTAAAGCGCGCATGGGTCAAAAAAGAGTAGCTATGGGGAGCTTAAAGTTTATACCCTCTATAAAAATAATATAAATGGATAAAAATGAAAAATAAATTACTTCTGATAGTTCTTTTTTGTTTAAACAGTTTGGGTGCAGCAGAAGGAGGCGCACAAAAACCTTCATTTCAAGCGCTTGCTCTTGATGCACTTAGCAAGCAGTCTCCGAAAGATTTGGCTGCTCAAGCCTCTGTAATAAAAAAAAATGCAAGAGTTAAAAAAGAGGTTGTTAATCGTTTGCTTAATCAACTTCCATGGAGACAAGCAAAAGAGTTTGCTCATAGGGATGTTGTGGATTCAGTAGCGCTTAATAGTGCAGGAACAGTACTTGCAACCGGGTCTCATGATGGCAAGGCTCGGGTCTATGATTTAACAGCTGGCGGAGAGGTGCCAGTAAGAGTATTTGATCACGGTGGTATTGTGGATTCAGTAGCGATTGATGGTGCAGGAACAGTGCTTGCAACCGGGTCCAATGATAATAAGGCTCGGGTCTATGATTTAACAGCTGAGGGGGTAGGACCTCAATGGGTCTTTGATCATAGTAATTGGGTGCTTTCGGTAACATTGAATGCAACAGGGACAATACTTGCAACAGCGTGTTATGATAATAAGGCTCGGGTCTATGACTTAACAGCTGGCGGAGAAGTACCCAAAAGAGTTTTTGATCATGATGATTGGGTGAGTTCGGTAACACTGAATGCAGCAGGAACAGTCCTTGCAACAGGATCTGATGATAATAAGGCTCGAGTCTATGATTTAACAGCTGGCGGAGAAGTACCCAAAAGAGTTTTTGGTCATGATGATTTCGTGGATTCAGTAGCACTGAATGCAGCAGGAACAGTCCTTGCAACAGGATCTGATGATAATAAGGCTCGAGTCTATGATTTGACAACTGAGGGGGAAGAGCTGCAACGGGTCTTTGCTCGTAGTGATTGTGTGCGTTCAGTAGCACTGAATGGTGTAGGAACAATACTTGCAACAGGATCTGATGATGGTAAGGCTCGGGTCTATGATTTAACAACTGAGGGGGAAGAGCTGCAACGGGTCTTTGCTCATGATGGTTGGGTGCAGTCAGTAGCGCTGAATGGTGCAGGAACAGTTTTTGCGATGGGGTCTAATGATAATAAGGCTCGTATATTTGCTCGAGGACCTGAAAGAGCTACTTTTGAACTTGGCAAACCAGTTGATAACATTACTGTATTAGAAGCACTTGAGTTATTAAAAAGAGATAAAAAATGAAAAAAAGAAACTTGCAAGGTAAGCACTTAGTATATGTTTTGATGGTCTGTTTTAACATTAATGCTGCTGAAGGACTCCCACAAGAAGGGAGTGAAATAATTAGAGCGGTTCTTAATGGCGTCAGTGAGGCAATTACAGGAATTGAAGGTTTTTCGATTCGACGAGACCCGTATCAACAATTAAAAGAGGCAGAGGATACGCAGAGAAGCGGGATGGGTTCTGATGTAACTGAAGCAAGTGCCGGTACGCCAAGTCGACTTATAGAATCTGCGCGGGTAGGGGGGTGTTTTTTTGAAGGTGCAATTGAAATAACAGAAGGGTTTAAAAATTATCTTAGAGCTTTATGGCCCAACCCCTGGCAACGGTTAGATGATGACCCGTGCTTTCGGCTTGACCCTAAAACAGGTGACCCAATGGAACGGGCTAACAAGTAAGGCCGTTTTCTCTTTTTATATTTAAAATTTTTGTTATGGTAGATCAGCTTTCGTTATACTCATTAACGAAAAAGAATCTATGAAAATTACTAAGGAATAACAGTGTTTATAAAAAATACTATGAAATATCTTTGTGCTGCCTTAATGGTAGCAAGTCTTAATGCAGCAGAAAAACGAGTTCCAGAGCTTACACAGCTTGGGGCGTTAGCGATCGGAAATCTTCAAGGAAATAAATTAAATGGAGCAATTGACGTACTTAATAGAATTCCATATCTTAAGGGGCAGACTATTCGAACGCTTTTAAATAATGCTCCGTATGCTCAAATTAATGAGTGCCCTTATGATGATATTACTCATGGTGCAGCATTAAATTATAATGGTGCTGTATTGGTTACGTGCCGCGATGATGGTGTGGTGACAGTTTTGGAAAATGGTGTACCTATTAAAATATTAAAACATGACGACGTAACGCTTGATGCTGCAATTAATGGTGAAGGGACCGTTGTTGCAACCGGATGTTTTGATTGTGTTGCACGGGTGTTTGATGTAACTGCAGAAGGAGATAATCCACAAAGACAGTTTGATCATCCTCAGAGTCTTATTGCTGTTGCACTTAATGAACCGGGAAACATTTTGGCAACCGGGTGTTTTGATAAAACGGCGTATGTATTTG
>JAYPWJ010000007.1:22842-23187 GCA_038135085.1 bacterium
ATAATGCTCCTGTTAAAGTATTTGAACACCCTACTTTTCTTGAAGCGGTGGCATTAAATAGCGCCGGAAATATTTTGGCAACCGGGTGTGATGATGGCAACGCCCGAGTGTTTGATATAACTCGTAAATTTGATGAACAGTTTCGCCAGTATCCACACCAAGGTGCAGTGAAAACAGTTGCGCTCAATGGACCAGGAACATTGTTGGCAACCGGGTGTGATGATCAGAAAGTTCGTCTGTTTAACGTTAATAATAAGAATGTTGTTCCAGTGCATACGATCAAGCAGTCTTATAGACTACAGTCAGTTTCGCGTGATGCTTTGGGACAATATCTTGCAACCGTGG
>JAYPWJ010000008.1:0-1440 GCA_038135085.1 bacterium
ACAAAAAGCTTTAGCTTTATCTGCTCAACAGGTTGCAAGACAAACTAATGCAGCGGCAGAAGCTCTTTCAAATGTTTCAAACATTATTGCAGCTCGTAATGCAAATGCAAATGATGCTATTGCTGACGGTATCGTGCAAACTGAATCTTTTGCTAAAAAAGCTTTAGATAATGTAAAAGAATTTGGACAAACCGTTGGGTCATGGGTACACGGCAAATGGAATGAAGGTTCTTCATTTGTTAATGATATGCTATCAAAAACAGATCTTCAAGCAATTACTAAAGAGCAAGTTACTCGATCAATTATGGAAAAACCAGCTGCAACAGCTTTTGGTGCTTTTGGTGGTTACCATGTTGGTTCAGGTACTACAAGCTACTTAACAGGTAATAAAACTGCTCAAAAAGTTGGTGGTGCTGTTGGTGCTGTTGGTGGAGCTGTTCTTGCAAATGGTCATCTTACTGAAGAACTAGGTCGTTATGCTTTAGGCGCTTACCTTACTATTCAAGCATTAAGATATTTTGGTGGTACTTCTGAAAAAGCTACAACTGAAGCTGGTGCTGGTAGAATGGTTGTTCCTGCTACTGTGAATATTCTTGAGTCTGAAGCTAATTTTGTACGTAAACATGTACTTTCTGGTAACATCAAAATTGATGAAGCTGGTGATTTTGCAACTGTTTCTCTTAAAGATGTAAACGGAACAGTACTTACATTAAACAATGATGTAAAAGCTATTATTACTCAGTTCCCAGTACAACTTAAAGATGTTGTTATTGAACTTATGCGTGCGCATGGTGCAAACGATGCTGCTCAAATTGCTGCAGCAAAAGCTGCAGTAGAAGAGGTACTTGCTTAATAAGTACACGTAAGTTACAGCATGGAAAATTGAAGGACGCCTTTATGGTGTCCTTCTTTTTTTACCCATGTTCTATGACGGTGACTTTGCTACCGTTTGGTTCTTTTTGAATATAAAAGTGAACGGGAAACTGTTCTTTCATGGTATCAAGGTGAGAAACAATAATCACTTTTTCAAAATCATCTTGAATAGTGTAAAGTGCGTCCATCATGCGAGTTAATCCCTCATCATCTTGTGAGCCAAATCCTTCATCAATAATAAGTGTTTGCAGTGACGTGCCTGCTCTGCGGGCTAATAATTTAGAAAGCGCAATACGCAGCGCAAAATCAATACGGAATGCCTCTCCTCCAGAAAACAGCTCATAGGGGCGAATTCCTTGTGCGTCAGAGATATTAATATCAAGGGTTTCACGTGTGCCTCCCTTTTTTAAATCACGTAACGATTCAATAGAAAGTGATGCTTGGTTATCGGTTAACCGTGTAAGCAAATCGTTTGCTTCTTGTTCAATCTCAGGAATTGCATCTTCAATTAAAAGTGCCTGAATACCATCTTTGCCCAGTGCTATGGCAATTTGTTGTAAATCATGG
>JAYPWJ010000008.1:1450-5423 GCA_038135085.1 bacterium
TTTTTCTTCTGAAATTTTGGTTACCACCTTTTCAAGCGCTGTGCCATCTGCTTGCAACGTTTTTTCTTTATCTGTAAGTGTTGCTTCTTCTTTGAGTAGTTTTTGTGCAGCTATTTGTTCTTTTTCAAGCATTTTAAGTGTGCTACATAAGGTATGAACTGTTGTTTGCCGTTCGTTTTGTATTGCTTTGTAATGGGGCAATTGTTGGCATTGTTGAAGTCGCTGAGTTACCGTTTCAAGTTCTGTAGTCAATTTTCTATGAAGGTTTCCATCATAGTTAATTGCCAAAAGTTCTTTTTCAAATGTTTGAACTGTTTTGGTCAGTTCACAAAATTCTTTATTACCAGCCAGTGCAGTAGCGCTTTCTTTTTCAAGTGTTTCTAATTTTTTTTGTGCCGCTTCTTGTTCTTTTTTTGTTTGAGTAATTGCTTTTTCAAGGGCTTCAGTTGTTTTGTTATTGGTTGCTTGTTTTGTACTTAGTTCTTGTTTTTGCTTGAGTAAAAGTTCAACTTCTTTGAGTTGTTCAAGATTTTTGTGGAGATTTTTTAAATAATTTTTAAGTTTTTCAATAGAGCTTTTTAAACGAGTAAACCGATGAACTAAGTTCTGTGATTGGTCTGAAAACTTTTTTTGTAAAAACCGTTTGCGTGCTTGGGAAAGGTTCTGTTCACAAAGTGGACAGCTTGGGTTGTTGGTATGATTTGCTAGTTGTTGCTTTTGGCTTAATTCTTTTAAATGGGCATTGACCCAATTGCCCTGCTCCACCCATTTTTGGTAAAGTGCTTTATGTCGGTCAAACAACTTTTGTTGCTCTTCTAAATCAGAAACTAAGAGCTCTGGCGCAATTGTTTTTCTGAGCTTTACGATAGCTTCTTGAGTTGCTCTAAGTACTTTTTCAGTTGTTTTTTGTTCAGTAAAAAGCTCCTGTTTTTGTTTTTCATATGCTTTGTGTTCAGTGTTTATTCGCTCTAGTGTAATTTTTTCAGTTTGTTGTTTGACCAGCTGCTCTTTTTCAAGTGCTGCGGTTAGTTTTGTTAATGTTTCTTTGTGGGTCAGTAATGCTTCTTTTGCTTTTAAGCTTTTTTGAAGGGCAGTCTGTTGTGCGGTAACTGCTGCTGTGAGTGCTATTTGTTCTTTTTCAAGCGCTGCTTGATCAGGTAATGCAAGAATAAGCTTATGGGTTTCTTTCCACTGGCTGACCACTGTATCTAAATGTGTTCGGTGCTTTTTTTGTTCAATTGCTCGCTGCTGTACGGTGGCCGCAATAACTTTGTATTTTTCTTTTTCTGTTTGGAGCTGTTGTTTTTGTTGCTCCCATTCACTTTTTTTATGGGAAAGTTTTTTTGTTTCTTTTTCAAGTTCTGCTATTTTTTTTTCTGTTACGTCTTGTTCTTCTGGAACTGTTTTTAATAATTCAGCTTCTTGTAGATTCAGTTCTTTAAGCTTTTCTAAATGTTGTTTTTCGCTGGTAAGTGTGCGAATGTTTTCCATAACCAGTTGTTTTGCTTTATCATATTGATGAAGCCCTAAGATCGTACTCAAAACTACTTTACGCTCTTTTGCTGATTTTTTTGAAAACTCGTTTGCAGAACCTTGGCGTAAAAAAGATGAATTGGTAAAGGTTTCATAATCGATACCCAAGGTTTGTTCAATTTTTGTTTGGGTTTTACGCAGAGTTTTATCCGTTAAAGAAACAAAATAATCATCCTCTTTCAAAATTCCAAATTCAAGGTGGGTGGTTGGTTTTCCATATTTTTTTGAAAAGTCTCTTCTAACCCGATACTTTTCGCCGCCAAACTGAAAGTCAAAACAAACTGTCATTTCAACTTCACCAAGACGTAATACCCCTTGGTCTGGTTTTGTTGTTGCGCCAATTTTGCGCGCTTGCCCCCAAACTGCCCAGGTTAATGCATCAAGTAGCGCAGACTTACCATGACCATTTTTACCTGACAAACAGATAAGCCGATGATTTGTAAAATCGATTGTTTGGGTATGTGGGCCGTAGCTTAAAAAATTTTTAATTTGTAACTTTAATGGAATCATAGATCATTTTCTCTCATCTTTCTCCAGTTATTATGATTTTTTCGATTACTATTTTATGGGTATCCCTGTTTACTATTCTATTGTATCGAAAAAAAACTTTCTGTTAACATAATCGCAGTTGAAATAGGTAATGGCCCATTCCTCAAATATACAATCTGTGATATGCTTGCAACTAGAGGTGTGGGGTTATCAATTTTCATTGAGTACAGCATGAATTTGTTAAGGTGATGGTTTGTTAATTTGAAAAAGATTTTTGAAAACAGAAAATTATCTGTTAAAGGGTTATTTTGAGAAAGATTGGGTTACATTTACGGCTTACCAATAAGCTTTCTGATCTGCTTGAAAAAGCAATTCGGTTAAAAAGCCCTATTTTTCAATGTTTTTTAATTACGCAGGGCAGTAATAAGTATGCAACTTTTTCAGAAGAAGAAATAACAAAGTGCCGTGATCTTAGTAAAAAATTTGATCAAATGTATTTGCATGCTTCCTATTGGGTTAATCTTGCTGGACGTAAAAATAATGGATGGAGAGCCTTTCAGCGTGAAATGGCATTAGGCAAAATGCTTGGTTTTACTCATATTATTATTCATCCCGGTTCAGCAACAGGTTGTGAAACAAAAGATGAGGGTATCAAATACTTAGCGCGCGCATTAAACAGAGCACTTGAAAAAGAAAAAGATATTAATATTGTTTTAGAAAATGGTGCCCACGCACGTAAAACAGTGGGGGGCAATATTGGTGATTTTGCCAAGTTACTTAAGCTTCTTAATGAGCCAGAGCGTATCTCATTTTGTATTGACACAGCACATGCGCATTCTTTTGGATATGATATTGTTGATCCTCAAAATCAGGACATTTTTCTTGATGAGGTTGATCGTGTCATTGGGCGAAAAAATATTGCGTTGCTCCATTTAAATGAAACGCAAGAGGGCTGTGGGTCATACATTGATAAGCATGCAGCATTGGGTGACGGCAGCATTGGGAATGAAGCATTACAGCGGTTTATGAATCACCCGGTCTGCAAAGATGTACCAATTATTTTAGAAATTCCAGCGTTTGAAACTGAAAAGGAAGAGGCCAAAATTTTAGCTTTGGCTAATGAGTGGGATAAGAAAAGAAAGTAGTTTGGGGAGGAGAGAATGAAGATTGCGATTAGTGGTTTTGGGAGAATAGGCCGAAATTTTTTACGTGTTTTATTGCAAGACAAACAGGCGTTTGAAAAGTTACAAGTGGTTGCCATTAACATTGGTCCGGCAAACCCACACTTTGTAGCTCACTCATTTAAATATGATACGCTTTTGGGCATTTACCCAGGATCGGTGGAAATGGATGGCGATACACTGATCATTGATGATCTGCGTATTAAAATTCTGACAGAAACGGAACCAGAAAAATTGCCCTGGAAAGCACTTGAAATTAATTGGGTGGTTGAATCGTCCGGTTTCTTTACCAAAAAAAGTGAGGCAGAACGCCATTGCACCGCAGGTGCGCAGGGAGTGTTGATTTCTGCTCCATCAAAAGATGCTGATGTAACGGTCATTATGGGCGTCAACCAAAATCAATTTGATGCGTCAAAAGATACCATTGTTTCTGCTGGCAGCTGCACTACCAATGCATTGGCGCCAGTATTAAAAGTTTTGAACGATACCTTTGGGGTAAAGTCGGCTTACATGACTACTGTTCATTCGTATACCAATAATCAGGTTTTGATTGACGTTGAACGTTCTGATGTTCGCCGTAGCAGAGCTGCTGCACTCAATATCATTCCAACCACAACCGGTGCTACACAGGTAATTGGCACCGTGCTGCCGGAACTACAGGGTAAGATAGAAGGGTGCTCATTGCGGGTTCCCGTTGCAAAAGTTTCTTTAATTGATTTGGCCTTTGTAGCAGAAAAACCAATGACAACCGAATCTATTCATAAAGCTTT
>JAYPWJ010000008.1:5434-10195 GCA_038135085.1 bacterium
GCGCAAGATGGGCCAATGAATGGAGTTTTGGCAGTGACTGACCAGCCACTTGTTTCAGTTGATTTTAGCGAAAATGATAACTCTGTTATTGTTGACGGCCTCATGACCGAGGTAACCGACACCCTTGGAAAAGTGTTTGGCTGGTATGACAATGAATGGGCCTATAGCTGCAGATTAAAAGATTTTTTAGTTAAGTGTGTATAAAAAAGGGGGAGCGATTAAACTCCCTTTTTTATTTACTTACAATAACACCAAACTTTACCTTGCCACTTATGGACTATCACGTTATTGGAACACCTCGTCATACAGGTTTTTAGGGCCGCAGAAGGATTTTCAATTCGAGACTCCATTTCCGCCTCCATTACTGTTCCTGCCGAAATTCCACCAACAACACTCATTAACACTAACCCTAAAAGTAATTGTTTCTTCATAATAACCTGCTTTATTTATGGTTGAAAAGAAACTCCATTTTTACTTCTTTTATCAGAATAGCTGATTGAGAGGGGAAATTGCAAGAGTTTTTTTTTTTTTTGAATACGGGCTTATTTTTGGGTAAAAAGTAAGGGGTTGAGCTTAACCTTTTTAAGCTTATAGGTTGGCAAGAAGTAAAAAATGCTTTAGACTATGGAGCGTACCTAAAGCTGTTTTTGAAAATAGTAAGGGTATAGTGGTGGGGCCCATAGCTCAGCTGGTTAGAGCAATCGGCTCATAACCGAGAGGTCCCAGGTTCAAGTCCTGGTGGGCCCACCAGTCTTACAGTATTTGCTTATGGTAGGTTAAACGACTCCAAAGGAAATAGTATGGAAAGAAATTCATTCGGTTTGTTTATTGATCTTATTACGTTTGATCAGTCGCTTTATAAAACAGAAAAAGAGCTCCGTGACGTGCAATCAGAAATTGATTATCTGACAGACGTGATAGAAGGCTTTGTAGCAACGCTTGAAAAAGGTAAAGAAACCGTTCGTCAGATGCGCAAAGACGTTGATATTAAAGAGCTTGAAATGAAAGAGCTTGACGAAAAAGAAAAGCAAACACGTACTCGTCTTGATAAAGCAGCCAATGAAAAAGATTACCAAGCATTTAAAGACGAAATCAGCACTTTAAAAAAGAAACAGCATGATTATGAAGCTACGTTAATGGAAGTGTGGAACCTTTTTGAAAATGCTCAAAAAGAATTTGTTAAAAAAGAACAAGAAGTAGCGGCTGAAAAAGAAGCAGTTGAAAAAAACCTTCAAGAAAAACAAAGCAAAGCTGCTGAACTTAAAGCAACGCTTGATGGAGCTGCTCAAGAACGTTTAGAAAAAGAAAAAAACGTTCCAGAAGAGTGGATTGGAAAATATTCACGTATGCGTAACTCGGTTGAAAATCCGGTGGTAACAGTAGTTAATGGAAGTTGCAGTGCCTGTTTTTATAAAATTCCCGATCAAGATGCACTTTCAGTCAATCAGCAGCAGTTAATTGAATGCAAGGGATGTTACCGATTTTTGTATGGCGATGATACCCCCGAAGGCCCGGCTCAAGAACATGAACCAAGTGAGGTAGCAGCGAGTGAGTAATCCAAAGGATCAAAAATCTATTTTTGATTTATTAGTTGAAACAGTCACCGGTAAGCGAACAGACTTTGTGTGGGAGCTTCGTGTTGATGGAGCTTCTCGTGGAAATCCTGGTCCATCTGGTGCTGGAATTTACATTAAAAAAGGTCAAGAAGATACAATAAAGACTGGCTTTTTTTTAGGGACAAAAACTAATAACGAGGCTGAGTATCTTGCACTTTTAATTGGTATTCTTTTACTTAAAAAAGAGATCAAAGAAAATGAAGGGGTTACCATCATTTCTGATTCACAACTTTTAATTCGCCAACTTGAAGGTGTGTATAAAGTCAAAAAGCCAGAGCTTAAAAGAAAGCATCAAGCAATTTTTGCAGAGCTTGGCAATATCAAGTGTCGTTTTAAACATGTAGAACGGGAGTACAATACGGTTGCTGATGCGCTGGCAAACGAAGGCATTGATAAAAATAATACCCTTGCGTTGAAGCTTCTTGATATACACCGTACCCATGAAATATTTATATAATTTTTTTTTCTTGATTTGTTTTGTTTCAAATCTTTCTGCTGTTGCAGTTAGGGTGCTTCTTTCAGAGCAAAAAAAACCTCAATGGGAGCTTTCTTCAAGTTGTGGATTTGGCTTTCAAGACCCCACAAGTGGCAAACGTCTTTCATTAGCAGCAACCTATCATAAAATAACAGTTACCAGTGAAAGTGGTTATTTCTGTATTAATGGGAAAAAATTTCTTCAAGATCAGTTATATATTAAACCAATACGCAAACATTCACTCTTTGGCGGTGAAACGTATGACGGCTTTTTTTTGATTACTAAGCATAAGAAGAATTTTTTGTTAATTAATGTTGTTGATAGTGAAGAGTATGTTTATTCGGTTTTAAAAACAGAAAGCTGGCCCGGCTGGCCGCTCGAAATTAACAAAGTGTTTGCTGTTGCTTCACGCAGTTATGTAATGCACCGGTTGTTAAAAGCGCGTAAAAAAGGATTGCCTTACCATATTAAAAATACTAATCATCATCAATGTTATAATGGGGTGCATAATTGCGCTATTACCCGTAAAGCAATTCAAGAAACTTCCGGGTTATTTTTAGCGCATGGTGGTGAACCTATTCTTGCCATGTTTGATATTTGTTGTGGTGGGGTGGTTCCGTGCCATATTAATGGCATTGTTGATTTTGATAAAGTTCCTTATCTTGCCCGTAATTATGCGTGTACTTTTTGCAAACAATGTAAGAGTTATTCGTGGGAGGTTGACTATTCGTTTGATCAACTTCGTAACTATCTGCAAGAGGGTGTTGATGAATTCTTACATGATTTAAAAGATATTAAAATTAGTAAGGATAAAGCGGGAGTAGTGCAAGAGGTTACTGCCAAAACAGAGCGATCAGAATTTTCTTTTTCTGCACATGAAGTTTACAAACTCTTGAAAGAAGTTAAAAGTTTTGCGTTTACTATCAAAAAAAGAACACGGAAGGTTGTATTAAAGGGTCGGGGATTTGGACATCATATTGGCCTGTGTCAATGGGGAGCACGGGAAATGATCCGACAAGGATGGTCATTTGAGTCTGTTTTACAATTTTTTTACCCGGGAACAACATTTATGAGATTGGAGGATACCAAAAAAAGTTAGGGTCAAAAGGGGAATAGAATGAAAGGGTTGGGGATAATACTTTTAGTGGTTACTACTGCCCATTGCGTAAATGGAAAAAATAAAATATCGCCGCTTATGAGAAGAAGAGCATCAACTTTATCTGCTGATGAATTTAAAAGTCCATGGAGTGATCCTAGTTATAGGGCACAGTATCAAACGGTTGTTGATTTAGCATTACGGCGAAAGGTTAATGATTTAAAAATTGCGCTTGATCATGGATATGATCCACGTCAAAAAATTACTGTTGATGGAAGAGAGTGGGTCGCTCTTTATAGCACAAATCCAGAAATAATACGTGCACTTTTAGATAAGGGAGCACAGCCCCTTGAAAAAGTAAATGGAAAAACGATATTTAGGTGGCACGTACAATATTTTTTGTTGAGAAAAAATAATTGCCGAACTGTTCCTGAGAGATATAAACAGCATTATGAAGTTATTCAAGAGCTTGCAAAAAAATTAGGAAAAAAAGAAAGCAGAAGGGAGTTGAAACAGGTTGAAAAACAACTTAAGCTTAAAAAGAAGCCAGCAAAGAAAGAACCAGAACAAAAAACTTTACAGCGCAAGTCATCACAAACTAATTTGGCAATCTTGAAAAAGCAATTAGTAGAAGAGCCTTCAATAGTAGGGCTTTGTTGTTCGGCGTGCGCTTGTTCAGTTTTTGAATAAAAAGAAAAGAGAGTAGAATGCCTGGATATAGAACACATTTAGGTGGTGGTGTATTGGCCTATAGTGGTGCATTGTTAGTAGTTTGTAGTTATTTTATTTGTAAGCCGACATTATTTAAAGCGCTTGAATGGTTTTTCTGTACCGTTCTTGGCTCTCTTTTTCCTGATATTGACACCAAAAGCAAAGGGCAAATACTTTTTTATCAAATCGTAACACTTTGCCTTTTGCTGTTATTATGGAAGCGTAAATTTGTACTTTTTATTTGGCTTGCGTTAGTTGCTATGGTGCCCGTTCTTGCTAATCACCGTGGTATTTTTCATAAGCCTTTGTTTGTTATTTTTGTTCCTTTTACCAGTGCAGCGTTACTTGCACAATGGTATCCAGCGGCTCAAAAAATGTTACTATTTGATGCATTATTTTTTTCTGCCGGGGCACTTTCCCATATCTTTTTTGATCGAGTTCAAACGGGAATTAAACGTTCTTGGTCATAGTTATTTACTGAGTAAAAAGATAATTCCTAAATTAGCAAAGAACCCTGGGATCATTGCAGGTACCGTGCTGCCAGCAAGTGGCCAAAATGCTGCAATCGCTCCACCAGTTACCATTCCAAGTAATGCGCCGTTGCGTGTTACTTTTTTGCTATAGAGTGAACTAATAATCACTGGTCCAAAGGTGCTTCCAAGGCCATTCCAGGCAAAATCAACAAGCCCATAGACAGAAGCGCTTTTTGAAAAAGCAATTGCGTAACTCATGAGTGGCACAACTACCACGCCAATTCGAGAAATTAACAAGGTTTCTTTTTGTGTTGCTTTGGGATTGAAGTATCGCTTGTAAATATCTTCTGAAAAAATTGATCTATTTTAAGATTATGATGATTACTGTAT
>JAYPWJ010000008.1:10205-12319 GCA_038135085.1 bacterium
GTTGTGAGCCCCGCAGCAATAATGGCACAGAGCACAAATCCTGCAAAAAATGGGGTGAAGCTGTTTTGCACCATTGCTACAAAAACAAGCTCTGGATTTGCAAGGCTGGTCGCAAAAAGACCAATGCCCACAAGCCCAACAGCAACTGAAGCAGCAAGCGTAAACAGTTGCCAGGTCATACCCACAAACTTTGCTTTGTCCATTGATTTAACATCTTTAATGCCCATGAAGTTAACAAGAATATGCGGTTGGCCAAAGTAACCAAGTCCCCATCCAATCGCAAGTAACAACCCGCGTATTAGCTGTTCTGGCGATTGAAATAGAGAAAGTGAAATCTGTTTGATTTGCGCTACATCGGCTATTTGTTGCCATCCATTGCCAAGCATTGAATAGCCCGTTAGTGGGACAAGTACAATCATAAGAACCAAAAAAAGTCCTTGAAATAAATCACACCAGGCAACGCCAACAAACCCACCAACAAGGGTATAAAGTACCGCAGTTAAAAGGCCACAAAATACGCCGATATGGTAGTTAATGCCAAAGACCGATTCAAACATAACGCCCATTCCAACCAACCCAGATGAAATATAAAAAAGAAAAAACAGGAGTGCAAGCAATGCACTGACTGCGCGAAGCAGGCCCGTTTTATCATTAAAGCGATGTTCAAAATATTCAGAGAGGGTAACGCTTTTAAGATCAGCTGTTGCGGTTCGAAGTTTTTTGGCGACAAAAGTCCAGGAGCAATACATACCTGTAAGAAGGCCTATTGGTATCCATACTTGGCTTATACCAAATTGGTAGACCATTCCGGGAAACCCCATAAAAAGCCAAATGCTCATATCACTTGAGTGAGCGGCAATTGCGGTGGCTGCATAATTGAGCGAACGGTTGCCCAATACAAACTCTTCGCTCGAGCTACTTTTCTTATAAAAGTAGGTAGTGATGAGCGCTAAAACGCCAATGTAACTTGCAAATGCAATCAAATAGGTCTGATCCATAGCTAAAGACTCCTTGGGTTGATTTAATCGATAGTATACGTCATCTGGAAGGGGAAAGAAAGGGTGCAAAAACTAAAGTATTGAGATAATGCACCGATTCATGCTACGATAGCGCAGAAAAGATGGAAAAAGGGAGAGAAGGGGGAAAGTATGTTTGAGAGAATTGCCGATTTTTTCGGAGTTGCCGCTATGCATCTTGGCGCCGTTGCGGTGCTGTGGCTTCTATTGACCATTTCTGGTTTTGCCATTGCGCGTTGGTGCATTAAACAAGAGATATCGTGGCAGCGGGTGGTTCGTTGGATTAGTGTTGGGATGGCGGTTGTGTTTGGGAGCGTTGCGCTCCTTTATATTTTGCCAGCTCATATGACTGCTCCATTGACCCAAGTGCTGGTTCCAAATCTGGTTTGTGCAGCTGCGCTTCATGCATTGCTTTTGGCAATCGACCGATACATGCTTCATCGGTATGGTGATGGCATTATTCCAACCCGTTTAGTGGTAGCGCTTGTTACCGTTTATACGGTCGCTCTTTTATGGTCATTGGCCGTGATAAAACTTAACTATCTACCGGTGATGGAGCTTTCGAGCATTGCAGTTGGCTATTTGACCCGAACCGCTATTATGGGACTTCTTGCATTAGAAATTTTAGGTGGCCGTTGTAAAGATACACAAATAGAAAGTGCGTCATATGGCGCGAGACGGTGGTAAATAGCAGGGGGCTAATATGTGTGTTTCGACTCTTTTATTGGGACTCATTGGTTTTATTTTATTGGTAGTGCCGTTGCTCTTTTATGCGTATGAGCGGTGTTGTGGACATTCAGCTCACTGGTGCCAGCGTAAAACCTTTATGCTGTTTGGGGCATTGCTAATTTGTGTTGGCTTGGGCGTGCCAGCATTAAGAATTGTTTCTGCAATTATGTGTAGTTTGTAGTGGGATTGTTTAGCTTTTATAAAAAGAAGGGGAAGCTATGTTAGGTGGTTTAGTTTCAATGGACCAGTTGGTCTGTGCAGTTGCTGCAGGTGTTTTGTACATGGTAATGGGTATGGTTATGAATGATGAAAAAATGGATTCACAACTTCTACTAAACGGTTGCATTTTTGCAGCAGCTTTTCTGGTAG
>JAYPWJ010000008.1:12329-14145 GCA_038135085.1 bacterium
ATGGCAAAAGTAGGTCTTTGCGGCATGCAAGAACCATCAGGAAACTGGTTTACAAACCTGTTTAAATAATCCGGTTTAAACATTGAACAAATTTGTGGGCGGGGTCTGAGCACTTTGCCCACAATTATTAGGGGGAATTAAAATGTTAAGTGGATTTTTAGAGTTTCTAAGATCAAATGTTACTCAGGCGCAAGTTATTTTTTGTTTTGTTATAAGTGGATTTATTTTTTTTGTGCAAAAAAGAAATGGTGTAAGTCTTTTAGAGAATTTTGCCAGAAGCTTTTTAATGTTTATTGGTATGTTGTTAATGATTATTTCTTTAAATCAAACAGGTGAAGTTGGAAAAGTAATTATATCGGTACTTTTAGCGTTTGTATTTTGGTTTCATCAAGGTAACTATCAAAAATTTTGGAAGATTGGTGCTGGTTTAATGGGATTAGGTGGATTATTACTGACTGGTTCTATCGGCATGGATCTTTATAAGAATGGTCTTCCTCAAATAACCTTAGTGCCTGCGTTGTCTACGGCATTTCTTTTGATGATGCTTGGTCTTGTTATTTATGAACTAAAGCAGCAGGGAAAACTATGAATAAGTGGAAGAAATTCACAATTATTTGGGGGGTGACTTCGTTCATATCGATTGCTGTAATTGGAGCATCATTTTATTACGGTTACCCAGTTACTTTCGTAATGAAGGTTTTAGTAGGTGCACAGGTTGTAAATTTTCTAGTGGCGCTGTATAAATATAAAAATAGTTGAAAGGTTTATTATGAAAAAGACTCAAAAAATTATGAAAATGGTTCAAAAAATGTGTATTGGTGTTTTTGCAGCTGGTTTGGGGGGAAACATAGCTGTTTTAGGTATGGATGTTTACTATGATGGTTTGATGTCATAAGGAAAAGTTATGAAAAAGGAAAAAATAATTTTAGGTGTTCTTGTAGTAAGTGCCTGTATGCTTTTTGTTTCTGCAGTAATTGGAGTTTATGTAGAAGGTTTTTCTTTTGGGACATGGCAACGTATTGGGCTTACTGGGGTAATGACGGTACTCTGTACTACTGTTTACTCTAATTATAAGAAAAAAGGCCTATTGTAATAAAAATAATTTAACTCTTTATTGTTGAAATTTAGTTAGGCAAAAGAGTTTTTCAGCTGTTTGTGTTGTTACCTTTGTAACTTCTTCAAGGGTTATTCCACGTAGCTCTGCCAAATAGAGTGCAATGTTTCTAATTTGAGCAGGGCTATTTTGTTTGCCCCGAATTTTTTGAGGCGGTAAAAAGGGTGCATCGGTTTCTAACACAATTTTTTCAAGTGGAACTGTTTTAAAGACCTGCCGCAATGTTTCATTTTTTGGGTAGGTCAGTGGGCCACCAATGCCAAGAACAAAGCCTAAATCAATGGCGCGTTCTGCAAAAGCCATATCTTCAGAGAAACAATGGATAATGCCACGAACATTTCCATTAAATTTTTCAAGCGCATCAAGAACCGTTTGCCCTGCATCGCGAGTATGAATAACAATTGGCAGGTTTGAATCGATTGCAAAAATTTCCACCTGCATATCAAAAGCTTCTTGTTGTCTTTCTTTGCTGTAACCAGGATAATGAAAATCGAATCCAATTTCACCAATACCCACAATTTTTTTATTGTCTAGCAAGCTTTCTAGTTCATGAACTTCATCTTGCCAATTATCATTTAAATCGTTGGGGTGAATGCCCACCGTTGCAAAGCAGTTATCAAACGCTTTGGCAAGTTCAATAGAGTTTTTACTTTCAACCAAACTGGTACCAACATTAATAATAGTTTTAACATCAGCTTGATC
>JAYPWJ010000008.1:14155-21946 GCA_038135085.1 bacterium
TGACGATAGGGGTAGCAAGCTCTACAAAATTTTCTGGTAAAGGACCATCAAATTCCTTTTTAATCATGTTTTGAATATGGCAGTGGGTGTCGATAAGTTTCATTGCAATCCTTCAAAGTTTATGCATTGAGTATGGCATATTCTTAATGATTGGCAATTATTTTGGGTCTAAAAATTTGTGATAATATGGTTCTGCTTTTACTGGTTTGTGGCTTTTTATGTGGCTCATATCAAGTAAATGTTCGGTTCCTGGAGCAGGTTTTGGATTAAGTGTTTTTTTCTTTTGTGTCTTTGGTTCTGTAAATATTCGTCTATAGTGCCGTTTTGGTGGTACCGGTGGGGGCATGGCAAAGGCGGCAATGGTTCTTCTTCAGTAGCAGTAAGCATTATTGGAAATAATAGCATCAAACGAAAAAGATGGTTTTTCATAGATTTTCCTTTTATTTAAAAGTTAATCTAGCAACTGCATACCTAATAATAAAGAAAACGTTTTTTATTATTAAAATTATTTTGCAAAACATTTCTTACTGTGTTATAAGTACCTCTTGGCTTTTATAAAAAGGAATTTTTCTTTTATATTTTTTTTGCTTATTTTGATTTTTACGATTTATAAAGGACAGTTTGTTGACAAAGTCGGAAAAGAACATAGGATGAAAAAATATTTTTGCTGTGTATTACAGAAAAAGGGAACAGCTAGTGGTGAAAAACGCAGTGTTTAACCTTTAAACCATGAGGAGTATCAATGAACAAAAGTGAATTGATCAACTCTTTGAGTGAAGAAACTACGTTTAGCAAGAAGGATGTTTCACGAGTTTTGGATTCACTCATTCGTATTATTGAACGTACTTTAAAAAACGGAGACAAGGTATCTATTACCGGTTTTGGTAGTTATTGGGTATCACGTCGTCCGGCTCGTAAGGGAATCAACCCTTCAACAAAGGAACGCATTGATTTACCAGAAGTCAGTGTCCCTCGGTTTAAACCGGGCAAACGTTTACGTGAATTGATTAAATCCGCGTAATTAAACTGACGTGGAAAGTTTTTAATAAGGCTTCCCACGAAAGTATATTTATAGACTCATACAGAGAAGGCCGTTCGCGGTCTTCTTTTTTCTTTTTTAGGAGCCTTTCCAACTGAAAAAAAATAGGGTATTTTAAAAGCCTGGGGATAAAGAAAAACTTATAGTATCGGATTTAAAATGATAGATAAAACGCTACTTCGCCAAGATCCAAAAGGCTTTGGTGCTCGGATCAAAAAGAAAGATCCCGGGTTCCCGGTAAGTGAGTTACTTGAGTTGGACCAGCAGGTTCGTGAATTACTGGTACAAGTTGAAACACTTCGAAAAGAAAAAAATGATCTTGCTGCTCAAGCAAAGGGTGGCGTAACGGATGAGCTGCGCAAGCAATCAATTGAAGTTGGTAAAAAGCTTAAAGGGCTTGAGGCTAATCTTGAAAAAACACAAAAAGATTTGGATCAGTTGGAACTGACTTGTCCTAATATTCCCTTTGAAGATGTTCCAGAGGGTGATAAAGATCAAAACCAAGTAGTGCGTGAGCACGGGCAAAAGTGTTCCTTTTCTTTTACCCCCAAAAATCATTTAGAATTAGGGGAGCAAAATAATTGGTTTGATTTAGAAGCGGCGGCAAAAATTGCCGCGTCTAACTTTGTCCTTTATAAAGGTCAAGCTGCAAAAATGGTCTATGCGCTTGCAATGTTCATGTTAAAGCATAATAGCAAACATGGGTTTGAGGTGACGCTTCCACCAGCATTGGTCAATGCAAAAACGTTGACCGTTTCTGGGAATTTTCCAAAATTTAAAGAAGATGTATTTAGCGTCTCAAGTGATGGCCTTTATTTGATTCCAACTTCAGAAGTTGCGTTAGCAAATCTTTATCGAGATGAAATTATAGATGCACAAGAGCTTCCAATCAATTTAACTTCATGGACTAGTTGCTTCCGCCAAGAAGCGGGTAACTATGGAAAAACTGAGCGGGGTTTAATTCGTATTCATCAGTTTGAAAAGGTTGAACTCTTTAGTATTTGTAAACCAGAAGAATCTGAAAAAATGCTAGAAAAAATGGTTGCTTGCGCTGAAGATATTTTACAACAGCTTGGTTTGCATTACCGTGTGAGCCTTTTGGCAGCGCAAGATTGTTCATTTCAATCAGCAAAAACTTTTGACATTGAAGTGTGGCTTCCAGGGCAAGAGCAGTATTATGAAGTTTCTTCTGCAAGTAACTGTACTGATTTTCAGGCACGTCGAGGCAAAATTCGGTACCGTGCAAATCAAGATGAAAAAACACAATTGGTGCATACTTTAAATGCTTCTTCATTAGCATTACCTCGTTTGATGGTTGCCTTAATGGAAACGTATCAACAAGAAGATGGTACTATTGAGTTACCGGAGGTTCTCAAAAAAGAACTGTGGTAAAGGGGTTCTATGAAGCTCAGCAAAGAAGTATTGCAAAAAGTTAAACAGATCGAAATTCAAACACGTCGTTTATTAAGTGGAAATCAGATTGGTGATTATCGTTCTGCCCAAAAAGGGACCGGGCTTGAATTCGATCAAATTCGTGATTACCAAATGGGCGACGACGTTCGCTTTATTGATTGGAAGGCATCTGCACGTAGTGATAAAATTTTGGTTAAGCAGTATATTGAAGAGCGAAATAGAACTATTATATTGCTTGTTGACCAATCAGCTTCTACTTTTTATGGATCATCTTCGCAATTAAAATCAGAAGTAATTGCGCAAGTTGCCAGTGTACTTGCATTGGTTGCCGAATGCGGTAAAGACCATGTGGGTGCACTTTTATTTGCTGATGAAGTAACACAGGTGATTCCGCCAAAGCGTGGTCGGCGGCATGTGCACGAAATTATGGAGAAAATTTTCACGCAAAAATCTACTGGTAAAACATCATTAAAAAGTGCGCTCGAGCGGCTTATTACTGTGCAAAAACATGATGCAATTGTTTTTATCATTTCTGATTTTTTTGATAGCGGGTATGAAAAAGTTCTAAAAGTGGTTTCTCGCCAGCATGATGTTGTTGCAGTTCGCTGTTTGGATAAACGTGAAAAATTATTTCCTGCATATGGCTTTTTGCCAGTTTGTGATCCAGAAACGGGTCAAGAGGGAATGATTAATACCAACCAAAAAATTGTGAGTGAACTTCTTAAAAAGTATCAACAAGAAACGGTTTCTACTTTACGAAAGTGCAAGGCAGAGCTTTTGGATGTACAGGTTGATAGACCATTTGTGGGTGACATTATTAGGTTTTTTAGACGAAGAATGATGTACTAATGGAAGAGCTTCAAATAAAAGATATCTATGGCGTATGGTATAAGCCACTGTGGCAAGAGACTTGGTTTATTTCAAGCGGTATTATTATTACGTTAATTTTGATGGGCATTGTTGCCTATTGGCTTTATAAAAAACAGTATAAGCGACCAGAAAAAAAGGGATGGGAGCTTGCGCTTGAAGATCTTAAAGCGTTGCATAAAGCTGAAGCAAAAACACCAAAACTTTTTTATAGTAGGTTGACTGGAATTCTTAAAAGATACTTGCAAAGCCGTTATGCGCTTCATTTGGTCGGTACAACTGATGATGAATTAATAGAGTTTTTACAAGAAAATACTAAAGTGCCGGAACCAGTTACCCAGACAGTAAAAGAACTACTTAATGGAGTAGTTCTCATTAAATTTGCAAATCAAAAGGCTGCTCAAGAACAAATGAACGATGCAATAGAACGTTCAATAAAGCTTGTGCATAGTACAAAGCTGCAAGAAGAAAAGTAATTTTATTTTTTGCCTTGAAGAATTTTATCAACCGTTCTTGTTCGTGCTGTAGCTGCTTTTGTTATGACGTTTGCTATGTCGGTTTCTTCTTTAAAAATAGTGTGCTTATTCAAGAGTCTATGAAAAGCAATTTCACCTTCAGAATATGCTCGGTAGGTTCGGTTCCATTTTTCAAGGTGCTTAGGCTTGGTAAGGTCTTTTTTTGATCCCACTAAAGCACCAGCCATTGATTTACCGTATGAATGTGCTTTCATACGGGCTTTTACCATTTTTTTGTCATAGCGTCTTTGCATTTTTGCTTTTTTTGCTGCTGTTACAGCGGTTCGAGCAAATCGTTGAGTTTTTAGCACTGTGTGTGTTGCAAGTGCGGTAAAAGCATGTGTTTCTGTTAAAAAAGTTGTTGTGAGTAAAAGAAAAAAGAAAAGTTTATGAAACATTTGATCCTTAATTATCTAGGGTAAGAAAGGTATGAATAAATACAAGCGCCAATAAAGTTTAAAGTGCGACCAGCAAAAGAGTGTGATAAATCTTGTTGTATAGTACCCCATGGGTTACGTGCACGGGCAAGATCTCTATCAATTTCTCTTGTTAAGTTTTGAGCTTATCTTGTTAATCGATTTAAATCACTGTTTAGTCTGTGAAGTTCCTGTGTACGAGTATCTTGCACTTCTGGTACTGGATATTGCCTTCTTAATAGTTGTTGCAATGCTCTCGCGTTTCTCAAAGCTTGGCCAATCAAAACACGTGACTGTACTTGAAAAGTTGCTAAACAAACAAATAAAAAAGAAAGAACTGATTTTTTTATCATTGTAACCCCATACGTTAAGTTTTTAGTAGACCTATTATATCAGCCAATAGGGGGTTTGTCTAAGGGTTTTTCCCTTTTAATGACCTTAAAAAAGTTAGTTCTTGAAGAGAAGGGTAAACTGGGGTACCCTTAAAGGTCTCTAGTTTTCAAATTATCCTCTGAAAGGGTTATGTGAGGTCAAATTCTGTTGTCGATTTTAGGTCATTTTATATTCATTGGCCCTTTTGCCCTTATCGGTGCCATTTTTGCCCTTTTGTGGCAATTTCTGGTCAAGACCATTTGATGGGTGTCTATCATGAAGCGCTTATGCGTGAAATCAAAAAATTTGCCCAAAAGAATCCGCTTAAAAATCCGTTAGAGACGATTTATTTAGGCGGAGGAACGCCAAGTACTTGGCCAAATGATCTCCTACTTGACATGTTTGGTACACTAGAAAGTACATTTGATATGACGCAGATCTCTGAAATTACCATTGAAGTCAATCCGGGTACTGTTCAAAAAGAACAGCTTGATATATGGAAGGCGGCTGGTATTACACGTTTGAGCATTGGGGTTCAGAGCTTAAATGATGAAGTACTGAAAAAACTTAATCGACATCAGAAAGCTGAAGATGTGTTTCGGCTTATTGATCAAGCAGCAGGGCGGTTCAATAGTTTGTCAGTTGATGTTATTATTGGTCTTCCTGGGGTAGAGCAGGACGAGTGGAAAAAAATGATACAACAAATTGTGTTGTGGCCAATACAACACATTTCGATGTACTTTTTATCAATTCATGAAAATACACCTTTGTATACGCGCTTAATAAAAAATGAATTGAGGCTTCCGCCACAAGATCCGCTTGTTGATCTTTATCATTGGACAGTAGATTGTTTTGCAAAGCATGGATTGGAACAATATGAGATTTCAAGTTTTGCACGACCAGGGTATGAAGCGCATCATAATCAGGTTTATTGGGAACGAAAACCTTACAAAGGATTTGGAATAGGGGCTTGTTCATTTGATGGAAATATTAGATATCAAAATATAAAAAATGTTATGCGGTATATGGAGGCTTTAAAGCAAGGGGAAGCGGTACAGTTATTTAAGGAGGAGTTAACACCGCAACAAATTCGTCTTGAAAAAGTTATGTTGGGGCTACGCAGAATGAAGGGGTTAAAAGTAGCAGAAGTTACTGAAACTATGAACCAGCAGGAACAGGAAAAATTTTTGACTAATATAGAGACATTCAAAAAGGCGGGGATTATTACGGGGCATTTAGAAAGGATTTATTTAAGTAAAACATCATTAGCAGTGGAAAATGAAGTTGCAGTCAGACTGTTACAGTAGCAATAATAAAAATTAAAGAAAGATAGGGAACTACTTGTATGGCTAAACATGTTGGTATTAAATTGCCAGAAGATCTGGCAAACCTTTTAAAAGAAGGTAAAACAGTTGGTGTCTTAGCAACCTTTTCTGAGAAGGGGCTTCCTCATACTACACCGATTCAATGTATCTATCCAAAAGGATCAGAGGGGATTCTCATTGCAATTCACAAAGATCATGCTGGTTATCATAATATGGTGTGGCAGAAAAAAGTTATGCTTTGTTTCATGGATGAAGGCAATATAGCATATAGCGTTTTAGGGCGTGCGGGCGTGGTTCGTGCTCCGTCTCAGGTACATCCATTGATCAATGTTGTTCGCATTGATATTATCGATATCAAAAGTGACCGCTCGGTACTTATGCGAGTTGATTCTGGTGTGCGCTGGAGTTACACTTCATGGGAAGCTGAAGAGTTATCAAAGAGCTTACTTAAAGAGTTAAAAGATTTAGCTGAAACGTTGTAAGTTCTCAAGGCAAGGGGAGTTGCCATATATGAATATGAAGAAAACGTTACTTATAGTTTTGTGTATTATTGTTAGTAGTGCTTTTGTAGAAGCTTCTGTACCAGCAGGAATGCCAACTGCACCTGGAATGCCAACTGCACCCGGAATGCCTCCTGGGGCGCCTGGAGCGGATACGGTTTCGGCTGGTTCTTCATCTGGAATGCCAACTGCACTCGGAATGCCAACTGTACCTGGGGTAGTATCAGCAGGGACTCCTCCTCCTGGAGCACCTGGAGCAGATACTGTTGCATCTAGTCCTCCATCTGGAATGCCAACTGCACCCGGTATGCCAACTGCACCTGGGGCAGTATCAGCAGGGACCCCTCCTCCTGGAATGCCTCCTGGAGCGGCTGGAGTAAATGCTGTGGCGCCGTTCCCTTCTCCAGTAACACCATCTTCACCTGGAGCAGCTTCAACTCCTTCTTTAGCAACACTATCTACGAGTTCACCAGTACGGGTTACCAGTGGCATCAATTTTAAAAAAGAAGAAAAAAAAGAAGCTGAGCAAGATCAAGATGTTATTGATACGGTTGATGTAAAAGCTGCAAGTGGTAACTGGGTATTTAAAAATTATTGGTGGCGAAAAATAGAGGAACTCTATGGCGAAATTAAAGCCGCCTTTAATCAGGTAATGACAAGTCGTATGACCTTTTTTGCTCAACGTAGTGAAGTTGATAAGGAGCTTGATCGTTTTTATCAACATATTGGTTTAGAGCAAGGTCCACTTGAAGACATTATTAACCTTGCTCTTGAAGTTATGGAAAAAGAAAAGAAAGAGCAGGGCTTTTTAAATAAAAAAGAACGTGCTTTCTTTGAAAAGGTCAAAGATAAACAGCATCAACTTGAGCAGCTTAAAGAAGATGTAAAAGCAATTGAGCAGCTTGATAGAAAAATAGATGAAGCGCTTGAGGTTGTATTGCAGCAGGTTGATGTTTGTAGTAAGTATGATCAAGAGGCTTGGACAACATTTAAAAATGTTGCTCGTGAGTTAAGTGATAAAGAAGCGCGTAAACAGTATTACGATACTAAAGGTTTATTGAATGATATTAATAAAGTACATCAGTATTTGATAGGGCCTTTTAGTAACTACTTCCAGCAAATGGTTCAAGGTGTTCAAGAGCATACGCAAAGTATTGTTAGCAAGCTTGGTGCGCTTAAGAATGAAGAAGTTGATTTGAAAAAAGAAGCAGATATTTTTGAACAAGAAGATGAAGCGCTTGAAAAAAAAGCACTTGAAAAGAAGATTGATAAAAAAGAAAAGGCAAAGAAAAAATCTTCGGGTATTTTTGTTCAAATTACTGATACAGTACACACTTTATGGAC
>JAYPWJ010000009.1:0-9539 GCA_038135085.1 bacterium
TGAAATCGATGAAAAAGATATTATGGATGCGGCCAATGACGCACCAATTATTAAGTTGGTCAACTATATTTTATACCAAGCGGTAAAAATGGAAGCATCCGATATTCATATTGGGCCACAAGAAAAAGAGGTTCGTGTTCGGTACCGCATTGATGGAATTATGCATACGGTCATGACTCCGCCAAAGCGTGCGCAAGGGGCTTTGGTTTCTCGTATCAAAATTATGGCTAATTTGAACATTGCAGAAAAGCGGCAACCACAAGATGGAAGAATTGAAATTAAAGTTGCTGATAAGCCGTGGGACATTCGTGTTTCGGTATTGCCAGTGAAATTTGGTGAAAACATTGTAATGCGTTTGCTTGATAAAGAGCGCGCGTTTACCGATCTTGAGTCAATGGGCTTTTCTGATCGAGATCGCAAAACGATTAACACCATTATTGAACGGCCAAACGGAATCATCTTGGTAACTGGTCCGACCGGTTCTGGTAAAACCACCACACTCTATTCCATCTTAAGTAAATTGAACACACCAAAAGTAAATATCATCACGGTTGAAGATCCGGTTGAATACCAAATGTTTGGGATTTCACAGGTGCAGGTGAATGCAAAGGTTGGTTTGACCTTTGCAGCAGCGCTGCGTTCTATTTTGCGGCAAGATCCTGACATTGTGATGATTGGTGAAACGCGTGACCAAGAAACAGCACAGATTGCGATTCAAGCTGCGTTATCTCAAATTACTTTTTACAAGCCAAAAGAAAAAGGTTGTGATCAGTGCAGTGAGCTGGGGTATAAAGGTCGACTTCCACTGTTTGAAATTATGTTGATGACAGATGAAATTTCTAAACTGACAATGGACCGTTCTTCAACTACCGTTATTCGTAAGCAGGCAATTAAAGATGGCATGAAGCTTTTGATTGACGATGGTATTGCCAAGGTTGAAAAAGGTCTGACCAGTATTGAAGAAGTACTTTCTGTTGCAACTGTCTATAATAATCCAACAGAGTTGGAGTAATTTTCTGATTGAGCTATGCTAAAGCGGGATTTGTTGAAAGGACTGCATGGCCAATCGTCACTTTTTGTTTAAACTGGGAGCAGCGTTGCTCATTGGTTTTTACGGAACGATTTTTTATATACAGCAGAATGAACGCTTTATTACAATTGTAGGTACAGAGCTTCAAAAGCAGTTTAAAACACAACTAGGTGTTGAGTTTCAGGGAAAGATTAGTTCTTTAAACTTAGTGCTGTTGAGTGTTACTGTTACTGATGCTGTGTGTAATCCTGTGGATAAAAAAGAAGGATGGAAGTGGCAAGCAGATGAATTTCATATGAGTTTGTCATGGCTTTCTTTTTTCTACCATCGCCTGTTTGATTTGGATATTTTATTTAAGAACTACCATGTAGATACTACTCTGGTAAAAGGGCGTTTGAGTATTATAAAACATATTTATAATTTTGTTGGTAGCATGCAATCATTGTCGCTTCATATTGCATTGCGTAGTGTTCTTTTTCAAAAAGCAACGACGGTAATAACTGATGCAAATGGTCTTATAGCGCATTTGAAATGGAATGGGCAGGCTGGCAAAGCAGGACATCTTTATAAATCACGTTTTTATTTTATTGATGGTGATATTTCGGTTGGTTCATTACAGCTGGCTTCACAAATAAATGGAATTATGACGATTATTTTACAACCTGGTGTTCCGCTTCATTATCGTATTACCAATGATCTGCGATTAAAAATGAATCATCTATCGGATCAAGATCAGTTATGTAGTTTAGAAGGAACTTGGGACGAATCTCAAGGAGCGTGTGTACTGAATAATCATGATTACTCTTTTCATATTGATCCATTGCGTACTTATGCTCATCGTGATCAATTTATGGTCAAAGGAACAATTACGTTGCCACTTGCATATGTAAGTAAATTAGTGGGAGGTGATTTTTTTGCGCATAAAACAACAGGAGTTTGTGATATCTCATTTATGGGTGACCCTGGGGGGCAAATTTCTGGAATGGTTACGGTCAAGCAACCTGCATATGAAACGTATGGTGTTGATACTATTGAACTTTCATTTGTTACAGATAAAAGAGGAGCACACGGCTCATTTCGTGCTCATAAAGAGGAAGGTCGCTTTGCGGGAGCCTGGCATGCAAATATGAATAAAAAACTATTTCAGGTTGATTTGGTAAATCATACTCCATGGCCGGTGAGTGCATCAAGTTATTGGGAAATTCCTTCACATGAGGGAAGGGTTTCATGCACCATTAATCCAAGAGGTAGAACGCATGCGGATTACCGTGTGCGGGCACGGCATACTAAAACAGATTCAGTTGTTCATTCACATGGTAGTTGCTCTGTAAGTTCCACCGGTAAACTGTATGCATTAGGCCATATTGACGAAAAAAAATATTCGGTCTATTTGCAGTTATTTCCTGAATTTAAGCCTTTTTCTATTTTGTATAAAGATGAGCATGAAAACACTTTATTTGAAATTGGGTTACAACCACCACATTATAAAGAATTTAGAGGGACTTTATCATATACATTTATTAAAAATCTCGTGCGGGATATGTTTGATTATGATCTTTCAGGAAAAGGTACATTTAATATTACAGGAACTTATGATAAGCAGAGGTTACAGGCGCATTTATATACTGAAGGAATGACCATTCGATTGCCAGAAACGTATAATTTTATTTCATCTGTTTCGGGTGATTGTAACATTGATTTACCTCAAAAACGTTTTGAACTTAATAATTTTGTGACACAATTTCACAAAGGTTCTTTTTCTTGTTCGCGTGCGCTTATTGAATTAAATGAGCAGTTTGAGCTTTCTTTTTTGCATGCACCGTTTAAAATTAATAAATGTTTTTTAAATTGGAAAGATGATTTTTTTGCTGTTACTTCTGGGGCTTGTGTTTTACAAAAACAGTCTGGAAATCCTTATTCAATCGATGGTTTTATGGTTATAGAAAAGGGCCAACTTAAAGAAAACCCTCTTTCACAAAAAGGGCAGCAAGAAGTAACGCAGTTTGTGGTTCCGTCTTTTTTGTTTACTGATACGGCTTTAAATCTTAATCTTTCATTGATAACGCGTGATCCACTGTATATTAAGACACCGCAGTTGCAATCTCGCGCAGTGGTTGATGTTAAACTTACAAATACCGCTAAAAATATTAAACTTTCTGGGGCATTGAATTTACTTGGTGGAATGATTCAGTTTCCTTATAAACCACTTTATATAACACGTTCAGAGATTCGCTTTTTAAATGATCATTCTTATGATCCAGTAATTGATTTTGTAGCTCAAGGAATGGTTAAAAAATATGCGATTACCCTTTCTGTAAGTGGAACAGTCCAAGACCCGCACATTGTGCTCAATTCAAATCCGGTGTTGACTGAAGAACAGATCATTGCCCTTCTTTTTACTGGAAGCATTGAAGAGTCTTTAAATATTATGGTGCCGACATTAGTAATGCGTAATATTGAAGCGTTTCTTTTTGGAGCAGCTACTTATAGTGAGTCAGATCATTGGTTTGATCCATTGAAAAAAATTAGAATTGTTCCAAGCTTTACCGATCAAACGGGACGAGGTGGATTCCGTGGTGCGCTTGAAATTGATGTAAGTGACCATCTTCATGCCAAGATCCAAAAAAACTTTAGTCTTTCAGAAGATACTCGTATTGAAGTTGAATATCTTATTTCTGACGATATGAGTATCCGAGCCCTTAAAGATGAACGCTCTGATGTGGGTGCAGAGCTTGAAATGAGATTTAAATTCTAAAAAGTATTGCACTGCCTAACTCTTACCCTATAGATTCACTTGGACATGATGAACTTTGTAAGGGGAAGGGGGTCCTATGGAGCGTGGGATACGTGGTGTGAGTAAGGTATTACTACTCGCACCATTTTTTTTCTTCCACTATAATATTCACTCTGCTGAATGGGTTGCTGGTTTTGCAGCGCGCCATCTTGTCCATAAAAATGGAAAAATTTTGAAAGCATTTTTTTGCCCGCGTGACAGTAAAACTATCGAAAAGATAATTATTGATCTTATTGGGCAATCAAAAGAGGTTTATGGTGCATTTTATCAGTTTACGCGTACACCGGTTATTGATGGTTTAAAAGCGATTCATAAAGCACGAAATGTTCCAGTTCATGTAGTTGTTGATGCCAATGGTTATACCTCTAAAGTTTTGAGTTTGCCTACGGTTGGTATCCCGCTTTATATGAATAACGCAAATGCACTTATGCATCATAAAATTATGCTTTTCAAAGGGGTGCTTGGTGCGCGAAATGTTGTTATGACCGGTTCAATGAATATGACTGATGCAGGGACGCAACGTAATTTTGAAAATGTTTTATTTACTGATGACGCAGATGTTGCTGCTCAGTATGAAGCTGAAGTTAGAGCTCTTATGGATAGTTCTTATTGTGTTACAGAGGTAGAATCTCCTTACAGAAATAAAGAGAGCACAAGCAGAATAAAGAAGCCTCAAAAAAAAATGTGGTTTGATGAAGAATAACAAAGGAAAACAATGGCTAAGAAAAAAAACGCTTCATTACCACGATTCCTTCTTAGCCTGATGGTAAGATAGTCAATTTAAGCTTAAATTGCAAGTGGGAAGTTAAATTTTTTGGAGCCGTTTAAGAAGTGTAGCAAAGTCTTGCGGAGCTTCTTTTTCAAATTCGTATGATTTATTTTTATATTCAAACGCAAGTTTTTGAGCGTGTAGCGCTTGCCGTTTAATATGTTTTGATGGTGAGCCGTAAACAGCGTCTCCAATTAATGGATGGCCTTGTGTGGTAAAGTGAACTCTAATTTGATGCGTTCTTCCTGTTACCGGTTTTACTTCTACTAATGCGCAATCTTCAAAATATTCAAGAACACGATAAAGACTTTTTGACTCTCTTCCATGCGGTACATGGGCCATACGGTTACGCAGTGTGTGGTGCCTTCCAATTGGAAAATCAATGATTCCTTCTTTTTCAGGGTGGCCTTTAACAACTGCCAAATAGGTTTTTGAGATAGTACGGTTTCTAAAAAGATCAGAAAGCATACTGTGCGATTCATTAGTTAATGCCACAATCATGAGGCCAGAAGTATCTTTATCAAGGCGATGAACAATGCCGGGGCGATTTGTATAACCAACATGTTTTACATTTTTAAATGCCCCGACAATCCAATCAGTTAAACAAAGCACATCACTTTTTTCTGAAGGGGGGTGAACTAAAACGCCTGCTGGTTTATAGAGAATTAAAAAATCATCATGTTCAAAAATTATTTCTATGCCAAGTGCATCTAATTCTGCCTGATCATAATCTTTTGGTGGGCGATGCTGGGGGAAGGTAACTGAAACAGTATCCCCTTTTTTAAGTGAATAACCAGCTTTGTGAGGAGTTTTTTCATTAACCAAAACTTGTCCTTTTTCAATAAGTATTTTAAAAAAGGTACGGGAATAGGCTGGAAACTGTTGAGACACAAAATGGTCTAACCGAACCTCATCCTGTTCAGCTGTAAAAAGAAAGGTGCTGCCTGGCGCAACGTTTTGTGAATCATTCATTTGGATCCCAATTTTTTTGATTCGTAAATCCCTTACTAAAAGGGTAAAGGGTGGAGCATAAAAGTCAAATTAGGGCTCCCTGTTGAGGTATTTCTATTTGTGGGTTACCCTTAACTTATAAAGATTGATTACCGGCTCTAATTGGGGGAGCTAAACCATGATGTCAGAAAAGCTTTTAAAAGAAATACGTGGGAACCTTAAAGCGGTTATTGCCCGTCGTTCAAATATTGGCAAGTCACTTTGGAAGGAACTGTTAAAACTTCATCCGGCTGATATAGCCCAATTTTTGTCACAATTAAGCAAAGACGACTTTAAAAAATTGCTTATTAATTTACCACAGCGGAAAATGTGTGCTGTTTTTGGGGAGCTTTCTGAGAGTATGCAGGCAGTTGCTTTGGCTTCTTTAAATGATGTCGGAAGAATTGATGCTTTAAGCTGTTTGACAGCTGATGAAATGACTGACCTGTTTGAGAATCTTTCTGATGATGATCTTAAAAAATACCTTAATTTGTTGCATAAAAAAGATAGAGAAAAAGTTCTTTCCCTTTTAAAATTTCATTCAGAATCAGCCGGTGGAATTATGGACACCGAGGTTTTGGCGCTTAATGAAGATTTTACGGTCAAAAAAAGTATTGAGCTTATTCAGCGGCTTGAGGTAAAAAAAGAGCTTCACCATCAGATTTTTGTGATCAATGAAAAGAAACAGCTGGTTGGCTATATCATGCTTGAGGATCTTGTACTTCAAAAGCCTCAAACGCGCCTTTCAACCTTTATGCGTGAAAATGGCTTGGTTGCCTTAGCGCAAGAAGATCAAGAGGCAATTGCCCAAAAAATGGTCCACTATAATTTGATGACGGTGCCTGTTGTGGGTAAAGATAACTACTTTTTAGGGGTCATTCCAAGTTCAACTTTGGTAGATGTTATTGAAGAAGAGGCTTCTGAAGATGTGTACCGAATGTCGGCAATGGAGCCAGTTAAAGGGACCTACTTTGAAATGTCTTTTTGGCGTTTACTTTATCAACGCAGCTATATTTTGATTGCGTTGTTGCTTGCCCAATCTCTTTCAAGTGTTATCATTCAGCAGCATGAAGCTTTACTTGCTGGGTTCTTGGTTGTCTTTATCACCATGTTGATTAGTACGGGTGGTAACGCAAGTAGCCAAACTTCAGCTGTGATTATTCAAGGAATGGCCTCAGGCGAAATTAATAAAAACAATATGAAACGCTTTTTTAAGCGGGAAGTTGCCCTTGCATTTGCGATGGCAGCCGTATTGGGCTTGACTGCTTTTGCTCGAGTATATGTGACGAGTCGTAACGTTATGGGCAGCATTGCGGTCAGTTTTTCTCTTGCTTGTATTGTGATTGTTTCTATGACAATTGGAAGTACGGTTCCGGTCCTTTTAAAGCGCCTAAATATCGATCCAGCCTACTCTGCCGGGCCGGTGCTTGCTACCCTTATGGATATACTTGGACTGCTTATTTATTGTAATGTAAGTAAATTCTTCTTCTTTGCTTGACAAAAAAGCGCTTAGTTTATACCTTATAATAACAATTTCGAGTTATTCGAAGAGCCGCTAGCTCAGTTGGTAGAGCAACAGCCTTTTAAGCTGTGGGTCGTTGGTTCGAATCCAACGCGGCTCACCATCCTTTTCAAGGGTGGTGAAACTTTCAAAAACTTGTCTTGAAATTATTGGTCCCCATCGTCTAGTCGGTCTAGGACATCACCCTTTCACGGTGAAAACAGGAGTTCGAATCTCCTTGGGGACGCCAGTTTTCGCTTCTGTAAGCTACGGTTTGATTAGTTTTAAGTAATTTTCTTTTTCTTTTCAATTAATGTTTAACTGGTTAAGCTTTATGAAAAACAGGAGTTTAAATGTTAAAAAAATTTATTTGTGCCTCTTCTCAATGTCGTTTACCTGTTGCTTCTGAGCATGGTCAAATTATTGTTCATGGTGCCCATGCGCATAATTTAAAAGGGGTTTGTTTTAAGTTCCCAAAAAATAAATTGGTTGCCTTAACTGGCCTATCGGGTTCTGGAAAATCTTCTATAGCAATTGATGTTTTAGGAAATGAATCTGTCAGGCAACTTTTGAGTGGTTATGGATTAGTTACTGATCATATTAAAAAGGCAAATGTAGATACTATTTTGGGTTTATCTCCAGCGATTACTATTTCACAACAGGTAACTGATGTAAATCCACGTTCGTTGGTGGGGACAAAGACTGGTATTTTAACGATTTTGAGAAATCTATTTGCCACAATTGGATATCAAATATGTAATAAATGTGGCGAAAATGTGAAGCCGCCTTTATTAGGTAAGCATAAATTAATAACAGTTGAAGTAGCAGAGACAGGCGATAGTTCTTCAGGCAAGAAGAAAAAAAGAAGTTTTTTTGAATGTCCTCACTGTAGCAATCAGCTTGAAAAATTACAGATGTCTCATTTTTCTTTTAATACTGCATCTGGAATTTGTAAAATCTGTAAGGGAATGGGTGAGAATGTAGAGGTTGATAGTGCACGTTTATTGTGTGAAGAAAAATCTATTATTGATGGTGGTGTTAAGATTTGGGATGAAAGCACTGCGAAGTATTATGCCGGTATAATTGGAGCTGCTAGTAACTATTATAATTTTTCTTTTGATGCAACTTTGCCCATAAATTCCTTAGCGTCTGAAGCGCGAGAATTTTTAATGTACGGGATTAGTTATCCAGATTTTGTAAAGAGACATAAAGGTGTCAAGCCTCCTAAAAAAGTGAGCGAAGGAAAATTTGAAGGTATTGTTCCATATATAATAGCGCGTTATAAAAGTAATCCTGAAAAAGCTCCTGATGATGTAAAAGAATTTATTATTCGTACATTGTGCTGTGAGTGTAAGGGTGCCAAATTAGGAAAACTTGGAAGGGAAGCAACGATAGGTGGTAAAACTATTATAGAGGTTGCAAACTTAAGTTTAAGTAAGTTTTTTGAATGGCTTGAGTCGTTGGAACATATTCTTTCTAAGGAAGAGGTAATAATTTTTGATTCTTTTTCAACTGGGTTGATGGAGCGAGCATCTAGCTTAGTAGAGGTTGGGTTGCATTATCTTTCCTTAGATAGGTCACTTCCTTCATTATCTGCGGGAGAAGCTCAAAGGCTGAGACTAGCCGCCGCACTTGGAAGTAGCTCACTTACCGGTGTATTGTATATTTTGGATGAACCAACAACAGGATTACACCCCTACAATACAGAAAATTTATTACGTGCGATACGAAAAATATTAAAAAATGATAATACGGTATTATTGATTGAACATGATTTGGATGTTGTTAAGCATGCAGATTATATAATAGATGTAGGGCCTGGTAGGGGAACAAAAGGTGGCCAAATCGTAGCTACGGGTACTCCTACGGAAATTATGAAATATCCACAATCGGTAACAGGTCAACATTTGGCAAAAAAATCAATTATCAAATTCGATTCTCCACAACTAGGTGATGGTAGTGCAATTACGATTTATGGTGCTCGCGAGCATAACCTTCAGAATATTAATGTTTCTATCCCTACGGGACAATTTGTTATTGTAACTGGTGTTTCTGGTTCAGGTAAATCAACATTAGTCTTTGATATTTTAGACAAGGTAATGAGGAATCATTTAAATGGAGCAACTGATAAACCAGGAAAGCACGATTCAGTGAAAGGGTTAGATGCTGTTAATCGAATAGTAACAGTTAATCAATCCACTATTGGAGGTACAAAATCATCTCGTTCTATAGTTGCGACTTATACAAAACTTTTTGATCTAATAAGAAATATTTTTGCTTCTTTACCTGAATCAAAAAAGAATGGATATACAGCAAATACATTTTCTTTTAATGCTTCAGATAAACGTTGTGAAAATTGTAGTGGGGCTGGGGTAGTACAAGTTGACATGTCTTTTATGCCTGGGGTTGAAATGATTTGTCCATCTTGTGAAGGGATGAGATTTGATGATGATGT
>JAYPWJ010000009.1:9549-12469 GCA_038135085.1 bacterium
GTTTAAGGGGTATCATATTTCAAATATTTTAGACATGACAGTAAATGAAGCGATTGAATTTTTTAAAGATAAAAAGAAAATTATCGACATACTGCAAGTAATGAAGCGTGTAGGTTTGGAGCATTTAACATTAGGTCAATCTACAGTAACGCTGTCAGGAGGAGAAGCTCAAAGAATTAAATTAGCTTCGGAATTATCAAAAACAGGTAAAGAAAAAACACTTTACTTACTAGACGAGCCAACAACAGGATTACATCCTGAAGAAGTAGAAAAATTGCTTAATATTTTGAAAGAGTTAGTTGCAAAGGGGAATACTGTAGTAGCAATTGAACATAACATTGATGCTATGTGTAGTGCTGACACTCTTATTGATTTTGGTCCGGGTGGTGGAATTGCAGGAGGTAAGATTATTGCACAAGGTACGCCTCAAGAAGTTATTAAAAATAAAGAATCATTAACAGGAAAATGTTTACGAGAAAAGTTGTAAAAAGGAAAAAGCATGTATTTTATAGTTCTCCAGGCAATTCTTCTTTTTTTTATCACCTTTCATGATTGGGTTCATTTACCACCATTACTTGATATGCGTGAGATGGAAAAGCACAGTACCAAAAAAGGTCGGGCAATAAATTCGTTTATTTTCTTTTTATTCATTGCCGTGCCGCTTTCTTTAACGTGGGTTTACCAACCCAATTACCCGTTTTGGGTTAAAATAGTACTGGTCAGTGTTTACGGGGTTTTGACGACTGGAACAGTTATGTCGTGGTGGGTTCCCTATTTCTTTGGCAGTTCAGATGAGCATAAAAAAAATTATATTGAATATGAAAATACCCATCACTTTTTGCCACCTCTTGGAAATAATATTGTTCCAAACACGTTTCATGTTATACTCCATTTACAGATTTGGACCTGCTTTATAATCTCGCTTTCACTTTTTTTGTAAGGGCACTGTATGAAAAAAATTATTGTTAGTTTGCTAATAGTTGCTGTAGGGCTTTTTCTCGCAAAAGATTATTTTAAAAATTCCAATCATTATGGTTCAGTAATTGTTTTAAATGGGCCATCTGTTGCGGGCAAAAGTTCTTTACAAAAATCCTTTCAAGATATAATGTTACCGGCTTTGTGGGTTAAGGTAGGGATTGATAATTTATTTGATAAACCGATGCCAGATGTTTC
Source organism: bacterium (assembly GCA_038135085.1). Classification (GTDB taxonomy): domain Bacteria; phylum Babelota; class Babeliae; order Babelales; family CAIQNR01; genus CAMCVM01. The sequence goes on from JAYPWJ010000009.1 coordinate 10,723, forward strand.
TTTAGAAGAGATTGAGCGTTGGCAAAATCCTAATACTATTAGATGGGTTAGTAATTCAAAAGATAAAGATGGTAATAATATAATGTCTTTGCATGTTGGTGCTGAAGGTCTTAAAGTTGCGTATGGCATGAATAGTGCTATTGCGGCTTATGCAAAAGCAGGGTGCGATGTTATTGTTGATTATATTGCGTATCAGCCGGAGTGGTTAGATGACCTTCAAAAAAAATTAGAGGGTATTAAAACCTATTATGTCGCAATTAAAATTCCACTAGCAACGCTTGAAGAGCGTGAAAAAGCTCGTGGTACTTCTCCTGTAGGGCATTCAAGAAGCCATTATGATACTGTTTATGGAAACATTAAGTATGATTTGGAGCTTGATAGTGGCAAGTATCAATCAAAAGAGTTAGCTCAACAACTTAAGTCATTTATTGAAGGTAAAACTCTATGAAACGGCTACTATTTATTTTTTTGATAACATCTTTTACATGTCAAGGTAATGGGGTTGAATATATTAAAGAGCAGTATCCACAGCTGGTTGAGTTTTTAGATTCAGAACAGTTTACACAGGCGTTGGGTAACAACGGATTATATGTTAAAAAAATGGACCCAGAATATCCAATGCGAGCAGAAGTAATTATTCAGCTTGATGGTACAATTATTAAACAACTTTTTTTCAATGCTCATTTTATTAATCCAGATATACTTTCAGCCAGTGAATTACAATTTATTATATGCCATGAATTGGGGCATCTTAATGACCCACATTTTATGAAAACTGGTTTGTTTCCTAAGCTTGCTTGGTATGCAGGAGTAGTTGCAAGTACTGCTTACTGTGCTTGTTATGAACGTGACCCACAAAAAATTGCTGGTCATCTTGCTAGCTGGGTAATGGGGTCGGTTATTGTTGCCTACTTAGAACGCAAAGGTGAATATTTTGCAGATCGTTTTGCACTTGAAATGACAGGTGATTTAGAAGGCGCAATTGCAGCGCTTATTAAACGACGTGAATGGGCTCAATCTTTTGAAGTATCAAATTTACCAGAAAGTATAAAAACACTATTTGCTGACCATCCAACTGAAGAGCAAAGAATTACTGTTTTGCAAGCTATAGCTGATCAAGCTCTTCAAAAGTAACATCAAGCGGTGGATAATCAGTATAGTTTTTATAATCAAAGTGCCACCATTCCCGTGGATGTTTATTAAAACCATATTTTTTCATAACATCTTGTAAAAGCTTTCTATTTTTTAAAACCTCTTCTGGTAGATCGGTAAAGGTGGTTGCAGAACGATCAATAAAAGCATCAAAGCCTGCGCCCATGTTGAGCGGTTCGCCTGTTTTTAAATTGACAATGGTTAAATCAACGGTGGTTCCACGAGTGTGTCTGCCGCCTTTGCTTGGTTCTGCTACAAAGCGTGCATCTGGGCAAACGTTCCAGAGTGCTTGCTGCCCTTGCATAGGGCGAAGTGCGTCCCAAATTAAAAGCCCAAGGCCCTGTTTTTCAAGCTCGTTTTGGACCTTACTTAATTGTTCTGCTACATGCTTTAATAAAAAGGTGCGGTTAAAAAACCGTGCAGGGTACACACGTTGGCCGGTAAAATTATCATAGCTTGCATACATACATCTAATTTTAATTTTTGAGTTCACTTTATTGATTACGGCAAGTTTTTGTGCGTCTTTTGGCGTTGCTTGTAATGTAAAAGCTACTAACAAAAATAATAAGCTCTTCATGTTTATTCTCTTTTTTTA
>JAYPWJ010000009.1:12479-20350 GCA_038135085.1 bacterium
TCATAGTTTCAATGTCTTTTTTAGTCGCAGTTTCTATGCCTTCTATACCTGGTGAAGAGTTAATTTCAATTACTTTTGGGCCATCAGAAGAACGCAAAATATCAACACCGGCTACTTGTAGGCCCATTGCTTTGGCCGCTTTGACTGAAAGTGCTCGTTCTTTTGGGGTTATTTTTGTTACAAAAGCCTGACCGCCTAAATGAACATTTGCTCGAAAGTCTCCATCCATTGAGCGGCGTTCAACTGCTGCTACCACTTTGTTACCAATTACAAAAGCACGTAGATCAACACCAGCAGATTCTTTGATAAACTCTTGAACTAAAATATTTGCACTTAACAACTTAAAGGCGCGGATTACACTTTCACTTGCCTTTTGAGTTTCGGCAAGCACAACGCCAAGTCCTTGTGTTCCTTCAAGAAGTTTAATAATTAACGGAGCGCCGCCCACCATCTGAATTAAATCTTTGGTATTTTGTGGAGAATGAGCAAATCCAGTTGTTGGGATTTCAATACGATTTTTTGAAAGAATTTGTAGCGACTCAAGTTTATCGCGTGATCGTCTGATTGAAATTGGGCTGTTAACACAATAGGCGCCCATTACTTCAAATTGTCGCAATACGGCGTTTCCATAAAAGGTAAGGCTTGGTTTTATACGAGGAATTACTGCATCAACCTGTTTTAAAATTTTACCTTTTTGGTAATGAATTTCCGGTTTGTGCGATGAAATATTCATATAACAATGTTCAATATTAATAAACCGAATTGAATGACCCCGAGCTTTTGCGGCTTCCATAATGCGTCTGTTTGAAAAAAGTTGTGGGTTGCTTGCCAGTAACACAATTTTCATGAGTGCCTCTTAAATAACTATTTTGAACGATGGCCTAAACAATAGGTTTTTTTGGGATCAACTAAAATACCTTTCATAGCTTCTCTTCCAAGAAGCATTCTATAGGTCATTTTTTCTCTATTAGTGAGAGTAATTTCAATTTCCCACTTACGATTTACAAGATCAATAATTGTTTTAATAACAATACGTTTTTGTTTCATGCCGTTTGAACTAGTTACAACTTTACGCCGAACAACAGGGGCAGTGCAGGTAATAGTTGGTGAATCTTTTTCTTTTAGTGGCTGAGTAGTAAAAGTGACATATTCTTGACCATCCTTAAAAAAGGTTTTTTGATCAGTTGTGTGAAGCGCTGAAAGAGTTGCACCAGTATCGGTTTTAAAGGCAATTAATGGAATGTTAAGCTCAGGTAGTGAGCATTCTTCTTTCCATCCTATTATGTTTTTTTTCATTTTTATTCTCTATAAGGTTAATAGGGGTATTAAGTGTAATCTGCGTTATAAAGAAAAACAAGAATTAAACTTAACTTTTTCATTACTCTTTATAATAAGCTTAAAAAGCAAATGATAGATCTAAATGTATAATTAGAGAACTTTTATATTTATTTAAAGCGCGATGGAGGTTGGTTTTTATTGTTAATAATACATATAGAATTATAGTACGTTTCATTGAGTCTTTTAATTCTCTTGACGAATGAATACTTTTTAAGCTTTACTTTCCAGAATGAGTCCAATATGAAATGTGACAACCGTTGTTTCTTTTGTTAAGGTCCAGAAAAGGGACGAGTGTCGATACGAGTTGGAAAGGGTATATATGGCGTTCAATAGTGCTAACGTTGGTTTGGCAGCAATCGTATTTGGGGTTGCGGTATTTGTAGCAGCAACTGGTCCTCTTATTTTTCAAGTTCTTGGAATACTTATTGCAATTGTGCTGGTTAATCATGGCTTACAGTTAATGGGCAAGCCGCCTCTGTTTGTTATGGTGCAAGACTGGTTCAATAATGCAAGACGATAATTTAAAAAGTAGTAGTGCAAAATGTATGGGTGTTAATTGCTTCCCTTTTATCCCCATTGTGTTGATGCTTTCTTGAAATGAAGGCAGAGTAGTTTATTGATTTTACTAAGGTGAGATTTATGGCAAAATCATTGTCTATCAGCGGAGCAATAGCAGATGGCTTTCGCGGGTATTTTAGAAACTTTTTAATGTTGACTGTTGCTGGGGCAATTGTGTCTTCAGTTTGGTTAATTGATAGTAATAGTGTTAACAAGCTCAATAGCGCACGAACATTTGTTAAGCATGAGTTGCCTCAAAGTAATAATGCTCATGAAGCTTGGGAAAAAACTAAAGGATTTAGTTTTTCATGGAGTGAAAAATACAAGATTGATACTCCAGGTGAGGCACTCCTTGCACTTCTTGTTATGTTTCTTTTTATGTATTTACAAATTGGTATGGCTCGGTTTTGTATGCAGGTAACTGGAAAAGGTAAACCAAGTTTTGGTGCATTCTTATCAACACCAAGTCAATACCTACGAATACTTGGGGTATTTTGTGTAGTTTTTGCTCTTGGTTTGGCTTTTGGTGCTGTACTTGGTATTGCTGGCGTTATTTTGGGTTGGTTCCAAGTGCCAACGTCAATTATACTTTTAGTGGGTGCTGTTTTGTTTTGCATGTTTATGGTTTACCTTCTTTACTTTAGTTTGGTAAACTGGTGCCTTGTTGATAAAGTAAAAGGTGTAATGGGGCTAATGGCATGCAGTAAAAAAGCAATATCAGGTAACCTTGGCAGCATGTTTGGTTTTACTGTTGTGTTTGGTTTGGTGCTTTTAGTTTGTAAAGGTCTGTTACTAATGCTTCTTTCGCCGGTTGTAGGAATGGTTCCACTTAACGGTTTGGATTATTTTTTTGCAAGTACATTTATCGCACCAATTATGTATATGTGTTGGACTTCAGCGTATCGGCAACTTGCTTAAACAGTATATTTGTCGATGCTTGAGTAAAAGAAAGGGAAGCAATGAAACAGTTCTCAATTATCGATACTTTACGTTTAGGTTTAAATGATTATCAAAAGCATTGGGGGCTGTTAGTGCTTGCTGCAGCCCTTTCTTCTGGTATTTGGTTAATTAGGCCGATTATAAATCCAGTGCAAGTTTCGCAGGCTGCTCTTACTCAACAGGATCTTTCTCAAGCAAGTAGCACTCCTAAAGACTTTATGCAAAAGCTGGAAAAAGCTGCTTTTAAAATGCAAAATACAACACGTAAGAAAACACCGCTATCACGTTCAATTGATCTTGTTTTTTACATGATTTCATTATTTTTACAGCTTGGGTTTATTAAAATTTGTCTTGAACTGGTTGATTCAGGAAAAAGTTCTTTAAAGGTGCTTACGTCTCAAGGTAAGCATTTTATAACTGCTTTTGGTGCAACTGCATTAGCAATGATTGTGGTAATAGCAGTGATTGTTGCATTGCTTTTATTTGGTGGAGTTTTATTGACTCTTTTTTCTCCATTTATTCGAGCTGTTATTGCTTTTAGTAGTATGCTTGCGCTTGTTGTACTGTTGCTTTTAGTAACTCCATTTATATTTTTTCAATGGTGTATTGTTGATACACAAACTTCGGTAATTGAATCTTTTGCCTGTAGTTGGCGTGCAGTAAAGCCACAGCTTTATAAAATGATTTTATTTGCTTTTTTACTTTTTTTAATTGGTTCGGTAATACAACAAACATTGGGAGGAGTAGTGACTGTACTTCTTAAAATGGTATTACCATTCTCTATTATTATTAATTTTGCACCAGCAACGTTTTGTGTATCAAGCTTGGTTACTCTGCCGATTACTTATATATTGCTTGCGCATGCGTATCGTAAATTGGCTTAAAGTTTACGTTTAAACTTTCGCTCTAAATCATTAAGCGGTAAAAGAAAGCTGGTTGGTCTGCCGTGTGGGCAAGTAAACCGATTGTCGCAGGTTTCAAGATCAGCAAGTAGTTGCTCCATGGTTTCTGTTGTCATGCTATAGCCTGCTTTTATTGCAGCTTTGCAAGCCATTTGTGCGCGAAGTTTTTCGGTAATGGTTTTATAAAAATCTTCTTTGTTGACTTGTTGGAGTTCTTTAACCCATCCAATAACCTGCTCAATTAAATCGTTAATTGGTTGATTTTTAAAAAAGACTGGAGTTGCTTTAATAGCAAGTTGGTTTGGTCCCAGTTGTTCAATTTTGATGCCATGCTGATTAAAAATTTCAAGGTGTGGTTCAATTAGTTGCATGTTTTCAGTTGAAATCTGCACGGTTATAGGAAAAAGTAGGTTTACAATTGCTACTTCATTAAACCGTTCTTTAAATTTTTCATATAAAATTCGCTCATGGGCCGCGTGTTGATCTATAAATAAAAGCCCATCTTTTTTTTCAAGAAGAATGTAAGTTTGGTTGTAATGCCCAATGATAGTACCTTTTTGTTCTAATGTTTTTTGCTCAACAACTGGTATTGGTTCAGGAGATTCTTCTTTTTGTTCTGGCGCTTGTTGTTCTTTTTTTTCTGGTTCTTGAATTTTTTCTTCCGGCATAAAAGGAAGCTCTGCGAGTGGATTGAATGGTGGTGGTGGAATTGGTGCATTGTATTGAAGTTCTGGAGCAAGCGAAACGGTTCGTTTAAGTTGTTCTGATAAATGGTTTTCTAACGTGGTTTTAACGGCTGCCGTAATGGCAGACTCTACTACTCGTGGGTTCAAAAACTGGATCTCCTCTTTTTTTGGGTGAACATTAACATCAATAGTTTTAGGGTTAATGTTCAAACATACAACTGCAGCAGGGTAACGCCCTGAGGGTAATACGTTCAGGTAGCCTTTTGTCAACGCATTGGTCAATTGATAATTTTTGACCCAACGATTGTTTACAAAGAAAAAGATACCATTCCGATCATACCGTGCGTACTGCTGTGTAGTAACTGCCCCAGAAATAGAAATATCATTTTCTTGAAATTCAGAAAGGCCCATTACATGGTTTGTTAAAGGTGCGTCAAAAAGCTGAATAATTCGTTCGGGAACTGTTTTTGTCGGAGGGCAGTTATATACAACCGTATCATCATGTATAAGTTTGAAATGGACATGGCAATTATCAAGCGCAAAGGCTTTAAAAAGCGTTGCTACTCGGTTCCATTCAGTTGCCGTTGTTTTTAAAAACTTTTTGCGAGCGGGTACATTATAAAATAGATCATCAATGGTAATGCTGGTTCCCGTTTGGCTGGCAACTGTTTTTACACTTTCAATAATTCCATTCTCAATTTTAAGTTGTAACCCTTCAAGGGCATCTGCCGTTTTTGTGGTGATGGTTACTTTTGCCACCGAACAAATACTTGCAAGCGCTTCACCACGAAAGCCAAAGGTTGTTATATCTTGCAGTTGATCAATGGTTTTGATTTTACTGGTTGTATGCCGTTCAAAACAGATTTGGGCATCTTCGGGTTCCATCCCACAGCCATTATCAGTAATAGCAATATGGGTTTTACCACCTTGCTTGACTGAAATAGTAATAGTTGTTGCTCCAGCGTCTAAGCTGTTTTCAACCAGTTCTTTTACAATGTTTGCTGGGCGTTCAACAACCTCACCAGCAGCTATTTTTTGTGCTTCTTGTCGTGCTAATTTTTGAATCTTCATGGTTCAAGAGTGTAACACCTGAAAAGTAAAGTGTAAAAATTATCAGTTGTCTTTGTCTATTTGAGGAACACTACGAAAAGTCTTTATTAACCTTTCAAGTGAGCACTTACTGTGCGTGCTTTGCCTGTATTGTCTTGTTCGGTTTTAATGTTTTGCCACCCAGCTTTTTGAAAAATGCTTTCAACAGCCGTTTGTTGAGCTGCACCTATTTCCATAACAATCTGAAATGGTAGATCACTGTTATTTAAAAATTGTGGCGCAAATTGTGCAAGCTTTTGATAAAAATAGAGTCCATCATCTTTGGCAACTAAGGCGACTTTACTTTCCCATTTACGCACTACTGGTTCCAAACAGTTATACTCAACTCGGCTAATATAGGGAGGATTTGAAACAATTAAATCATAGGTTTGGTTTTTTTGTAGGGCCTTAAAAAAATCACCTTCAAAAAAAGTTACATTTTTTAATCCAAGCTTTTTTTTGTTTGTGTTTGCTAAAGCAAAAGCCTGTGGGCAAATGTCAGCTGCTTGAATAGTAAAGTTGGGAAATGCGTGTGCAAGCCACAAAGCAATGCACCCAGAGCCGGTGCACATATCAAGAATCGTTAAATTTTCATTTTTATAAGGTTGTAGTTGCTTAATTAATTGTGCAACCCAGGCTTCTGTTTCGGGACGTGGAATTAACGTTGGTGGTTTTACATCAAGTTCGAGTGGACCAAATTGAACGGTGCCCAAAAGGTATTGCAGTGGGTAGTTTTGATCAACCAATTTATTAATATATTCATCCAACTTTTTTGATTCGGTTTCTGTCAGCTCAAAATTTTGATGCGCCAGAAATTCAGCACTGCCTTTGCCAGTTACTTTTTCAAGTAACCACCGTGCAACTTGCTGTGCATGTGCTTTATCATAAAGCGTTTCGAGTTTAATTAAAAAAGGCTTAAGCTGTTTCATTACTGCTCTTCACTCGTTTCAAATATTGCCGCATAGTCTTCGGGCCCGGGGTGAAGGCTTACAATACTTGCCACACTACTACCACTGAATGTACGGGAAGGAGGGCGAGGACTATCTTGGCGGCGAGGTGTTTTACACGCTTTTTTGTAGAGACCTTCTTGTATTTTTTTGATATGTGCCGGCTTTTGGCGTTTTTCTTTAACCGCTTTTGCCCATTGCTTTTTACGTTTGGTTTCTTTTTCTGAATCCTTAGTTTTCAAACGTATATAAGAGGCAAGCGTTTGAAGAGCCTGATTACGTTTGTCTGAAAGAGCTTTTTCACCATTTCTTACTGCAACCTGTACTCCTAAACCTCGAGGGTCAGGTTGGGGTGGTTCTGGGCATAATGTTGTGCCAAAAAAAATAAAAGCTGCGATAAATTGTTTTTTCATTTTAGTTTCTCATCATTTATTATTGATTCTGTTTAAAGCCCCAATCAGTGTCTGCTGAAGTGACATGCATATGCATATGGGCAACGCTTTGGGTTGAAATAATATCAGTATTCAGTTCCAGCGCGCTTGTGCATAAACTATTTTTATCTCGTTCTGCCATTTCTTGAGCCATCGATTTTTCTGAATGAATGCCGTTATTCATGGTGATGCTAAAGTGCCCCGTTTGCCCTTTCTGTTTGCCAATAGCTGCAAATTCTTGAACCATTTTTACCATCTCTGCCAAAAGCTGGCCAGCTACTTTTGGATCAGTCTGACTGAGATTAGTATAATGCTTTTTTGAAATAATTAAAAAATTTTGCCCACACATAACAGGCCGATCTTTTCTGACAGCCATAACATTGGCGCTTTCTTTAATAATGAGTTGCTTGCTTTTGCCGCTTATAATTTGGCAAAAAGGGCAGCTTTGGGCGTTGATTCTAGGCGTTAAAAGTATGAAAACAACAAAGATAAGCTGCTTCATTATTGGTTCTTTTTAAAACCCCAGTCACTATCAGGTGATTTTACGTGCATATGCATATGAAACACTGTTTGAGCTGATTGGCTCCCATTATTCATTACAATGGTAAAGTGGCCGGTTTTGCCGTTTTTTGAAAGTTCTTGAATCATTTCAATCATTTCTGCAAAAATTTCACCAGCCTTTTTGGCATCTGTCTCAATCAAATTAACATGATGTTCTTTTGGTATCACCAAAAAGTTTTGGCCGTATACAACAGGGTGGTTTTTTCTGATAGCTATTACATTTTTGCCTTCTTTAATAACTTGGTGTTTGTTTTTACCGTTAGCTATTTGGCAAAAAGGGCAATTTGTAACTGATTTAATACTACACTCTTGTGTTATTTGTTTTGCTTTTGCAACTAAAGCATTTGAGCTTGTTATAATAAGGAATAGAGCTAAAAATAAATTTATTTTTTTCATAAAATTCCTTTGTAAAAATATGTT
>JAYPWJ010000009.1:20360-20807 GCA_038135085.1 bacterium
CTTATAAGAATACCACATCAAACCTTAATCAACAAAGAGCAATAACTAAGCTTAAAGCAGCTTCAAGTTCTTTAGAAATATCATCGGGAGCAGAAAGATCTGCCCTACCTAAGTATGGGCGTCCACTACAAAAACTGAAAGCTGAAAAGGTTAACAATAAAAACGTTAATAATTTTTTCATTATTGAGTTCCTTTTAAAGTTTTTGGGGTGTGAGTATGCATATGCTTGATAAGATTTCCTTTTTCAGTTGATCTATAATTGCAGATATCACACTTATAAGGTCTTTCACCGGTGTGTTTAAGTATGTGTTCATCAAGATGGGATTTTTTTGCTGCTGCATAATCACATTCATCACATTTAAAAGGTCTTTCGCCGGTATGTGTTCTTATATGCTGAATGAGGTTAATTTTTTGTTTAGCCGCATAATCACACTGTTCACATTTAAA
>JAYPWJ010000010.1:0-2854 GCA_038135085.1 bacterium
GAGTGTGGATTTATCGTTGAAGGATTTGATGATTGGCAAGAAGGCGACATTGCGGAGTGTTACGTTAACACTCCTTCTTAAAAATACAAAAACCATTCTAAGTAATTTTTTCTTTGTGCACTTTTAGCTATAATTTAGATTTTTTCTAATAATAAGAAGCATTTTGCTTGCGGCTTTTTAAGAGCTACTTTTTTGGAGCATTCAAGTTATTTTTTAATTACACTTTTTTGTTTTGCATCAAGAAAAAGGCGTTTTATAGAAAGGCAAAAACGTGTTTTTGTTGCAGAAAAAGCAACAAAAATATTGGCACTATTTTTTAATGTTGCATTTATTGTTTTTATATTTTTTGCGTTTAATTTTTATGTTGCAGAATGGTTCTTTTTACATTTATTAGTCATATCTTTAAAACTTTTTAAGCTTACTCTTAAAAAGAGTGTTGCTTTTTTGTTGTTAATGTTGCAAAAAAAAAAAAATTGTTGCAGAATAGTCTCCCCTTGGGCGCTTTCGAGTGTTGCTTTTTGGTCGTATAGAGTTTTGTTGTTTTTTATTTTAAACAAGAGAAAATTATACTAACGTTTTAGCCCTTTCTTTCTGCAATTTTGCGGTTGGTTGGGTGAAAACACTGCGTAATAGTAGAGAGGGCAAAAAAGAGTTTTGTTACAGCATGAATCCTTCTTGGCCTAACTCTTTCCCTCTCTTCTTTTATTCTAAATTAAGTATCTTTTTTGTTGCTTTTGTGAGCAGCTTTTTAATTGTTGCAATGTTGCGAGCGTCATCTTGAAGACTTTCTTTTGGGGTTTCAAGTATTTTTGGGACAGAAAAAAATCGGGGATCATTAAAAAGTAGCGCAAAGGCGGTTTTTCCAATCTCTCCTTTTCCTATGTCTTCATGGCGGTCTACTCGGCAATCGAGTTCTTTTTTAGAATCATTAATATGAATAACTTTGAGTTTTTTAAGTCCTATTACAGTATCAAAATTATCCCACATTTTTGTATAGCCACTTTTGGTTCTAAAATCATAGCCGGCAGCAAAAACATGACACGTATCTAAGCAAATTCCTATTTTATTTTTATGGCCACTTTTTTGTAGAATTTGGGCAATTTTTTCAAATGTATGGCCTAGCGAAGTGCCTTGTCCCGCCATAGTTTCAAGTAGAAGCTCTGTTGAGCCTGTATAGTTTTCTAAAGCAGCTTCAAGTCCTTTGGCAACAAGCTCTATTCCTTTTTCTTCACCTTGCCCTACGTGTGAGCCTGGATGAAGTACGAGGTAGTTTATTCCTAAACTGTCAGCGCGAAAAAGTTCTTTTTTGAGCGCATTGATTGAGCGTGTTCGAGTTTCGCTTTTGTTTGAAGCTAAGTTAATTAAGTAGGATGCGTGGCTTACAGTTGCTTGCATTTCTGTCTTTTTAGCTGCTGCTTTAAATTTATTTACATCTTCTGTGTTAAGGGGCTTTGCAAACCATTGGCGATTGCTTTTTGTAAAAATTTGCACAACAGTACATCCAATAGAATGAGCTCGCTCAACTGCTTTGTAAAAGCCTCCTTCAACGGAGACATGTGCCCCAATGAGTAGCTGTTTTTTTTGTTTTTTCATTTTTGCCCTTTTCCCATTTTTCCTTCTAGATCTTGCGTTTCAAGTATACTTAATTTTCTTTCTTTCTCTAATTAAAGTTGACAAATAAGTCAATCAACGTACAATAAAATCGCCTCAACCTTTCCAAAAAAAAAGAGAGTATTTTCGTTTAGGAGCACATAAAGCCTCATTACGAGGTAGTTTTGTATTTTACTAAAATTAAGATCGGAGACTCATGAGCACGATGAAACGTACTTTATTTTTTGCCATTGCGTTATTGGCAAGTTGTGCGGTCGAAGCAAAAATCACCATCAAACAAAGCGATGATGTAACTGTTTCGCTATCTGGTAAATTTTCTAATTCTACAGACTTGCACAACAATAGTTCATTATTGAATAGTGTTCCTGTTGGGGCACGCGGCGAAAAAGTAGATTTTGCATTTTTAAATAGATCAAAGTTTGAATTAACTACAAACTTAAAACACGCAAAAGGGCTTGAGGCACAAGCAACAATGCGTTCAAAATTCACTTGGGGAACCCCAAAAATTTCAACGGCTTCGTCATCTATTAAGTATGGAGAAGCTTTATTGGGTAGCCACTCTCATGATATTGAGCGTAATCATATTTACATGCAGGAAGCGTGGTTAAAGATGGACCTTGATACTTTGTGTGGTTTGAACTTGTGGAAACAAAGTGTAACCGTTGGTCTTTTTCCTTTTGCCCTTGGTAAAGGAATCTCTTTGGGTGATAGCTACGCGGTTGACCCAAGTTCTCTTGGTTTTTATTCAGATAGCTCTGTAGACCAATATGCTCCAGGCCTTAAGCTTTCTGGGGACCTTTATTGGGATCAGTTAAAGTATGATCTTTACTGGTCTGTAATGCAAAATAAAACCGCAAAGCTTAAGTACACAGGCGATCAAATTTATGATCAGATTATTATTGATGGCAAGTATGTTGCGAATAATAAATATGCACGTGGCTCTGGAGATCTTGACTGGAGAATTGCTACTCGCTTGAAGTGGACTCCTATTGACGACAAAGAAAAAGAAGTAAAAGTTTATTTTGAACCGTATGCAATGTATTCTCGTGACCCATCACAAAAATTAGAGTTTACTGCGGACGCTTCAAGCAAGCTTGGTACATTTGGTACTTATGGAGAGTTTCAATATGGCCCAGTAGAGTTTAGCTTTGAAGGTGCGTTTAACCGTGGGAATCAAGAAGTTTTTGCATGGGATCGCAACAAAGTAATCGTTAAAGCGCAAACAGATGGGAGCGCTAAGTTT
>JAYPWJ010000010.1:2864-4687 GCA_038135085.1 bacterium
GTATGGAGTCATGTTCGTGATGGCTCTGCAAGTGGCGACAGAACAGTTGCTGATGGAACTACAACGTATCGTCCTGAATCAGGGATTTCAAGCGTAATGAATGGCCAAGCACTTGCAAGTGACGCAACAAAGTTTAATGCGTCAGACCGATTCCGTGATGCTTACCGTGTAAACTACAAAGGAATTATGTTTGTTGCAGATGCATCATTATATATTTACAAGCGTGATTTGAAAGCTGCTATAGCTGGTGGATATTCTCGTGGTGATACAGCGCCCAGCGGGCGAACAGGTGCAAGAGCAGGTGATGTGAGAAACTATAAAGGGTTTATCACGCAACAAGAGCTTTATGCTGGTGATCGTGTAAAAAGTGTTTTTGTTATGGGGCCTGCAAGCTCTTTGAGTCGTCCAAAACCTCTCGAAGCAGCAGATGCATTTAGTACTGGAATTGAAGGGTTTTCTAATATTACATTTGTTGGAATGGGTCTTACCTATGCGCCAGAAGGTTGGAGCAGAAAATCTGAAGTGAAGCCAAACATTATTACCTACTGGCAAAATTCAAGCTCAAAAAAATATGATGTTGATGCCGGTGCATATAGCACTACAGAAAATGCGAGTAATCACTTAGGGACTGAAGTGAATACTTGCGGAAAAGTAACCTTGGTAGAAGGCCTTAAGCTTTCAGGAAGTGTTGCACTTTTCTTGCCGGGCAAACATTACACAGATATTAAAGGTGCCCCTTTAAGCGCTGAAACAGCTGCTTTAGTAGAAAATGCTCAGGCGGGTGTTCCTGAGACTTTGCCGACTGTTGGTAATAGTACAGCATTTACCATGACAGCTGGATTGGAATATTCTTTCTAAGAATTAAGCTTAAATTGATTTAAAGACAAGGGAAGCTTTGCGCTTCCCTTTTTTTGTTGGGGGATTATGGTACACTAAGTGGCACAAATAAGATATAAAGAAAGCTATTATGAAAAGGTCTTTGGTATGAGTTCATGGAAAAGAACGGTTGAATGTGGTCTGGTAAATGAAAAAATGCTTGATAAAGAGATCACGCTTAATGGATGGGTCACGCGAAGAAGAGACCATGGCGGGCTCATTTTTATTGATTTAAGAGATCGAACCGGTATTATGCAAGTTGTTTTCAATCCAGATTTTTCCAAAGATGCTCATAAGCTTGCTCATGACTTGCGCTCAGAATTTGTAGTTTCAATTTCAGGTAAAGTAATTGAGCGATCAAAAGAAACCATTAATGATAAAATGCCGACAGGTAAATGGGAACTGCAGGCTGATAAGATCACAGTTTTGAATAAATCAAAAACGCTACCGTTTCCTCTTGATGAGTCTGAAGAGGTTGATGAAGAACTTCGTTTACGTTATCGCTATCTTGATTTACGTCGTTTTAAAATGCAACATAAAATTGCTCTTCGTAGTATGATTACTTTTGCTATTCGAGAGTTTTTTTTGACGCATGGTTTCTTTGAAATTGAAACGCCAATTTTAACAAAAAATACTCCAGAGGGTGCACGAGAGTTTTTAGTGCCAAGCCGCTTACATAAAGGTTCATTTTACGCAATGCCTCAGTCTCCTCAGCTTTATAAACAATTGCTTATGGCTGGTGGAATGGAGCGTTATTTCCAAGTTGCTCGTTGCTTTAGAGATGAAGATTTACGCGCAGATAGACAGCCAGAATTCACTCAGCTTGATGTAGAAATGTCTTTTATTGATGAAGGTGACATTAGAGTTACAGTTGAAAAAATGTTTGAACATGTTTTTAAAAAGGTGTTTAACATCGAAGTGAAATTGCCATTTCCTGCTTTGACCTA
>JAYPWJ010000010.1:4697-11831 GCA_038135085.1 bacterium
ATGGAAGCGACTAGCCGGACCTTCGTTATGGAATGGTCATTCATGATACTTCAAGTTTGTTTGAGGGAACCGAATTAAGTTTCTTAAAAACAGTACTTGATAAAGGCGGTAAAGTTGGCGCTGTTCGAGTGCAAAATAAAGAGTTTACACGTTCAGAGCTTGATGGTTGGGTAAATAAAGCCCAGGATATGGGATCAAAAGGGCTTCTTTATGTCCGATGGGCAAAAGATGGAACGCTTGAATCGCCAGTTGCAAAATTTTTACCGAAAGACTTTTTTGAGCAAGCAAGCAAAATTTTTAAAGACCTTAAAAAAACAGACACAATCTTTTTTGTTGCAGGAAAATATAAAGATGCATGGGAAGTATTGGGTAAATTGCGTTGCGCATTAGCAGAATCTTTAAAATTGATTAATCCAAACCTTATTAACCTTTGTTGGATTGTAAATTGGCCGCTTTTTGATCATGATGAAAAAGATGGTTACAACGCAATGCATCATCCATTTACTGCGCCACAAGAGGGTTGGGAAAACCAAAAACCAGAAGATATGAAAGCCCGCGCATATGATATTGTGTGCAATGGCATTGAGCTTGGAGGGGGTTCAATTCGTATTCATGATCTTGAAACACAAAAGAAAATGTTTGAAGTTTTGGGTCTTTCAAAAGAGCAAACCCAAGAAAAATTTGGTTTCTTGCTTGAAGCATTAGAGCATGGGTTTCCGCCACACGGAGGAATTGCGCTTGGCATTGATCGTTTAGTGATGATTCTTACTGGCTCATCTTCAATTCGTGAAGTTATTGCATTCCCAAAAACACAGCGTGGTTACGACGCAATGATGAGTGCGCCAACTCCTGTTGATAAAGAGCACTTACGTGATTACGGAATTGCTCCTGCTGGAAAGAAAAAAGAATAAAGAATCTGTCGATTGCTTGAACCGTCTTTAAAACGATGTATGCTTAAAGCGTATCAGCGGAAAGCAAAAAAAAGGTAGATGAGTGAAGATAGCAAAATTAGTCGGCAGAGAAATTTTTGATTCTCGCGGAATTCCAACAGTATTGTGTGAACTTACGCTTGAAGACGGAACGTTTGTTTATGCGTCGGTGCCTTCGGGGGCATCGCGCGGAAAGCATGAAGCATTTGAGCTTCGTGATAATGATGATCGTCTTATGGGGCAAGGGGTTCTTAAGGCTATTCATAATATAGAGCATATTATTGCGCCTGCATTAATTGGCAAAGAGCCAGATACGGCTCTTGCCGATGAAATTTTACGTGATCTTGATCCAAGTAGAGAAAAAAGAAAGCTTGGCGCTAATGCAATGCTTGCTGTAAGTATGGCTGTTTGTAGAGCACAGGCGGCAGTTAGTGAAGTAGAGCTTTTTGAGTTGATTGCGCAACTCTATAGTGCTGATTCTGTTTCATTGCCCTTTCCCCTTTTTAACGTCCTTAATGGGGGAGCGCATGGAAATAATGGATTTCCTATTCAAGAAATTATGTTAGTTCCTATTGGGGCACAAAATTTTCGTGTTTCATTTGAAGCCGCTGTAGTTGTTTTTTATGAGCTCAAGCGATTGCTTAATGAAGCAGGGAAAACTACTGCCGTTGGTGATGAAGGTGGCTTTTCTCCGCGGTTTGAAAATGAGTATGAGCCATTTGAATTCTTGATGAAAGCTCTTAAGCAAACTAATAATGAAGGGCTATTTACCATTGCATTAGATGTTGCGGCAAATCAATTTTATGATGAAATAAAAGGAAAATATCTTTGGAATGGACAAGAAAAAAGCTCAGAAAAATTATTGGATTTTTATAAAGAGCTTTTAGAAAAATATCCACTTTATTCGATTGAAGATGGCTTTGCTGAAACAGATCTTGATGGTTGGAAAATGCTTTTTGCAGAGCTTGGGGGGACGATTCAAATTGTTGGTGATGACCTTTTTGTAACGAGTGTTCCTGCAATTGCAAAGGGGCTTGAGCAAGAGGTTGCTAATGCAGCTATTATTAAACCAAATCAGATTGGTACTGTTACAGAAACACTTGAAGCTATTTCCTTTTGTCATCAAAGCAATATGAATGCAATCATTTCACATCGTTCAGGCGAAACAACCGACACATTTATTGCTGATCTTGCTGTTGGGACAAGTGCCGGGCAAATCAAGGCAGGCGGATGCTCACGAGGTGAAAGAATTGATAAATACAATAGGCTCATGCTTATCGAAGATATGCTGACTATGTCATTGCTTGATCTTTAGTCTTGCCTTTGCAAGTTCCTCAAGAGCCTCAGAGTCTTTAAAAAGAGCTTCTAGTTCTTTTTCTGCTTTTGCTTCTTCTTGGGCCGAAATTTGTGCAGTTGAAAGTGTATTACTTTCTTTTTTATCTTCATGAACAGGCGATGAAATTGCTGTTTTATTTTCGTTATCCCACATAAAGAGTTTTTTGAGTTCCTCTTCGGCAGCTTGTTCTTCAATGTCTGGGTCTAATGGTTTTTGTTCTGATGGTTTAATACGTTTTTCAAGTTTTGCAATCGGCTTATTATGGTTAATTTCTTCATCTTTATGATTTGGCATTGGCACTAGGGGAGCACTTTTGTATTGTTCTTTAAATTCAAGCGGATCAAGCTCTTCTTTAAATTTGCCAAGAGCTTCCGGAGTTGCGCCTTCTGGGTCTTTTCCAAAAAACCATCTGGTTACTGGGTCACGCAGAAGAGAAAAGTTTTCTTCGCCTCCTGCTAGCAATTGACCAGCTTTTTTAAAGTAGCGATCTGCAATGTGATTATCAGAGAGTTTTACAATTTCAGGGCGCAAGAAGATCATTAAATTGGTTTTTGTTACAATCTTTTTACGTTTTTTAAACATGCTTCCTAAAATGGGAATATCGCCTAATAGCGGTGTTTTATAAATAGTGTTTTCAACTTTTGTTTTTGTTAGTCCACCTAAAATTAAAATGTCTTTATCGTAAAGATTAACATTAGTGGTAACGTTCCGAGTGAGTTGAGCATTGTTGGTTCCAGTAAATTGGTTAACATTTGCTGTAAGAGAAAGATTAATTCTTCCGTTTGCATTAATACGGGGCAAAATGGTTAATGTAATGCTTGCATTCACATCTTCTTGATTTGTTACTTCTACTCCAAATTGTTGCGAGGAAGCACCCGGAAGCCTTCTTTCTTCAGAATCAACAAAGGTAACTTGCTTATTATTCATTGTCATTAAAAATGGCTGTGAAAGAACTTTGCTATCAGTGTGTGAGCCAAGAATGGTAGAAATCCACCAAATTCCATTTGTTGAGTTATCTTTAAAGGACATAATAAAGCTTCCTGCAGAAGCGTTACTTGCAATATTCCCAGAACTAAAGCCAGTACTTGTGACGGGAAGAAGGTTTGCTTGTAAAGCGTTAGCGTCAGTTGGGGCTGTTGAACTGTCAGTTAGTCCATTCTCTATTCCGGCAATATGTCCTGTTTGCCAGTTTACATCTCTTAAAAAAAGGCCGCTGTGGTTACGTACTTGGTTTGCAAAGTCTTTCAGTGCGGTAGATGAAAGATCAACAATAAGGCCGTGTACAATAACCTGTACTTGTGGTTTATCAAGTTCTTTAATGAGTTTTTCAATTCGAATCCAATCATCTTTAAGTGCAGCAATAATAAGACGATTTCCTGTTTGAGATCCAGTTTGTACCGAGTTTCCATAACCGCCACCTCCATAGTTATTATCACCCGAGCCGCTACCTTCTGCGGTAATTTGTACTCCTTGAAACTGTCTGAATTCGTTTCCACCTCCAGAGCTGCTTGATTGCCCCGTCCCGCTGCCATAGCCACTATATCCTCCTGATGATCCGCCTGATTGGCTTTGTACAATTTGAGTAAGAATTGGCGCAAAATTTTCTGCTTTTAAGTATTTTAAAGTATAAACATGTAAAATAGATTGTCCGTTTTCTGGGGGTACATCAATATAGGTTTTAATGAAATCTTTAATGCGTGCCAAGGCATCTTTTTTGCCAAGTAAAATAAGTGTATTGAGGCGATCTTCGGCGACAATTTTTGTTCCCTTAGCAAAATAACCACCAGAAGAACTTGCTTGTGCGGGAGGAGCGCCATACCCTTGGTTTGAAGATTGTTGCGCCCCTGGAATAAGGGTAGAAAGTAATGCTTTAACGTTCCCAGCTGTGGTGTGTATCAATCTAATATATTCAGGCTCCTCAACAGGCGAAGATGCGTCAAGCTCATCAACAATTGTCATAGCTGATTTTATGTTACGTGCAGTATCGGTGATAAGAACAGCATTTTGTTGTGGCTGGTAAATAACGGAATAGTTGGGCGAAAGCATCTGAGCAAATAAAGATTGAAGTGAAGTGCTACCTGAGCCGCTTCCTCCGGGTACTTGCAAAAAGGTAAGATAGCGTAAATAGCGAATTTTAAGATCAGTATTGGGAAGTTCTTGAGGAGAGACGCCAACATACAGAGGAAGGGCCTCATTATTAACATTCGCATCATTTTTAACAATCATACTATATTCTTTATGCGGCACTATTGTATAGCCACTTAGTTCAAGAATAGTAATCATATACTGCCAGGCTTTGCTTAAGCTGATTTTGTTTGGTAAGTCAAAAGTGAGCTTTGCGGTTAAGGCATTTGCCCCTTGTGGTAGCATAATATTAATGCCTCGTTTTTTTGCAAGGTCATTAACCATATTGATTACAGGCTCGTCTTTATAGCGAAACCAAACCATTTTTTTTGAGTTTTTTTGAGCTTGAGTAGGTTTGATTTTTGTATCAAGAACAGTGTGAGCAGAAAGGTTTTCGGTGTGTGTTTCTTCCGCGCCTATATATGACACAAAAAACGCCGCTAATAGAAAGATATATTTTTTTGTCATTTCCAACACCCTTACCGTGCTTTCGTTTCACTTTGTGGCTTTAATGTTGCAATAGTGAGTGAAACATCCAGCGACGCCCCTTTGGTTTTTGTGATGATCAGTTCTTTGGTATAAACTCGCGCTTTTTGTTCTATTGAGTTAAGTAGTTCACAGAGTTGTTGTGTGCTTATCTGACGAA
Organism: bacterium; assembly: GCA_038135085.1. Taxonomy (GTDB): domain Bacteria; phylum Babelota; class Babeliae; order Babelales; family CAIQNR01; genus CAMCVM01. The sequence continues at coordinate 9,733 of JAYPWJ010000010.1, forward strand.
ACTGCGCCAAAAGTTTATATTCGGTATACTTTTTGTGAAGTATTTCATCAGAAGGCTCTGTTTCTTTTTTTAATTTACTATTCAAATGATGCTGGTGGACTAGGTTATCAAAAAAACTTTTAATTTTAAAGTTCTTTTCTTCTGCCAGCATTGCATTTACTTCCGCCTTTTGTTTTTGTACATTCCGATATCTTTGTAAAAGAACTTGGACTTCCTGTCGTGTTCTATTTAACTTTTTAAGATTTTTTTGAAGATCAGAAACTCGTGCATAATAGTAGTAAATAAGGGCAAAGACAAGTGCGAGCATAATTCCAAAATAAAATCCAACATGCTTGTAAAATTCTTTTCGCTCAAAGCTCAAAAGCGTTTCTTGTAGTTTTTGTAAAAGTTCCATTATAGCGCTCCTTTACTTTCAAGCGGAAGCTGCACTGAAAACTCTACCTTTTGCATATCAGGGACATGGCTAAAGAGTTTTGTTTCGCGCAGTTGATGTTCAAATTGTTCCACTGCATCAAAACTTCTTACACTTCCATCAAGAGAAATAACCTTTTTATTTAAAACCATTTTTTTAAGATTAAGCCCTAATGTTTCTCGATCTATTTTAGTGCTTAAATCATATAAATACTTTAAGAAAGACTGTCTGGTTTGAGATGAAAAAGAGGACCAAATATTTTCTTCTTTTTTAACTTCTCGGCTTGCTTGATCAAGCGCATCGCGTCTACTGCTGGTTTTAATTGAGGGGAAATTCTTTTTAATAATTTGTAAAACTTCTTTTTGAGAGCGATTGAGCTCAGAAGAAAGTTTATTAATTTCCTGAAATGCGTGTGCTCCTAATAGCGCCAAAGTTCCGATGGAAAGAAGCAGTGCTGTAATTGTTTGACGATTTAGACGGCTTTTTTCTTGTTTTGTTAAGCGGTCTGGCTGAAGAGTAAAGAAGTCTCCATTTGGCAATGGGAGTGCTGTGGTAAGACCTGCCAAACTCACTGCAGAGGGAGATTCTTTTAACTTTATTCCAGTTTTAGTTAAAAATTTTTGAAAATTAAAAAGTTCGCATGGAAAGGCAATTTCTGCATTTGCTTCGTCAAATTCTGCTTTGTCTTTTATCCCTATAACGGTCACTTTTTTAATTTTTTGATCTGTTGGGTTTTCGTCAGCAAATGATTGAATGGTAAAGTTTATTGTATTCCAAAGCTGCTTTTTATTAGAAGATAAAAGGCCTTCTCGTATTGTTCTGATATGCTTTAATTGATTGTTTGTAAAAAAGATGACTTTGCTGGTATAAGATCCAATATCTACCATAGCTGCATTGCCTTCTTGCCCCTGTTCTGCTTGCCTCATATAAATATTATATAGTCCAATAATATCAACTGAAATATCCGCAACATCAATGCCCGCATCATTAAACGGTTTTAAATGTTCTTCAACAAGTTTTTTTTGAATGGCGGCAATCATAACCTCTGTATGAGAAGTTTTAGGGTTAACATGAGTTATTAAGAAATCAATTGCTGCTTCATGAACTGAAAATGGCAATAGAGATTCAACCTCGTAAGGCAGTGTAAGTTGTATTTTTTCAGTATCACTAAAAGGAAATGAAAGTTCTTTAAAAAGGACGAGTGAGCTTGGCAGTGTTGTAACTACTTTATTATGAGGTCCCACCTTTTTTATCAGCGCGCTAAGCGCTTCTGTAATTTTTGCTTGTCGAGAGCTTTTAACATCAGGGAGTGGTTCTTTAACAACCTGTTTTATAGTAACATTAGTGTTGTTAAGTAAAACAACTGTTCCGATTACCGCATTTTGCTCCAAAGTGATACCCAAAACCCTTGTTGGCAAGATATAGTTTTTTCCGCTGTGCTCAGGAACAAAAATATCAATTATTTGTCGTATCATGTCTGTGCTCCTTTGCGGCGCGCAAGACGGCGTCTTTTACGGTGTGCGGGGGCCCTTTTTAGCGGAGGGGTTGGAGATTTTTCTTTAAAGATAGGGCCATTTTTAACTTTTGTTTTATTGTGAGCATTATTTACATTTTCAATATCAGGATGCATAAATTGTTCAAATGAATCCATATAGCTTTTCTCTACGCTATGGTTTGATTCAAAAAA
>JAYPWJ010000010.1:11841-19987 GCA_038135085.1 bacterium
CGTGTACTTGCTGCATCATTCATTGAGCTGAGCGTTTCTTTAATGTTTTCTGCTTTATAATGGGTGTAATTTCCAATTCGTTGATTGTGTGTTGGGGCAATAATTTTTGGAGAAAGAAATATAATGAGGTTGCTGCGTATATGATCTTTTGATTTTCCTCTAAAAAGTGCTCCAAAGAGAGGGATGTCTCCAAGCAATGGAACTTTTGTAACGGTTGTTAAAACAGTATTTTTAGTAATTCCACCTAATACTAATACGTCTTGATTTTTAACGTGAACAGAGGTTGTAATATGCTTGGTGCTTGTTGCAGCGTCAGTATCGCTTTCATTAGTAAAATCTACAATTTTAAGATCAATGTCCATTGTAATAACCCCTTCACTATTAATTTGTGGAGTTACGTTTAAAGTAAGGTTCGCTGTTTTGTCTCCAAAACTGCTGTTATTACTAGCGCCAACCGTAGCTTCAATAACGCGTCTTGTTTTTCCAAAAGTGAACGAGCTTTGGTATTTATTAGTTGCAAGTAAAAATGGATTAGAAACAATTTTAGCATCGGTGTATGTTTTTAATACTCTAAAGAGGCCCCAAATGCCATCGGCGGCAGAGCTGCCTACGCTTAAGAGCGTTGTTCCTACAGGGTTGTTTGAACCGCTTGCAAGGCCTACTAAGTTTGCAATCAATCCCCCGTTGGTAGTGTTAGTTTGTGCGGTGTTAATTTGTGCGCTCTGAAAGTTTGTATTATTAATGACTGAGCCTTCTGATTTGTTGCGAAGTTGCGCAGCCATGCTTTTTGCATTTGTTGCGCTTACATCTACAATTAAAACTTCAATTGCAACTTGTGGTTGGTCAACATCAAGCACCTTAATGGTTTCTACTAGTTTTTCATAATCGCTTGGGTCAGCTTTAATGATAAGACTATTGTTTGTTGGTTCAGGGACAATACTAATGCTTCCTGCTTTAAAATATTTTTGCCCATCTCTAACGCCACCTACTTGCCCAGCAGTAGTACTGCTCCCAAATGAGATTACTTTTTGTAGAATTGATGAAATATTGCTCGCACTTGTATTTTCAAGGTGATAAACGTAAAGTGGAGAGTAGGGTGCTTCTAGTTCTGTATCAATATGTTTTACTATAAAGTTTTCAATTTTAGCTAAGTCTTTTTTTGGTCCAAGTAAAATTAAACTGTTAGTGCGGGGATCGGCAATAATACGAGCGTCAGCAGGGAAATACATTGAAGCTGGTTGTTTTCTTTGAGTTATAAATCGGCCTCCGCCTTGAGGGTTTTCTGATGTGGTTAAAGAAGCGTAAAGTTGTGCTACTTTTGTCGCATCAGTTTTTTTCAATTTTAATACTGACATTGCCTCTGGCATGGTTTTATCAAACTCATTAATAATTTTCATAAGTGAGCGAATATTACTTGCTTTGTCAGTAATAATAAGTGCATCAAGCTCTGTAAAAGGGATAATTTTTGCTGTTGAACTTGCAAGTGCGGTTGCGACGTTTTGAATAGTCTGAAGCGGGTTGTTTTTAACAAAGTATACATAGCGTATTTTAGTCGCATTATCAGGTAATTTTTCTGAAGCAGTTCCAAAATAAATTGGGAGTGAAAGCTGATTTGCATTTGCAATTGAGGTAATTCTGTAAAACTTCTTTGTTGCGCCCGGAACAAGTGTTAGACCCGAAAGGTCAAGCAAGCGAAGAAAAATATTCCAAGCTTCTTGTCGTGAAAGCGCACGGTTTGTTTTGAAGGTGACCTTGTGCCCTTCAACTGGAACAGCTCCTGAAAGAAGCGGCTTAACAGCATCATCTGGCAAGAAGGTAACATTGAAAAGTGTTTTGATATACTCAACTACATTTTCAAGTGTGGCATCTTCAAAGTAAAAGCGAATTTTTTGTTCAGATTCTTCTAACTTTTTTGCATGAGCAAAAGCTTCTTTTTCATTTTTACTTTCATGAACTGCTTTTGCAGGTGGTTTTGGGCTTGGTAGTTTCTCTTTTTTAATCGGCGCTAATGGGCCTGGTGAAAGATCTGCAGCTTTTGCAGGTGGCTTTGGCATTTTTGGAATAACAATGCCTTCTTTCTTTTTTGTATTTGGTTTGTGTGTTTCTAAATGAGGTTTATTTTCAGGAGCAGATTTTGTTGGTGGTTTTGGTGGCACAGGGGCACTGTCTGTAGCCTCTGTGGCTGCTGGATGAGTAATAGTTTGTGGAGCAGAAGGAACAACAGTGCGTGTAGGCGAGGTTGTAACTTTGGTAGCTGGCAGCGCTTTTGTTGGATCCGCTGTTGAAGTAGTTGGCTTATCTTCTGGAATGTGTGCTAATATTCCTCTTTTTGCATTACAAGAAAAAGTTCCTGTGATGCAAGTTGTGCTCAAAATAATGTATTTTATTACTTTATTCTTCATAATGTACTATTCATGGAGTCACCCCGCGACTCGTTACTTGGTCCCGTTTTCCTTGGTTAAGCATTGCCATTTTTTGGTGAATTTTAATGTCTTGTGTTGTTGGCGCAAACTTATATTTTTCTTTTAATAGGTTTATTCGCTCTTCTTCAATAACTTCGGCACTCGGTCCAATTTCTATCCCTGCCAATTTATCAGCTTTTTCAAGTTCTTGTAATGACTCATCTAGCGGATCTTTAAGGTCGTAAAGTTTATAGTGAATAGTGAGCGGTGAATTATTTCTGGTGAGGTTAACCGTCACGGTATCGCCAAAAGTTTTTTTGATTAATTCTTGATAGGCTTTATAGCGGTCTTCTGTTTCAAGTGTTGAGATGGCATCTATATGCGTAATAATATCATAAGGCTCTAGCCCCATAGCAGACCCTAAGGAATCGTGGGTTATATTTCCAACTCTGCATCCCATACTTTCACCCTTTTTGTATACTGTCGTTAGGTCTAAGATGTCAATGAACTGGGCAAGGTTGCGTGAAACCAATATAAGAGTTTCAGGGTCGAGCAAGAAATCATTGTCTCCTATTTTTTTAACAAGATGTGTCCAATGGTCTCGCTCTTCTGCAAATGCTGGGTCATTTTCTACATCTTTTTCATTAAGATAAAGCGTTTCTTGTTGTCCATTTGAGCGAATGAGGATTGCACGATTAGAAAGCACGCGAATGAGGCGCGCATCTTGAATCATATCACCAACTTTATAATTTTTTTGTTCATTTGATTTTGAATCAGCAATAATGGCAATATTATTACTTTCATCATCGATGGTTGCAACACCTTTAAGGGCAATTTCAAGTGGAGGCAAGAATGGTTGACGTGGCTCTGCAGGAATAGTCACAGCGGTTTGCGTTGGTGGTTGTGGCATTGTCTGGGTATAATCTGGCTGTACTGGAGGATGTATTATCTTATGATAGGTGTTAAACAGATCGTTTTCATAGATTTGGGTAATGTCGACAGGTCCTGTAGCTTTCTTTTGTGTTGCGTGGTGTACATCTTTCTCTAGTTTAATTCGTCTTGGCAATTTTTGACGTGAAAAAAAAGCGAACCCAATTGCCGCTACAAACAAAAGAAGGAATGTGCTGTCCACTAACCATAACGGATGTCGCATATATTGTTCCTTTTCGACATTCATGATCACACAATACCTTTGTTGTCTTTACCTTGTCAAGTTTGTGCCGCTAAGTAAAGGCTTTCTTCCTCTAGGGAGAGGGTACGGTTGTAAGAATTGTTTGTATAAGCGAGTCTGCGGTAATTTCTTCGGCTTCTGCTTCGTAGGTGAGGAGCATTCTGTGGCGTAGAATTGCTGGAGCAACTGCTTTTACATCATCTGGAATTACAAAATGGCGGTGTTTTAAAAATGCGTGAGCTTTTGCTGCATGGTGCAATGCAAGAGTTGCTCGAGGAGAAACGCCATATAAAAGAAAAGGAACAATTGTTTTAAGACCGTATGTGCTTGGTTCACGAGTGGCAAATACTAAATCAACGATATAGCTTTTTATTTTGTCATCAACATAGACCTTATCAACCAATGCTTGCGCTTCAAAGATCGTTTTTTGCTGCAAAAGAGGCTTAATTGTGCTCATATCGATTTTTTTATGTAAAATTTCTTGTTCTTGCTCTGTTGTTGGGTAGCTTACAAGAAGTTTAAAAAGGAAACGATCAACTTGTGCCTCTGGAAGACGGTAGGTTCCCTCTTGTTCAATTGGGTTTTGTGTTGCAAATACCAAGAATGGTTTATCAAGTTCATAGGTGGCTGATCCGATAGTTACTTGCCGTTCTTGCATTGCTTCAAGCAATGCAGCCTGAACTTTTGCGGGGGCACGATTAATTTCATCAGCAAGCACTAAATTTGCAAAAATTGGGCCTTTTTTTGTTTCAAATTCCTGTTTTTTAGGATTATAGATTAAAGTTCCTACTAAATCAGCAGGAAGAAGATCTGGAGTAAATTGTATGCGCGCAAAATCAAGCCCCATTGCTTTATTAACCGCTTTGATCATAGTGGTTTTCGCAACGCCTGGAACACCCTCTAGCAGAATGTGTCCTTCGCATAAAATTGCCAATTGAATGAATGTTATAATGTTGTGCTGTCCAACAATAACTTTGGCTACTTCACTGGTAAGTGCTTGAAAAAGTGCGCTTTTTTCTTTGATTTGCTCAATAACACTTTCATCAAAAGATGCTGTTCCCATTCTTTTCCCTTTTGTTGCAAAGTAAAACAGAATAAAAAAAGTTTACCAGGGATTTTGCTGGATGCAAAGTTGGTTTTTCGAGAATATTTTTTATTGGTTTAAAAGTGCCTCTTCTAATCGAATAAGTTTTTGCAGGTGTTTTTGAAGGGCTTTATGAAAGGGGGCCTGCCTTGCTCGTAATGGAGAAAAATTAGGATTTTTAATTGCAACTTCGGTTAGGGCAATAAGAGTTTGTACGCTTTTTATGAGCTTAGAAACAGAAGGATTTGCTTTTGTTAGTTGTCTAATTATGACTATTTTTGCGTCATTGTATTTTTCGTTATTATTTAAGTACGCAAGCCCAAATTTTTTAATTGTTTCAAGATAGCGCTGGTCTTCTTTTGTAAAAAAGGAAAGTGTAGTGGTTTGGTGTTGGGGAGGATTAGGCGCTAAGGAAAAGGATTGCTGAAGCTTTTGCTCGGCACAAATGGTTGAGGAAAAGTAAAAAAATAAAATAAAAAAATAAAAACAATCCTTCAAGGTTCCCCCTTTTGTTGTTTATAAATTATTCAATAAAATTATGATATGCTATGAATGCTCATTACAAGTTTTAGCTTTAAAGGATAACAATGATTCTTTCTGGAAAACAAATTAAAAAGAAACTGGGAACTAGCATCATAATTGACCCCTTTGATGATTCACGTCTTAACCCTAATAGTTACAATTTGCGCCTTCATAATGAATTACTGGTTTATGAGACTGAAGAACTTGATATGAAAAAACAAAATCCAGTTTCAAAATTAACTATTCCCCCTGAAGGTTTATTGCTCGAGCGACACAAGCTTTATTTAGCACGAACTATAGAATATACCAAAACAACTGATTGTGTTCCAATGTTAGAAGGGCGTTCTTCAATTGGGCGTCTTGGTTTATTTATTCACGTGACCGCAGGATTTGGAGATGTTGGTTTTAGTGGCTATTGGACCCTTGAAATGTTTTGTGTGCAGCCGATTAGAATTTACGCTGGGACAGAAATTTGCCAAATTTTTTACCATTCTATTGAGGGAAGCTACGATCATTACGTAAGTAATAAATATCAAAACAACACTGGCGTACAACCAAGCATGCTTTACAAGGATTTTGAAACGGAACTTTAAAAAGGAGTTTTTATGGATGCGGCTCTTGTACTTAATACTATTCATCAACTGTTTTCGTGGATAGGGGTAGCTATTATCTCATTGGGGGTTTTAAAGGCGCTTATGATTTTGGTGGCTGAATGTTTTACAAAAAAGCCTCAAAGGGATGCTTATCATCACGCACGAATGGTTTTATGCCAAGGGATTGTGTTTGGGCTAGAGTTTATGGTTGCGGCTGATGTTATTAAAACAATGATTGTACCAGATCAAAAGAACATCTTGCTTTTGGGTGGGCTCGTTTTAATTCGAACCGTTTTGAGTTATGCGCTTTCAGTTGAAATTACACAACTTAAAGGCGGCAAATAATTAAAACTTATTTTTATTGTGGACAATCTCTGTTTGAATTGGTCCTTCTGAAAGGCCACGAATAAACTGATGAACATAAGGGTTATCAGAATCCCAAATTGTTTTTGCGTCACCAAAGTATTGAATTTTTCGTTCATCAAGCAGTGCGACGTGGTCCACATATTTAAATATTTCTACATCATGAGAAACAACAATAGAGGTAAGGCCAAGTTTTTTCTGCATTGAAGACATCAGCTCATGAATAATACGAGTAGTAATTGGATCAAGGCCGGTTGTTGGTTCGTCATACAGAACAATTTTTGGGTTGGTGACTAACGTGCGTGCAAGGCCAACTCGCTTTTTCATACCACCCGAAAGTTCTGATGGATATTTGTAAAGCGTTTCATCAGGAGAAAGATCAACCAATGAAAGCTTTTCTCTGACGATCGGCTCAACTTCACTTTCTGGAATTCCTTTTTCTAAAAGCGGAAGCCCTACATTTTCTAATACGTTTAATGAGTCAAGTAGTGCCGCAAATTGGAATACATAGCCCACCTTTTTAAAAACTTCTGAAAGATCTTTTTCTGAAAGGTCTGTAATGTTGAGGCCGTCAATAACAACTTCCCCTGAAGTTGGGCGAATTAATCCAATAATTTGTTTAAGTAAAACTGATTTTCCTTCTCCTGATCTCCCAATAATACAAGTCATTTGGCCGCTTGGTATTTTTAAATTAACACCATCGGTTATCCAGGGTCCGTCATCTGAAAAGCGTTTTTTTAGATTTTTTAGTTCTATCACGTATTATCCAACTATTTAAACAAGAGTGCGGCAAGAAAGTAGTTTGAGATTAATATTAAAATTGAACTAACTACAACGCTTTGTGTTGTAGAGATTCCAACACCCTTTGCTCCGCCTGAAGTGTAGTACCCTTTATAGCATCCTACCCATGAAAGAATGAGCCCAAATACAGCTGATTTTATAAGTCCTCCAGTAATATCTGAAAGCTCTAAAAACTCTTTAATTCCGCGAACGTAGAGTTCACCGTTAAGATTTAATGCATAGACACTAATAACATAGCCACCAATAATTCCGCAAAACATTGAAAAAAGCGCAAGAAAAGGAAGCACAATAGTTGCGCCAAGCATGCGCGGAATAATAAGATATTGTTTAACGTTAATGTTGAGTGTTTTTAAAGCATCAATTTGCTCTGTAATTTGCATAGTTCCAATTTCTGCTGCAATTGCAGAGCCAGCACGGCCAGTTACCATTAGTCCGGTTAACACTGGACCAAGCTCTCGAGTTAAACTGAGTGCAACAACCGGCCCAATAAAATCTTCAACGCCAAAACGTTTCATGCCAATGTAGGTCTGGAGCGCAAGCACGGCACCAGAAAAAGCCCCAGTTAGAAGAATAATGCTGAGTGAGCCTACACCAATATACTGCATTTGAACAAAGAGTTTTTTGAATTTAAGCCGTGTGATAAAAAGCGTTTTAGCTGCATCAACAAAAAAGAGTGCAAAAAATCCAAATGTGTCGCAGATCTTTAACGCTTCTTGTCCGACGTATTCAGCAAATCGCAAAACCATAGTACCCCTTTTTTAAGGTCTTTGCTATTTCTTAGGAAGTTGCGCGTGCTTGATGTGTCGTGCTTTATTAACTGATTTATTTTTGTAAATCGCGAGCCCTAAAGAGCTAGAAAGAAAAAGAGCAACTAATACCCATGTGGTTTTTTGGAAAATATCCTGGCCTCCGCCACCGCCAAAAAGCATTTGTGTTCCGCCGCCCATTGAGCCAAGCCCCATGCTCCCCTTTCCTTTTTGCAAGAAAATAAGAAAGACGAGCAAAACGCACATCACAGCAAAAAGAAAGGTCAGTATACCTAATAACATATGTGTAACTCCGATATATAGCTTTATTCCGAACTAGTTTGCTTTAGAATACTATTTTTTGCAAGGATTGAAAACTTTCTATTTTGATGCTGCCCGTTGGTAGGGGTGAGCAATCTTATGTTTATTTAAAAAGTCTAGGAATTCGCCCATTCCTCCAAATT
>JAYPWJ010000011.1:0-928 GCA_038135085.1 bacterium
GTATGCAGATTATCGGGCCGCATCTTTCAGAAGGGCTTATCTTCCAAACAGCTTATGCATATGAGCAAAAAACACCGTGGCATACTATGCATCCAGAACTCTAAATTCTTCCATTCGTTTTTATAAACGTGTTATGTTCTACTTTCGAGGGGTAGTAAGGGACTACGCACCCGGGGTAAAGCATGACTATAAAAAGAATGCTGATGGTTATTATTTGGTGTGGTTGTATTTGTGGAAAAAGTGATTCAGCTTTTGATAATATTACACCACATCGAGTTAATAATTATCTAAGAAATTTTTTTGTAGATTCTTATTCGGTGGGGCAAGAGTTGTGTACCTTCCGTACAATGAAGTTATTGAGTGCGTTTGTACCATTTTTTTTAACCGGTCGGCATCTTGATAAAAAAATACACTCCTATTTTTATGATGCTGCAAATCATGCAAATAAGCATCAGCCTCCTCAATGGTTACAACGTTTTGTTGATTATGAAATCATGGAAATACCTGCATGGGTATGTCGTTTTTTTAGTATCGCCCATCGAAACCCCCATGAAAGACGTGCAATGCAAATTTTTACAACAGGCTTGCTTTGGTCACTTTTTGCAAAATTAACAATTAAACAAACAGTTAAAAAAATGCGATTAGAAGCAGGTTTAAGGCCACTTCATCCTGGTTTTAGTAGGGATTGGAAATATTATCATGGTACTCCATCGGGTCATTCAATTTTAATTGCGTTTACTGCTACCTATCTTGGCCTCTATAAGGGGAAACGGTATGGTATTCCGTTAGGTTTGTACACCGGTTTTGTAATGGGAATGCGTGTTGCCGGTAATCATCATTATCTTTCTCAAGTCTTTACTGGAGCGGGTATTGGTATTTTATTTGGTCTTTCAAGTTATGCAGTTCTTAAAGAAGAGCCGTTTTTTAA
>JAYPWJ010000011.1:938-12520 GCA_038135085.1 bacterium
CGCTTCAATTATTTCAGATGGGCCACAAAGAGTTGGAATTTCTCTTTCTTATGATTTTTAAAAAATCCTTTTGTTATGGGGTTAATTAGGTTTCTTTGTTTTGTTTTTACTTTCTAACAGAAATAAATGTTGATTTTTTATATTTGTATCCTTTAAACTTAAATATTAGGGAGTAGTAAACAAACAGAGGTTATACAATCTGGAGGGTTGGAAATGGAAAAAATAATGAGAGGTGGCCTCTTTCTTTTAGTTATACTTTTTAGTACAGATCTGTGGGGGGCAAAACCGCATGAATCACGTAAAATATCCAATGATCTTCAATCAAAAGAACTTATCTATACAATCACGCCGCCAAAAGTGAATCGGCTTGTTAGAAAATTTGTGGTTGATACTTATAATTTATGGGACAATTTTTTTGATAGAGTTTCTTTAAAGGTGTTCGCAGGTGTTTTACCATTTTATTTAATTGGGCGTAAATTAGATCCTGATCTACATCAACATTTTTATGATGCAGATCGTCACAAAAATATTCACCAACCGCCAAAAGTTATGAAGGATTTACTCAGTGATGGTGCGATGGCGATACCATTTGGAATTTATGGAGTTTATAATTGGTTTAATAAAGATCCATATAAACGCCGTCAGGCACAGGTTTTTACAGTTGGTCTTTTTTGGACTTGGACAACAAAAGTTTTCTTAAAAGAAATTAAAGTAGAAAGTGGGTTGCGTCCATGGCATGAAGAATTTAGTAGGCATGAAAGAACACATGGTGGAAACCCTTCAGGTCATACTTCTATGGCAACCTTTATGGCAACTTATGTTTGGATGGTAAAGGGTGGAAAATATGGGTATCCGCTTGCAATTTATGCTGGTTTAGTTGGTGGATTAAGTGTTGCGGTGAACCATCATTATGTATCTCAAGTAGTTGCGGGGGCAGGTCTTGGGATTATGCTTGGTGTCTCAGCATCATCTGTATTTGAGAAAGCAACATTACCAGAAAATATGGAAATTGGTCTTGCAACTGATAGACGAGGGGGGCTTGGGGTGCAAGTTGCCTATAATTTTTAGGCTTAATTAACCCTTTAATTTTAACTAAAATAAGCTCAAATCTACTTTGTAATTGGTTATTAGGCTTATTTTCTTGTTTTTAAGTTGGCCAGTATGCTAGCCTAAAAGTGTAATTAGCTAAAATTTGAGATTGTTAAGGAGTAGAGTCGTTTAGGGTAGCCGGTTTTCCGGAAAAATGAGGAGAGTGTCATGGAAGGATATTGCGTAAAATGCAAGGCGAAAAGAGAAATCGTTAATGCTAAAAATGTTGAAATGAAAGCAAAAGGCGGTAAAAAGCGTCCTGCAATGAAGGGTGAGTGTGGTACTTGCGCAACAACTATCTTTAGAATTTTACCTTCAAAATAAGATTTTATTCAGCAACGAGCTAAAAGGAGTCCATTGTGACTCCTTTTTCTGGTCAAAAGTGACAATTATTCAGTATTTTCGTATACTATCTTGGTATGGTTATTAAAGCTTCTATCAAGTTATATGCGAAGGTATCATGAGTTATTGGCAGGAAAAGATAAAAATTGGCAATTTGGAAGTACCCCGTTTTATGGGTGGACCACTTGATGGTATTACCGATTCGCCGTTTCGTAAGTTAGTTCGAAACTATTCAAAAGATGAGCTTTTGTATGGTGAAATGCGTCATGTTGGCTGTGTTGCCAACGATAAAGGCGGCAAAAAGGCGTTGTTATTTGAGCAAATGGAACGTCCATTTAATTATCAAGTTTCTGCAAATAAAATTGAATTTATTGAAAAGGCCTGTGAAAAAATTATTGCAGCCAAGGTTGATTGCATCGATTTAAATATTGGGTGCCCTGCAAAAAATGTAGTCCGTTCTGGTTGCGGGTCATGCCTCATGGGTGATTTGCCTCGTCTTGAAAAATTATTAAAGCTTTTTAGAAAATCGATCGATATTCCTTTTACCATTAAAATTCGTGCTGGATACAAACATAAAAATGCGGTTGATGTTGCAAAGTTGATTCAAGATTGTGGTGGTGATGCGATTGCAATTCACCCTCGCTTGCAAACACAACTGTTTAGTGGTGTTCCAGATTATCCACTTGCAGGGCTGGTAAAGCAAACAGTTTCAATTCCCGTTTTATTGTCTGGCGGAATTGTTAACTGGGCAACTGCAAAACGTGCGTACGAAATTACGGGAGTAGATGGTTTTTTAATTGGCCGTGGAATGTGGTCAAAACCATGGAAGCTGCATGAACTTTCAGAACATGCGGCTGGTAGAACCTTTAAAGTTTCAGATCAAGAAATTCTTGCTTGTGCCCTTGCACACCTTGATAACATGTTAGCGTATTATGGTGATCAAGGACTTTATGCATTCAGAAAACATTTGGCATTCTATATTAAAGGCAAGCCAAAAGCATCTGAGTTTCGTGGAGTGCTTGTTCGTTCTTCATCTGTTGATGAAGTCAAGCAGGGGTTGAGGAGCTTTTTTGCCGGTGAACATACTGAGTAGGTTACAAGAAAGAAATCTTATTTTTTCAGCGTTTGTAGCCGTTGTTGTTTTCTTTTTTCTTGCGCATCGTTTGTTTGTAAAAACACCAGGTAGGTTAGAAAGTATAGCTTCCTGTTGCGTGTATCCGTTTCTGGCGGTGCAACATCGGGTAATAAGCCCTGTTCAATCGTTGTTTGCCAAAAAGCAAAATCTTGCTGATTTACAAAAACGAATTACTGAGCTTGAGGATGAAAAGCAAACACTTGAAGGGCGGGTTACACAGTTAGAATCTCTCAAATTTTTTTCTGAGCAAACTAATCAAATGCAAAAATTTGAACGACGCTATGACACGCAAAACTTACAGTTAAGTCATATCATCATGCGGCGCTTTACGAATACTGAACAGGTGTTCTTTGTTGATGCAGGTTCTAAACATGGTATTTGCAAAGACATGGTGGCGGTATTTAAAAATAGTATTGTGGGCAAAGTTGACCAAGTTTATCCGTATTACAGTAGGGTGATGAGTGTTGCAGACAAGCGTTGCAAAATTGCTGCCTATTGTTCGATTACTAAAACGCAGGGAATTTTTGAAGGAACTAATTCTCAAGACATTGCTTCGCTTGCGCATGTTGATCGGCTTAAAAAATTACGAGCAAAAGAAACTATTATTTCAAGTGGAGAAGGTACAGTCTTTCCTCGCGGTTTTTTATTAGGCACCATCGAGGCCTTTGAACCACAAGGTATGCACCATGATGTTACGGCAAAGCCTGCAGTTAATTTGCAGGAACTTGAATATTGCTACTTGATTCAAAAGGGGCAAGAGCAATTTTAAGATTGTATCCTGCTATACCGTTGTTCAAGTGTGTTACATACTGTGTTGGTAGCACTTTCCATAAAACCACTTCGCACATTTCCAAATAGTTTATCAAAAAAACTGGTTTCTTCATGTGGGTCAACCCAATGAACTGACCCTTCAATAGGGGCCATTGATTTAATGGTTTTGAGTGCTTCAGAATAAGAACCGGTTTTATCAATCATATGGAGTTTAAGTGCCTGTTGGCCGGTAAACAGTTTTCCATTTGCCCATTTATCTTTTTCTTTAATGGAAAGTTTTCTGGTTTTTGCAACATCGGTAGCAAATTGTAAATAGGAGTTGTCCGCAATGCTTTGCAGCAGTGCCCGTTGTTCTTCGGTCATATCAGTAAACTGATTGGTTGCATTTTTATAAAGGCCAGCAGAAATTACATTTGTTTTAATATGCCAGTGTTGTGCCAATTCTTTGAAGTTAAAAAGCGTTGTTAATGTTGTACCAACACCGCCAACCAAACATGAACGGCTTGCTATAATGCTATCAGTTGCGCAGGCAATGTAATACCCGCCTGAAGCACAAATGTTTTCAGTAACGGTCACTATCGGTTTTGGGAAACGTTTTTTAAGTTCCTGAATTTCAGCAAAGAGTGCTTGGCAGCTTCCGGATGCGCCTCCTGGGCAATCAATGCGCAATAAAATCGCTTTTATTTCTGGATCTTTAAAAAACTTTTTGAGTGTTTTTGCGTAAAAGGTTGAATCGGTTACTACGCTATCAATGGTCACGCGGCCTACATTAGTATGAGTCGTTAAAAATGAAAGGTAATTCTCTTTTACACTTTGCACAATAGGCGGAGCAATTTGTAAAATAATCAACACAAATAAAATCGATTTTGCGTATTCTGCAATAGTTTTCATAAAAACACCTTTGTACGGCTAAGTGGCTAACGGTTTTTGTAAGCGTATCATAGTAGTTTATTTTTGCTACCGTGTTTACTAGTATGAACTGACGAATAGGTTGATTAAAAAGTAGAAAGAAAAGTTGTTTATGAAAAACAAATTGTTAGTACTCGTATTGTTTGCATTCTATAAATTACAATCATGTGAAACTGAAGTGATAGATGTTCCAGGGAACTTTGGGGTAGTGGTTAAAATAGTACTTAAAGAGGCTGGAACTGTTGTTTACGGATTTCAATCTGAGCATTCTTGCCATAAGCAAGCTTCATTTAAATCGGACGGGACGTTTATTGCGTACACTGAATATGCACTCGATAATAACAAAAAGCTTTTTGCCCAGCAAACATTTAAAGCTGGTATGGCCGGTGTAAAAGCCGCTGCTTTACAGCATATGTATAAGCGTTTGGCCAGCAAATCTGTGGAATAAGGTGAGGAGCTTGAAGGTGATAAAAAAGAAGCTTTTTTCAAAATATCGATTAAATGTAAAAAAGAGCCTTATTTTTTTTGACTTTCCCTTTTATTTCATTTACAATTTTGACACGTATTAAGCGGGCGGTTAGCTCAGTTGGTAGAGCATCAGTCTTACAAACTGGGGGCCACTGGTTCGAGTCCAGTACCGCCCACCATTTTTCAGTCGTGTACTAGAAAAAATGCGAAATTGAGGTTATCTTAGTTTGAAATAGCTTCCCCGATAGCTCAGTTGGTAGAGCGCACGACTGTTAATCGTAAGGTCGCAGGTTCGAGTCCTGCTCGGGGAGCCATCTTTACCCATAAAGATTATATGGGGCTGTAGCTCAGTTTGGTTAGAGCGTCCGCCTGTCACGCGGAAGGCCGCGAGTTCGAGTCTCGTCAGCCCCGCCAGTTTTTGTCCCTTTGGGCTTTGATTGGCACGGCCCATCACAATCAGGGAGAAACTAATGATAAAAAATAAAAACTTTATTAAAGCTATTGCAATTTATCAAATGGTTGGTGGAATTTTTGGTCTAGTTTCGTCTATTTTTTACCTTAATTTTTTTCAAATATTATTAGAATCTTCTATTGAATTATATCAACAGTTGCTTAATAGGGTTTCGGCACCAGAATATAGCCCATTTCTTTTGGTATTTGTTATTGTATTATGTCTTTATCCTATTATTGGGCATTTACTTTCTTTCGTTGCGGGATTTTTTCTATTTAAAGAACAAAAACGAGGATTACAGCTTTCAATTATTGCCCAAGTAATACAGGTTCCACAATTGGCAGTTGCAGGTTTTGCCTATTTATTTTCTTCTGGTGCGTGTTTTTTTGTTGCGTTGGGGGCTGCTCTAACCGATAAAAAATTGACTCTGGTTTCTAGTTATATATATCGTTTAGGAAGTGCTTTTGATACCGGATTTAATCCAGACGATAAAACTTTTTTAATTGGAGTAAATATAGTTGCACTTTTTTTACTGTGCTATCTCATTAAAGAATACAATCGAATAAAGCGAAAATAACGATATGTTCAAAAAATGTATTTTTTTATTTTTTCTTGGTTGTTCAGTTTCATCTAATGTTATTTCCCAGCAACAAGAGGCAGAGCCAGCGTCATCCTGGATAAGAGATATAAAAAAAGATGGCAAATTAGAACCTTTAATGCGATTGCGTGATTTTCTTGTTGTGGTTAATCAGGGTAATCAAGAAGCTGTTAAAAGTGTTGTTCTTCCTTCTGAGCTCGTTAAAAAAATTCAAGCTGTTATGGCAGATCCGTTTAGTTATGATTTTACGACTACTGCTGCCGATTTCGAAACCCCTGAAGTACTAATTGTTAAAGGGTTTTTTAAAGCAGAAAGTTATAGAAAAAATAAAAAGACAAAGCCAGTATGGATGATGAGTGGTTTTTCAAATTATTTTAAATTGAAAAAAGAATCTGATAAGTGGTGGATTATTGAAACAGATTTTGCAAAAAAGCTTAGTAGGTCTTTTCTTAATAGGTTTTTCTCTTTAATAATTTTCCCTTTACTGTTATTATTTCTTTTAACTTTTTGGATGCTTTTTGATTGTGTAGGCAGGGATTTTGAAGATCGTCGTTTTTGGTTTATCATGTTAATGTTGTTTAATTTTGTTGCAGCTTTTATTTATTATTTCCAAGTTAAAAGAAAAAATATCGGTAAAAAATCTTAAACTAGTTTAAGTAAGCTGTTTTCGGGGGATTATATGAAGAAATTATCTTTTGCTTGAGCAGGTTAAACATTCTCTTGGATGAAGGGAATAGTATGAAAAAACTTCCTTTTGGTTCGCTTTTCTTCTAGTCTTTTGCTGAAACTCGTTTTATATTAACGGGGTTATAAAGTAGAGGAAGGGATATGGGAAAGTTTTTTTTTCTTTTCATTACATTTTTTGCGTGCTTCACAGTAAAAGGTTCAGAAAAGGTTACAAAGGTTCTTGACCAGAATGCTTATGAGCGAATGGAAGAGCCAGTTAATGGGGATGCAACCATTAAAAAAGCATGGATTGATGAACATGGAGTTTTTCATGCGATGGATTATATTCCAGGTCAGATATTTGTAATGTATCCAGAACGTTTTGCAAAAGCTTTATACCAAGAACTTTCTACTGCGTATGTACAACAACAATTAAAAGGTCGATAAGGGTAAAGTGTGAAAAAGGCATTTGTAGCGTTTAGTTTTTTAACTATTTTTTTAATTTATGGTTTAGAGGTAGTTGCTTCTGAGGTAAAAATTCCAGAAGATTTTCTTACGCATCACAAAGCTGCTCAACGATACAAAGAATGTGCTGACCGATTTTTAACACTTGGCAAGCAATTAAAAGAAAATAATTTTGTTACTGGTTTAAGAAGAACTAAAAATAGTGAGGCAATATTATTTGATGTTGGTTCTCGCGTTATCTATAAAGAGCTGGTAGAATCTTCTGCGGGAAAGAAACTTGCATTTGATTTTTCACGCTCTGTAGTTTCAAGATACCTTGATGATATTGGAATACAATGTTGTTCTTCTGGTACAACTGACCAAGAACTGATAGAGTTCATGCAACTTAATAAAGAGGTTGATTCAGAAATGGCTCAAATGTTTTTACCCGCAGTATATACGCTTATTTATATTCAAGAAATAGAAAGAAAACAATAATTGAAAGGACTGACTTTCGTGAATAAAAAGTTTTACTCATTAGTTTTAGCAGCAAGTTTAATTGGCGGGGGTGCTTTTTATTTATATTGGCCAGTTTCAGTTGCCAAACCGCACAGCAAAACGGTTCAAACAGTTTATGGCTCGGTGGAAGTTAAAGAACCAGTGTTATTAGAACTTCTTGAAAGTGCTGCGTTTGAACGCCTTAAGGGTGTAAATCAATATGGCATTATGGCATTTGTAAAACCGGAACAAAAGTATACGCGGTATACTCATTCACTCGGTGTGTTTTATTTATTGCGTCGATTTGGTGCGCCACTGGAAGAGCAGGTTGCTGGGCTTTTGCATGATGTTTCTCATACTACGTTCTCGCATGTTGCCGACTTTTTACATAATTCCATTCAAGATAAATATTCGTACCAAGATTCTATTTTTGCCTGGTATTTAGAAAAAACAGGTTTGCTTGCGATACTCAAAAAGCATGGCATGGAGCGGGTCGCGCAGTTTGGCAATGGTGTTGAATACAAAATGCTAAAAGCTGATTTACCAAATTTATGTGCTGATCGTTTAGAATACAATATTTATGGCGGTTATGTTGAAGGGTGGATTAATGAAGAACAAATGCGCGCAATGGTTGATAGTATCTCTTATCAAGATGACCAGTGGATGTTTAAAGACGCATCGCTAGCAAAACAATTTGCAAAAATTTCAGTTGATTTAAGTGTTCAAAATTGGTGCTCTGCGCAAAATGCATTTGTTTCAACGGCAATGGCAAATCTTTTAAAGCGTGGTTTTGCATTGAATATTATTACGCAAGATGATTTCCATTTTTCAACCGATCAACAGGTATGGGATAAATTGCGCGCGTCAGATGACTCTGAAATGAAAAAGCTTTTTGCAATGATTGATAATCAGGAAACAGGCTATGGCAAAGGTACCAAAGAAAAGCATGACCTTTATTTTAAAGGTAAATTCAGAGGTGTTGATCCATTAGTGCTTTCTAATGGTAAAGCAACTCGGTTAACAGAGGTTGACCCATCATTTGGGGATTATCTTAAAGAGTGTGGAGCCTCAGTTAAAGAACATTATATTGCGTATTTATAAAGGACAAATATGTATGATAAATTCAAGATAATAACAATTTTTTTATTGGGATTTAGTTTAACCTTCTATGATTGTAAAGGTGCTCATACAATGGAACTTCAAACTGGGATACTTTCAGTACAAAATGATCACGCAAAACAGGTAACTTTAAAGTGGGAGCGTATAGCGGGTAATACAGCGCGTCTTACAGAAAAAATTCATCAAATTTCAAATGTTTTAATTCCAGCTTATACAGAAATTGAACTTAATTTTGCACTAAAACAACCGCATGCTGTTGCAAATGATTTTATGCTCAAATCTTTAGCACCTTTAATTGAAAAAGGGATTGAAAAAGAAGCGCTCAATAGAGAAATTAATAAGGTTATTGAGCAGTTCTTTTCAGCAACTGATTGGGCTGGGTATTCAAAGCCAGAAGAGCAATACGTTTTTGTAATAGCAGAAATCGAAGGTAAAGAAGTAGGTGCTATTCAGTTTATGATAAGCCCAGAATTTAATGATCATAATGTTAGAATTGGGCTTTTTGGTGTGTTGCCAAATTTTCAACATACTGATCTTGAAAAAATATTGATGGGGTCAATTTTTAAATTAGAGCCAGCCACAATTCGCTTATTCTTACACGCTCGTGAAAGCAATCAAAGAGCCATTGATCTTTATCTAAGTTGGGGTTTTAAGGAATATCCTGGAAAGTTACCAGGTTGGCCTGACTTTGAGTATCTTGCTCAAGAAAGTAAAGTATTGCAGGAAAAAAAATAAAGCATTGCTGTAGAGAGCGTATCTTTAATTTAAGCCTTTAAAACAGTAATTTTTGTAAGTTTACCCAGTTGCTCCAGAAAACCAGCTGGGTATTCTTTATTGGTGGCAAACCATACTTTTTGAATGCAGTGTTCAAACTTTTTATTATTTTGAATTTCTTCAAAAATTTGATTTTGGTAGTCTTGAACTCGTTCTTTATTGTGCAAAAAATCTTCAAGTGAACCAGTGGCAATTTTTTCAAGAATTTCTTGGTCATCTGGGCTTGCTGCAATTAGTTGCGTGATAAGCTGCCACCAAAGTTGGTTGTCTCCTTGTTCTTGAATTTCAGCCATAAGCTCAAATAAAAGATCTTCTTGTTCTTCATTCTGCTCAAGGCAGTATTCTTTCCACTGTTTTACAATAAGATTGAGCATTTGCTCGGGTGTTGGGTTTGCCATTGAATATTCCTTTTAAAATGTATGTGTCTAACAAGTATTTCATATTCCGCCTATAAAAGCACCTTAATTTATAAAGAGTTTATTCTTAATACTATCTGAAACGTTTCTGAGCTTAAAAGTTGAGGCGTTGAAGAATTCCTAAAACCCCATATAATAAGCTCTATTGGAGTTTTTTTCGATTTTTGGGGGTATCAGGGTATGCGTTTTTTAAGAAGTATTTTTTTTCTTTCTTTGTATGGGCTCACAGCTCAACCAGGGTGTACGGTTAATGTTGATTTTAACAAGATTAAAACAATGGTTACCGAGGCTACACAGCAAGGCCGTTATTATTGTGGAGCACATGTTACCAAAGATCTTATTGATGCAGATGATCCGGTAAAGGTTGCTGTTGATAAGGGGGTAAGAAAAGAAAATTTTATTGATGCTTCTGATTACACTGAAGTTCTTAATGATTTAGCAAAAAAATATCCACCCGTTTTTTATCTTTCTGCTCGGTATATGTTTGAGTGGAATAATGAGATGAAAAAAGACTCATTAATTGCAGCATTTTTTACTGACATTGAAGAAAGCTTTAATGGTAAAAAACCGCATACACAAAGCTCTGCTCATTTGGCAACAGCTGGAATTGCAAAACCAATTGAATTTTTTAAAATACAAAAATATCAGCCACAGCTTGTTCGTGCCTATCTTAAAGAGCGTGAGCTGATGGAGCAAGGTTACACGGTTTTTTATCATGGGCAAAGAAGTCACTTTGGTTTTTCTCAAACAATGATTTTGAAAATTTTAAAAAAGGCACATGAACAGCGTTTGGTAAACTATGTAATTTCTCAAGACTTTTTGTTTATTCGTGTTCCAAAGCCACTTCGACAATTCATGATGTTTGGTTGTTTAACTGAACAGCAAAAGAATGAGCAAAAAGAGCTACGGGAAAAAGTTATTGCTGATGAATGCTGTGATTATTATATTAATAGTATATCTGTTAATGGCTTTTTATTTGCTCATTCTGATTTTAATCTTTCTTCAAGCTGGCTTAATGTTGCTGATAATACCAATGAATTTTATTTTGATCCTGAAATAGTTTTTAAAGAGTTTTTTGAAGCGATTATTGAAAGTGAAACAGACGCTCATAATGTCTTTTATGCTTTAAAGCAACAAATTATGGAATTGCGTCAAGAGCATGAAGCACTATTTTCTAAAGGGAGACTTTTACAAATAGCTATCCCAGGGGTTTTGGTTAATGATTGTGTGTATACTTCTCAGGGTGGGAGCGATAGAATAAAAGTTGAACTGCCAGGGCTTGATACTGTTTATGATGTTAAAAAAATTATTACCTATACACTTACACATCCAACTGAAAAGGCATATCGCGTTCCTGCAGGTAACTGGGGTGAAGGCCGAGAAATTCATTTCTGTCTTGCGGCAACTGCCGATATGGTTTTAAACCCTTGGATCGGTATTAAACTGTTTGGTTATGACCCTGATATTGATCCAAAAGAGAGCGATCGTTATCAAAAATATCTAGATGATTGTGATGCTTTAGCACTTACAATTGCTAAATCTCTAACCTTTCTTTAAGAATCTTTAAGGTTATTTAAAGCCTCTTATTATGCGTGTGTATTGAAACAACCAAAAGCGTCGTTGAAAATTATGTTGTATCTTTCAAGCAAGGCTGGTGTACCGCTTAATCACAAAGTTGGTGATGTAACAACAGAGCAAATTGTTGATACGTATGCAGAGAAAAACTCCTCTGTTTCCTGGTTATTAGGACAGTATAAATTAATACAAGAGTCTGGTTTGCCAAGGGTCCATTTTGAAAATCTTGGTTTAACTGGCAAAGAATGGTGTGGTGTAGAAGGGGTAGAGTTTGACCCGGATGCATTTTATGAAAACAGAAACGATTAAAAATGAAAAAGCGTCCTT
>JAYPWJ010000011.1:12530-17062 GCA_038135085.1 bacterium
GCATATGGTGGAATAACTCCGCCTGCGCCATGAGCGCCATATGCAAGTTCACTTGGAATAATAACGCGTCGTTTTTCACCAACTTTCATATCAAGTACTGATTCATCCCAGCCTTTAATAACTTGGCCAATTCCAACATTAAATTGAAATGGCTGACCGCGGTCAACTGAGCTATCAAATTTTGAACCTGGCTTGCCACCATCGTTTAACCAGCCAGTGTAATGAACAGTTACCATTTGGCCTGCTGAAGGTTTTTTTGCATCATTTGGTGCTGCAGTAATAATTTCGTAAAGGATGCCTGAATTTGTTTTTTCCATAGGGCATGCGCCTTTCGTTTGTGTAGTTTCTTCTGTTTTAACTGTCTTGGTCTCAGCTGTTGCTGAGCTATAATAATAAGCTATTCCCGCTCCAACTGCAATGCAGGGTAAGGTAATCATTATAATTTTTTTCATAAAAGCTCCTTATTTAAAAAGTTAGTTTAAGCTTAAAATATTTTGAGATTTTTTCGAGTTTTTGCCTAAATAAGCCCCGGAAAAGCGGTTGCAATATTCTTAATAAATGTTACAATTAGAATTAATTAAACTAAGAATGGAGGATTTATACAATGAAAAAATTAATGAAATATGCAATTGTGCTTGGTTTTGTGACTGGGCAATCAATTTCTGCAATGGATACTTTTGGTCGATGGGCGCTTCCTGCAGCTGTTACGAGCGCTGCTCTTGGGTACGCTGTTAAAAAGGAATATGATTGCCAAAGTACAAAAACAATTGAAGAAATTAGAGCGAAAACCGATAACTTTATCGAAAAAAGAATTAAGTTGCCTGAGGGTGATACAGCAATTGATAGAATGAATACTGCTCGCTTAGAAAATGATTATGAAAAAATAAGACCATACCTTTCTGTTATTAAAAAAGCTATTGAAGACCATGAACTTACTTGTACTGGTCCTGATCGAGCTGTTTCATTTCAATGTCCTCTTGATCGTAATGCCGCTTTTTGTGTTACTCTAAAAGCTTGCGATGGCCAAACTCATTCAATTATTTATCTTGGTGTTGGATGCGTCGAGTCAAGAATTCTTGAAAAATTAACACCAGAAGCTTTAAGAAGGGGAAAGGATAAACAAATCAAAGGTGAAATTGGCCGAATTGTAAAAATGATTGTGAGCCACGAATGTGGACATATTCTACGCAAAGATCCTGAAAGAAGTTGCGCAAGAGTTGTTAAAGATACTTTGCCTTGTGCACTTGCACTTGGAACAATTACAGCATGTTTTAGTCAGGATGCTCCTTTTACGGCAGTTCTTAAGGGTGCTGGTGTTTGGGCAGTTGCTTCTGTTTTTAATAATAGAGAAAGTTGTGTTTGCGAAGATGCATGCGACCGTATAGCGGTAGAAAAGCATTATAAAGATGCTCATTCATTTGCTCGTTGGCACTATGTAAAAGGAAAAGAAACATTATACCAGGATCTGTTTGGGCGTGAAAAACCAGTTATTGATGAATGTTTGCGTACTGAAAAAGAAGAAATGGAAGCTTCATTTGCATGGTATACTCCTTTTTATGCTGGTCTATACCGTTGTATTAATACACATCCTTTAGGGCAAGAGCGAGCGCGGTCGATTTTAGATCTTTCAGAAACATTAAAAACACAGCATAAAGTTGAAGCTGAAGGTGTAAAATCTTAATAGAGGTTTAAAATGGTTAAAAAACTATTCTTATTTTTAGGGATCATTACTGTTCAGCCGATTCAAGCAATGGGATTGCTCTCAAGAGCCGCACGTAGGGTTACTCCTGTTGCACGTATTGCACTGCAGGCACCTAAAGTGGGCCAGCCATTAGTGCGCCAAGTCAAAAGGCAAATTCCTACTAGTGCTTCTTACAAAGATAATCTTATAAAATGGGCAAAACGTTTGGGTGGGCTTTGTTTAGCTACTGGTGTTGTAGCCGAATGTGGTCATCAAAAATACTGTCATGATTTATTTCAAAACGTTACAGAAGATAACCGTTGTAAAACACTTGATCAGATGAGTAATGAAGAAGAATTTTTTTCTGCTGTATATTTAAACCTTATGGCTCAAGCAAAAGGGCTTGATACTAAAACTATTTATTTGGTTTGTGGAGGTTTTATTTCTGATTTGAATCCTGCTGCTACAACAGCATTATCACCAAAAAGGCAACTTTTGGGTTTTCATGTTGATATACTCAATCCACTTGAAAGATATCTTGTATCAATATTTGATGAAAATGTTGCTGATCTTAAAGCATGTGATCTTAAAAAGTTAAATAGAAAAATGTTGAATGATTTTTCTTCTAATCTTCCAACATCTAGCCTTAAAGTGGTAGCTCCTGAACTTTTTGAAAAAGTAACCAGTGAAAGTGTAAAATCAATTATATTCAGATTTTTTCCCGCTATTCTATGGCATGAGCTTGAGCATGTGCGCAATAATGACAGTTATGCAACAAAGGAAAGAGTAATATTTTATCCTGCTCAATTAGCTTTATTTGCTGGATTTATTAAAAAATTAGCTATTAAAAGTGAAGTTTCTCCTTTGCTCAGAAAAGTTCCTGCAGTTATTCCAGCCCTTGGAGCATTTGGATTTACGTATGGTTGTGGCCAAAAAATACTCAACGTTAGAAGAAAGGCTTGTGAAGTTCGTGCAGATCTTTCAGAAATTGATCCTGTTGTTGCTCGTGCTGCAGCAGAGGCTTTTAAGGTTCAATCAGCTATGGAACATGAGCTTTTTCTTTTTGATCCGTCAACGGTATTTGAAGAAGTTGTAAGTTCTCTAATTGGAGCAAAAACTCATCCTTATGATAGAACACGTTCTGAGTATATGGAAAAATGGGCCGATTATTTAGAAGATCAAGAAAAGGTCGTTGCTTTAAAAGAAGCTTAAATAAAAACTTTTTGTAAAAAAACTAGCTTTGTCTGTACTTTTTTGTACCCTAGGGTGTACATTAATAAATAGTTATGCGGGTTCTTTAACTTAAGAAGGCGTGACCGATATGAAAAGACTTTGGTCTGTTGGGTTAGCTTCAATGGCTTGGTCTGTAAATATTTTTGGACAAAAATTTCCCTATCTTTTACCGAAAAGTATTTTGGTGCAATCTGGGCTTGATACCACGTTTGTAGCAAAATGTGCCTTATTTGTGGCAGTATTGCTCCTTGGGACGCTGGTTATTGGTAAAATTTTAAAAATTATTTTACGTCTTCCAGTTATTGCTGGTCAGATTATTGGGGGAATTGTTTTAGGGCCTTCATTAATTGATATTGCAAGTCACCCAGTTTTTACTGAACCATTAACTTTTACTGATGAAGTGACACAGAAACTCTTTTCGGTTATTCCTTCAGACTTATTTGTTTTTTTTGTACTTATGCTTTCTTCAGCTTTTACTGTTGCGTATTTACTCTGGCTTGCAGGGTATGAAACTAATATTAGCGATTTATTAAAAGTTGGTGCAACAGCTGTTGGGGCCGGTTTTTTTGGTGCGGTCATTCCTATTTTAATGACGGTTGGCGGAATGAAATGGATTTACCCAACAGAGTTTTCATTAGTTACTATGATTGGAATCGGAATTGTATTTGCTGCAACCAGTGTTTCTATTCCAGTTGCTATGCTTGTTTCACTTAATAAAATGCATCTTAAAAGTTCTCAAGCAACATTAGGGGCAGCAATTGTTGATGATATTTTAGCCGTTATTTTGCTTTCGCTTTTTATGATGGCTTCACAAAGTGGTTTGCTGGGGCCGTGCAAAGTTCTTGCTACTGGGCATCATTGCAGTATTGGTAGAGCACTTTTATTTATGGTGGTTTGCGCAATTGTAATTTTAGGATTTGGTTTTCTTTTTATTCCACGTGTTATGCAAAAACTGCGTGATTGGAAGTTGACTCATCTAATGGCGCCTGTTGCAACAGCAACCA
The DNA here is from genome assembly GCA_038135085.1 of bacterium. Lineage (GTDB taxonomy): Bacteria > Babelota > Babeliae > Babelales > CAIQNR01 > CAMCVM01. The sequence goes on from JAYPWJ010000011.1 coordinate 16,449, forward strand.
TGTTATTATATTTTTCGTTTTCTGAGCTAGTTGGTGGATTAGCGGGTATAACCGGTGCTTATTTTGCTGGTGTGTTTCAACGATTTGCCGATACCAAAAAGACTGCAGAAAAAGTGTGTGCTCCATTTGTAAATGGTATTTTACTTCCGCTTTTTTTAGGTTCAATTGGTTTGCAAGTTGATCTTACTATTTTGACCCGTGAGCAATGGGTTTTAGTTGCAATTCTTTTAGTACTTTCAATTATTTCAAAACTTGTTGGATGTGGTATTGCAACGGGTGTAAGTAACTTTTCTCAACGTCGTAAAAAAAACAAATGGTCGTTGCTTGAAACCTATTTATTTGGTTCGTCAATGGTGGCTCGTGGGGAAGTGGGGTTGGTCGTTGCTACAATTTTGCGTGGCTCGCAGGTGATTACAGCAGATATTTATGTACTATGCGTTGTGGTTATTGTACTTACAACCATTGCAGCGCCAATGATGCTTTCACTTGGGTTTCAGTATCTTGAGGCGCAACAAGATGATAAAACATTTAAGTTTGATATGGGGAAATTTACGGTTATTGGAACACAGCAAATGTTTAACATTATTGAAGGTAGGCTCACTAAATATAAAAAC
>JAYPWJ010000011.1:17072-19884 GCA_038135085.1 bacterium
ATGTTAAGGTGGTTTATGCCCCAGGAAAGGGGATTTATTTTGAGGGTGATCGAGCCAAAATTATGGAAATTATCTCAGAAGTAAAGCATGAAGCCTTGAATGAACTTGAGAAAATAAGCTTAAGTTGATTCTTAATAAGGGTTGCCCCTTTACAAAAAGGCTCTTTTGAGCGATACTGAAAATCGTATTATTTAAGCTGTCTATAGGTATTTTAGATTATCAAAAAGGTAAATCTGTGAAAAAGGATCTTCATCCAGAACTCTTTGACGTAACGGTTCATTGTACTTGTGGGAATGAGTTTAAAACTCGTTCAACCCAAAATGAAATCCGTACAACGCTTTGTTCAGCATGTCACCCGTTTTATACTGGCCAACAAAAATTTGTTGATACAGCCGGACGAATTGAAAAGTTTGAAAAACGATTTGGCAAAAAAGCTGACAAGAAAAAAGCGTAAAGACTTTCTATGTCTGCCCAATGGGATAAAATTCAAGCGCGAGCTGATGAGCTTTCTGAGCTTCTTTCAGGGTCAACAGTTGATCCAAAAGAACGCCATGTTTTTCAAAAAGAACTTTCACTGTTAACAACGTTACTTGAAAAAAGTCGTTTGTCAGTTTCTCTTGAAGAAAAAATAAAAGAGGCTCAGCAGCAGCTTGCTGATAACACAGAGCCAGAAATGGCCGAGCTTTATGAACAAGAAATTGTTGATTTAAAGCAGGAATTAAAAGTTATTGCTGATGAGCTTGACGACCTTATGTACCCGCCAAATCCCTATGATAAAAAATCAGTCTTTTTAGAAATTCGTTCAGGTGCAGGTGGTCAGGAAGCAGCATTATTTGCTGGCGACTTACTGACACTTTATACAAATTATGCAGTTTCAAAAGGATGGAAGGCTGTTGTTATCAGTTATAGTGAAACTGATATTGGTGGGATTCGTGATGTTGTTTTGCATGTTCAGGGTAAAGGTGCTTATGGGCATTTAAAGTTTGAGTCGGGTGTGCATCGCGTACAACGTGTTCCTAAAACTGAATCTGCAGGAAGAGTACACACTTCAACAGCAACAGTGGCGGTATTGCCAGAGGTTGATGAAATTGAAGTAAACATTAACCCTGCAGACTTGCGTATTGATGTGTATCGTGCAAGTGGTGCTGGTGGCCAGCATGTTAACACAACCGATTCAGCAGTTCGTATTACGCACATTCCAACAGGTGTTGTGGCAACGTGCCAAGATGAGCGTTCACAGTTAAAAAATAAAACTAAAGCAATGAAGATGTTAAAATCTCGTATTGTTGCAGCTCATGAAGAAAAGCAGCAATCGGAAATGTCTGAAGCGCGTAAAGAAATGGTTGGGCGTGGTATGCGTGCTGAAAAAGTACGAACTTACAATTACCCACAAAACAGAATTACTGATCATCAAATTAATCTTACGCTCAAAAAACTCGATGTTATTATGACAGGCGACCTTGATGAAATTGTTGAGGCATTGCGTGATAATGATCGTTTAGAGCGTCGCAAAAAACCATTTAAAGTTTCGTAACTTCTATTATGAATAAAAAAATCTCGCTCTAACGCGGGATTTTTTTGTGTCTAAAGTTTAAAGATGTTTTTTCTGAAAGTTTGTGTAAACTGAGTGAAACTCTTTACTAAATTTTAAAAACATTTTTTGCTGAAAGGTGTGAGTGAATGGGAATAATTCAATATTTTATTGAGCATAATCGTTACCTTAATTTTGTAGGTATTGCATTTATTATTGGAATTGCATGGTTATGTTCGCGGCATCGGGATAAAGTACAACCAAAATTAATTCTTAATTCGCTTGCTATGCAATTTGTGATTGCATTTTTTGCACTTAAAACAAGTATTGGGCAGGCTACTGTTCAGTTTATTGCTGATGGTGTTAAGTATCTTTATGAGTACGCGGCAATTGGTACAAAATTTTTGTTTGGGAATCTTGCAAATGGTGGCGGTACTCAGTGGGGCGTTGTGTTTGCCGTTCAAATTTTGCCAATGATTGTTTTCTTTGGTGCGTTTATGGCTTTGCTCTTTTACCTTGGTGTGGTGCAACGATTGGTTGCAGGGCTTGGTTATGTTGTGCAGCCAATTTTGGGAACAACTGGTTCTGAAACCTTGTGTGCAATTGCCAACAGTTTTTTAGGGCAAACAGAAGCACCGCTTTTGGTTCGTAACTATCTTGCAAAGATGACTAAGTCAGAACTGCTTGTAGTAATGGTAAGTGGCATGGGAACTATTAGTGGTTCTATTTTGGCCGTTTACGCTTCGTTTGGGGCACCAATTGAGCATTTGCTTGCAGCTAGTGTAATGGCGATTCCTGCAACTATTATGATTGCAAAAATTCTCTTACCAGAAACAGAAAAAGTAAAAGAGGGTGGGGCACATGTTACTTTGGGTAATGCTGGTGGAAATGTTTTTGATGCAGTTTCATCTGGAAGCAGTGATGGCTTGCAGTTAGCATTGAATGTGGGTGCAATGTTGATTTCATTTATCGCATTAGTTGCTATGATTAATGGATGTCTTGGCGGAATGAGTAACTGGATTAATCAGTTGCTTGGAACAAATATTCCAGTGTTAAGTCTTGATTTGATTTTTTCATGGATTTTTTATCCGTTTGCATTTTTCTTAGGGTTTACTGGGTCAGAGGCAAGTCAGGTTGGGCAATTGATTGGAACAAAAGTTGCCATTAATGAATTTGTTGCGTATCTTAATTTGGTTGAAATGCATTTGTCACCGCGTGCAGCAGCGCTTGCAACCTATGCATTGTGTGGTTTTTCAAATTTTTCATGCATTGGGATTCATG
>JAYPWJ010000012.1:0-1830 GCA_038135085.1 bacterium
CGTATTTGCCAAATTTTGGATTAAATTCTTCAGCAACCATTCGCTTCCAATCAAGCTCCCGCTCTGCCTCGGTTACTTTGAGTCCTGGAGTTTGGGCAAGATCCTTATCTGCAATGTTTCGTGCAAGGCCTTGTGTTGGGCGTGTAAGTGTAACCACTTTTCCCTTTTCCCCTTTTGCAGGCACAGGAGCGAGTGCAACTTTGGTTGGCTCAAGCACAATATATTCAACAGATGCCCCAGAGGTGATCACGCCCATTGAGCCTGCAAATTTATTGCCGCCGGTTAGTGTGGTGACATCTGAAGGGACACTTGCCTCTGGAACGGTAATTGTTTTTGTTGTGGCGTGTGCAGGGGGATTTTCGTTTGGTTGTGCGTTTTGGGCGTCTTCATCAGTACCAACCTCCCAGAAGCTGGTGGTTAATTTTCCTTTATCAAGTGAAGCTTGCATGCGGTACCAGGTTCCACGCTTAAAGTTAATGCTTGGGAAGCTGTTTTTCATCCAGCCTTCAGTATTTGCTGGGGTGGTAGTTGCTGGTGCTTCATGAACATACACACCAAGGCGTGGGGTTGCTGCTGCAGTTAGCTTTTTACCTTCTGCCGGTGGCCCTTGTGTACGGTAGCAGACAAACATTTTTGCAAGGTGATCATAATCCATAAGGTAACGGTTAAAGGTATCAATTTTTGTGTAAATTTCATCAAAGCTTGCCGAGCTTGTTTCACCGGTGCTTGGGGTAATAACGGTATCAAATTCAGCATAAAGCTTGTTCATAGCTGCAGTGTCAAATGAACGTTCTGTTAAGTAAACACCGATATAGAATGGGCTGTCCATTTCGTAAATAGAGCGCCACAACACATCTGCTTTAATTGAATCGGTCGCTGGAATATTTGAAAGATCTTTTTGATGGAACCAGAAGGTTTTTATTTTTGGTGATTTGCTTAAAATATTTGTTGGTGACTGGCTTGGTACAATTGTTGGTTCGAGCGCTGCTTCTTGGCTATAGGTTCCACGTGCTTTGCTGTAAATTGGGAATCCGCCAGATGGCGCAATGCTCAAGCGGCCTGTTTCTATACCATAAAGCGAACCAAGGTCAGCTTCCATAATGCTTGGCATTGGACCGTTAGGAGTTTGTTTTTGGTTGATGAGTTCATGGATATAAATTCCGTTTCCATAAGCGCGTGAAGAAAGGCCATCATTAAACAGCGAGTTCAAGTAGTTCTGGTAATAGAGCAATGCTCGTTCTTGGTTCATTGCCTGCGTATGCAATTGAACTAACTCTTCAATCGCGGCTTCTGTTTGGAATGCCTCAATTACTTTTGCATTGTTAATAACGTACTCTTTAAACGCATGTACAAATGCTTTTTGGCGGGCAGCTTTCTTAATTGCAGCAGCATCTGCTTGGTAGTCGCCGACAAGGCCCATGGTCATCATTCCCATTGTCATAACCATCATTCCCATCATTAATGGGCTATCGAGCCCACCGGTTGCAACGGTTGCTACAACAACTACCACCATTGTAACAAGCCCGGCAATTAAGCGACGGTGGGCATTAATCTTTTTGTATGCTTGGTTGTAGCCTTCTTCAAAGTTTCCACCGTCTTTCCATCCATAGTAAAAGAGATCGGCTGCCACGGCGCAAACTTGGATGACTGCTTCAGTTAAAGTTTCAATAAAGTAGGCGATACAAAGCATGGCAGATTCAAGTGCTGAAGTGAAAGAGGTAAGGGTAAAGCTGAGGTATTCAAGTGTTGAAGAACAAACACTTTCTGCAAAGTTTTCAAATTCTTCACCCATTGCATCGGCCCCTTGCTTGGTAAAGAGCCCTTGGGGTT
>JAYPWJ010000012.1:1840-15117 GCA_038135085.1 bacterium
TTACCATACTTGCAAGAGAGCTGACCACAATTGAAGTAATAACAGATTCAGCTAACTGGTAGCCTTCTTCAGTTAATTTAATTGCATCGCACCCAAGTAGAATAATTTGGTCTACTCCGTCTTTTATCCAGTTAACTACCCCACCAACGGCTGTATCAATGCACCCACCAATATCATGCGCAATTTGGGGGTCAATTGTTCCAATAGTATTGTTAAGGATTGCACCTACAGTAGAGTCAATGGCACTATCGGCAGCTGTTGCTACTTCATTGACCACTTGCATTAGGCCTTTAGTGGTGTCATTCATTTGTGTGGTTGCTTTTTTTTGCCATTTTTCAGCATTTTGCATTGCTTCGGCAGCGGTTTCATGTTGAAAGAGCATTGGGCCGATACAGCTTGCGTAATATGCAGCAACAACAGAATATCCAAATGATTTAAGCCCGTGCAGCTTTGTATATCCAAGATTTTTGCCATAGGTTTCAAGGGTCAGCGCATCAGATTTTAGATTAGACCAGTCTGCTTCAGCATCTGTTTTAACGGTGTTATAGGCTTTTTCTCCAAGCTTTTTAAATTCACCCCAAGCGGCCATAGAACCTTCTGCAATATCATCACTAAGTTGATCGGTTTCGTGCTTTACTTCATCGGCAAGACTTTTAAAGCCTCCATAGAGATCACTTGCTGCAGAACTGAAAAAGTGGCAACAAGAGCTGAAAAAGCCTTGAGGCTGAACTGATTCATTTGGCGATGGTGCTTGCTGTGTAAAGAATTTTTGGAGGTTATTGATATCTTTTATAATTAAATAGTCTTCTGGTTTTCTATCGATAAAATTAGGAAGATCTGTTGAAACCATTTTTTCAAAAGTTAGTTTAAGGTTGTTTGCTTCAAAAAGTTCAGAGGTATTGTTATGCAAAAAACGAATTGATGAAAAGCAAAGAAGTTCAAGGTAACCTAATGTTGGGGTACGATGAGGAACGGATATTTTTACTTTATTAACTACTTGTTCTTTATGGTCGGTAATAAAAAGAAGATCGATGAGTGGAGGGCCATTAACTGTTTTGCCTTTTACTTTTTTTGTACTTGGTTGTGGATCAAAAGTACCTCTGAACAAATATTTTTTGTGTCCGACTGGCACTTTTTTGTAAGAGATGTTCCCGCTAAATAGTAGATTTCCTAAGGCAGTAAAAGCTAATGAATCTTTTTTAGGATCATTTTTTGAAGGAATAACTTTAAACATTAAAGAGTAAAGAGCATTAACTTCAACTTTTCCTGTTTTTTGGTCAACAGCAAAGTATTCAAGAAAGTCATATCCCTTTTTAATAACATCTTCAAGAGTTGTTGGATTGCCTTGTGGATCGCTGAAAGTAATTGGGTACGTTTTTGACCAATCAAGGTTTTGAAATGCCATAGCAAATTGATAAAATGGACTTTCTTTAAATGCTGAAATTTCATGAAAGAGTTGATTGCTCAACTCCATTACGCGTTTATTAAGTTGGTTTCGTTGGCTTGGAGACGCTGTCTTTAGCTGTTCTAATACTTGGTCACGCTCTTCTAGTACTACGCCCCATCCATCACTTTGTGCATTTGTTGAACGATTAACGCCACTTAGAAATCTCATTCTCAAACGATTAACTAGAATAAGGTACATACGGGTTAATTCAGATGAATGCCGAAGGTTTACAAATACGTTTTGATAGTAGGCAGTTTCAAATTGTGGCAAATAATCAAACATGCTTAACTCATGCTTAAATACTTTTCCAAGTAATACCAATTCTTCATTGTAGGAGCTTGCAGTTCGTATTTTAAGATAGTCTTGCCATGTGGTTGATTCTTTCAGTTCTTGGAGCGTCAATGTTCTGTTGAGTGTAGGGGCTTTTTCGCTGGCGGCAGCATCACTTAAGGTCGTAGATTTTCCATGTCCTTTTGTTGCAGCTTCTTTTCGAATTGCTTCTTCTTCTGCAAGCATATAAAGAACGCCATAAAAATGTTTTATTTGCTTCATAACTTGAGCAGAACGTTGCTGTTGTGTTTGGTTTTTACTGATTGGAGAGAGCAACTTTAACAGGGGCGAAAAAACTCGATCAATTTCTTGCTCAATAGATTTTGGGAGCTTTGCCTGCGGTAAATGGCCAAAGAAAAAGTCTCCTTGGCCGCTGATTTGCCGTTGATAAGGTTTTATATCATGTATACTTTTAGGTGGCGTTGCAGTAAGGCTTGCAGGACTTACGTTTTTAACTGATTCCTCTGATGGTGAAGTTGTTGCACCAAGAGTATTAGAAAACAGGAGCAAAAAGAGGATACAAGATCTTTTCATGAATTGGTCCTATACTGACGACGATATACGTTTTTTAAATTTATCAACTTGAGCAGTACTATAGGTAAGTGCTTTAGGTTCCGTAATTTTAAATTGGGCAATACATCCTGCTGACATCAAACCAATTCCATTGTAAGCGTATGTTTGTGTAGCAAGGCCTTCTTTCTTAAGTGTCGCTGGAAGCTTTGCTTTTTTGTCGGTTGCTTTTGTTGGGGAAAGTTTAACTGATGCGCTTCCTGGTGAAGTTGTAATAGTCATGGTAAAGGTGAGTGGAAGTGTTCCTGGAGTAACCTCATCTTTTGAAGCAGTATAGAGTGTTGGGTCTTTTAAAATTCTGTATACGGGCCACAGAGTATTTGGCTCATCTTTTTCAGTTGAATTAGTCGATTGTTCAATTACTTGGTAAATCTTTTTATTGTTGCCGTAAAGTCCAGCAAAGCGATGTTGGTGGAACTGGTCAGGAACGCCAGAAATCCACCGAGCATTGTTAAAGAGGACTCCTACAAAAAATGGTTCAGCATATTTAATCAAGGTGCATTCAACTACAATGTCATATGATTTTGTAAAGGGCGGAATATACTCTCTAAAAATACTATTATAGAGAGCGTTTTGTGCTTGATAAAGCGGTTCTTCGCCAACAATTGGGGTTATTTGTGTTTGGTAAAAACCGTTAATGTCTGCCATGTATTGCCAGTTTCCAGATCGAAATACATTGCGCCATTTGCCAAGCCCAGGAGCAACACTTGTAAGGCTGCTGCTGATATTGTCTGGTGTTAACATTGCTGAGGTTGCAAAGCGTTGGTCAATTTCTAAGATTGATTCAACACTCCCTTTTACAAATTGTTTTGCTTGTACTTGGTCCGGAAGAATAAATTCTGATTTTATCGGGGTATCTATAAGTGCTTGTTCTTCATACATTTGTTCATAAAGTGCAAGCTGCGTCGCAGTGCTTTGGGCTGCCGCAATGTTTTTTGCTTTGTTTTTAAAAGTGCGTAAATCCAGCTTGAGTTCTTTCATTTTTTGTGCGGAATAATTGGCACCAATTCTGGTATTAATTGCTGCCATTTGTTTCTGAATTTTTGCATATTGCATGTAAATTTTTGCTTGAGCTTGGTCAGCCCAAAAAATAACTAAGCCTCCACCAGACATGATTCCCATTTGTAATCCAATTTCTACAAATGGTCGCATCCACCCTGGGAGCGACTCAATCCCCCGTTTAAGCGCGTTGTCTTCTACCCACTCAAGGTTGTCTTCGTACCAGCCACTATAAGCATTATCTATCGGGCCAGTAACATTATCTGAGATAGCTTCCAATGCATTGCGGGGGTAAAGTTTTCTGAAAAATTGTTTTGTTTTTACCCAAGCTTTTCCGCGTGTAGTTGCTTTATCGCTGTTTAAATAGTCACTTTCTTTTTGAGCGCGTATTGCCCGGTTTTCTGCTTGTTGTTCGCGTACGCGGGCTCGTTCTTCTTTCCATTCCTTTTTTGTCATTTTATGAGGAGGTTCGTCTTCTGGATCTTCTGGTTTAAACGTATCTTCAAAATTTTCGGGTGAAGAAAATTCTTCAACTTCTCCAGCATTGTCTGAAACGCCTTGAGCTGTTCCTTGCTGCCCAACTTCTTCTCCTGCTTTTCCGGCTTGAGTTCCTAATTTTTGTGAGAGTTCATCGGTCATGTCACCTTCACCTCCAACCATGGTTCCGGCTACGTCTTCTGATGCGTCTAAAGCTGCGTCAATTTCTATTTGTACTGTCATTGGTTGGTCCATTGCTTTTGCTCGTTTTAAAATCTCAGCAGTCATAAAGTGGTTATTCCAAAAGCACAGTAAGCGGGGCAGTTTATAATTTTCTTGTTGTGCTAAAAGGTGGAGTGTTTTTTGGTAATCATTTAAAACGTGCTCTTGTTCAAAGTGTGCGTAGTAGACAATTTCTCGGGCTGTTTTTTCTACAAAGGAATCAGTTTTATTTCCTGTAGCGTTATTCCAGAGAGCGTGAATTTTATCAGAAGCAGCATGGAGGTAGCCCATAATTTTTTGATACCAGGGCAAAGAAGTCCAAAGTTCTTCAGCAAATGTTCTTAAATACCCTTGTTGTGCTTGATAAATAAACAAGGTGTTTTCAATAATGGGGGCATTAATTGAATCATGCGCAAGTGCTTCTTGCTGTTCTTTAATATCATGTTCTAAAAGCTCAGCTGCGCGTGTGGCAATTGCTATTTTTTGAAAATCGCTTGCAATTAAAACTGAATGAATAAGTTGTTCAATTTCTTGCCGGTGGCTCATTTTTGATTCGGTACCAAGATGCCCATATACATACGCAGTTAAGCGCTCTGCTTGGTTTTTTTTAATGGTCCTGCCAGCTCCATGAGCAAGTGTTTGCAGAGTGAATAAAATTAGAAACACAGTTAGTTTTTTCATAGTTTCCTTTTTACTCATGTGCAACCTCTTCTGAATCTGTAGAAAGTTCTTTTTGTGAAAGATATTCACGTAATAAGTGCAAATGACACTCTTGAGAAAGTTTATTAAGTTCTGTTTGTGAGAGGTTAAATGTTGAGTTCGTTTCAAAGTTGTCTGGAAGCGCAGGAAGCGTTTTGAGCCCTTCTCTGAATATTAACTGAAGACAAGGGTCAAAAATTTGATCAGGGAGAGTAAGCGCTGAAGCAAAATCCCCAAGACAAATTCTGAGCATTCTAATAACTCCTTCTTCAGTATTTAACCAATCAGGTTGTGAGAGTATTTTTTGCTCGAAAAGTCGAATTAAAATACCTTCAAAGCGTGTAGGGTCTGGCGAAGAAACTGGAAGGTTCATATAAAGCCCTGCTTCCCCTTTAGGATGAATGGTGTTGCCTTCTGCGTCAGTTGCTGGCACATATACATAAGTGTAGTTATCTTCTGGATTTTGTGTCGGAACAGTTTTCCGTTCAAGCCAGTTTAATTTTTTGCTTTTGCTTCGGGCTGTTTGCGATTTAAACGTTGTGCTGTCGGTTGATTGTTTTGGAAGTGCTGGAAAGCTCAAATCATCGGAATTTCCAAATGGTTTACCAAATTCATCTTTAAAGAAGAATTTTGGCGAATAGGGTGTTCCTTGTGGCGAAAGAACTAAACTTGGAACGGTGATGGTAATATCCCCTTCGGCGATAATAAGATTACTTTTTTTAGGATCAGAAGAGCTTGGGTCAGTTGAAAGAGCTGCATTTACACCCAGTGTTGGAAATGGTGCATTGTGTGTGCCTTCAACTTCTTTTGCCAAAAATGGAAGTAGTTCAATTAAGCGCAATGTTTCTTCATTATAAAAGAACACTGGTGGGTTCATGTCATGTGTTTCAAGTGGTTTGCCGTTGGGAAGGGTTGCATTTTTCATTTTTAAAGCAAGGCTTTTTGCGTATTCAGAAAATTGAGTGAGCCCTAAATAGCTGTTATCTACCGTTCCTTTTTCAGCACTTTTAGCGCCTTCTTTAAGCGTTGCAGTGTAGGGTGAAAAGAAGTTTAAGTATTGCCCAAGAACGGCTAAGAAAGCCTTTTGGATTTTTGCCAAATGGGTTGAGGCGTGTAGAATTGGCAACACCCCTTCAATATTAATTTGATTCTCTTCTGCCAGTGGATGAGGTGGTTCGGCAAGCCCTTTTGTTTTTGTTTGTGATGAAGGAACTTTGGTCAGCCCTTTATCAGGATGTTTTTGGAGTGCTTTTTGATATTTTTCAAGTAAAGTGATTAAATGTTTTGACTCATCATTTGATACTTCTGAAACTGCAAAAGATAAGTGTTTAACTTTATCAAAAATTTATTGAAGGGGTTCAAGGTCATTTGAATCAAGATTATCTGCAAGCTGCGAAATTGTTTTATCTTGAACTTCTAGCCGTTCAATATGTTGCAGCATTCCCCATTCTCTTTTTTTGCCGGCAAGAGCGCTTTGAGAGCTTGCAGGTTTTGGTTTTTGCTTAATTGGTGGTAACACTAAAAAGCCAATAGTATCACGCAGTGTGCGAAGTTTTTCTTTACTTAGATCTGAAAAAGCAAAAGGTTTTTTTGAATCGGCGTTAATTATTTCATAAGCCCCTATAAGATCAGCATAATCATCGGCTGATGTTAAAAAGAAAAGCTCTTGTTTAAGGTTTGGTTGAGGATCAAAAATTGATGAAAGAACTGCTGCGTCTTTAATATGCTCTCTTAGTCTATCTTCAAAAATTCTGCTCGACATTTGGAGCGCGCCCAAAATCATAAGTAGTTCGGTTGGTGTTTTTGTATTAAAGAAATCCTTATTTTTGGCATTAAGGTTGGTTGTTACTTTATCAAAAACATAGGTGCCATCTTTTTCTTTTTGTGGAAAAATTTTATAAAGGTCTTGTTCTGCGGTTTGCACAGAGTAGGTTTTTGGGTCATAGCTTGCAAATTCTTTAAGTGCATCTTTATATGCTTTGAGTTGAAAATTAGAAAAGTTTTCTATACTTAATATGTCTGATCCATTGAATGTATCACTGATTTCTGAAAAGGCTGAAGTAAGCGCTGCGCCATATTTTTCTTTTTGTGTTGAAAGTGCAGTGAAACCATTTACAAATGCTTGTCGTTTAACTTCATCAAGACGGCTCAATGCAGATTCATTTTCAAGAAGCTCTTGAGAATATAGCTGCAATGTTCCTCGTTGTAATGCGGTAAATCCTGAAAAGCTCTGGAAGATAGCATACTCTTTTTGATCTTGGCTAGTTGGGCTTGTCAGCGAAGTAAAATGTTCACGAAGCATTTTTTGAACTTTTGCTGTTTGGCTATTGGCAGCATTAGTAATGCCCATTTCAAAACGAAGTGCCGTAAATGCTATGATACTTGAAATAACATTTTTTTCTTGTTGGGTCAGTGCTTCAGAGCTTGCAGTAAGAAGTGATGGGTAAAGCTTCTGGATGGTTTGAATAAAATAATCAAGCGGTTGCGCAATTGAAAGTGTTCTTACAAGGTTGCGAATAAGGGTATATTGCCCTTCTGTTAATGGTTTCTTTTTAGTGGTACCTTTAAGCATTGGAAGCAATGCAGAAAGGTCAACAAGTTGCTGATTTTGTGAAAAATGCGCAACTAAAATATCAAGCGCATCAATTAGTACAGTCATTTCTTCTTGCGAAAGTTGCTTAGAGAAGGAAAGATAGGCAGGAATAACATTTGTATCAGATGTTGATTCTGCAAGAGATTCAGATTTTTGAGACCATGCAACAGCGCTTGGAATTTTACCACCCCAATAGGTAACTTGTGGTTTTTGTTTAAAAACTGGGCGCATATTTTGGATATAGGCTGAATCCCCTCCAAGATCCATCGAAACATTTAAAAAGTTGTGGAGTTTTTCTCTCACAGCGTTAAGTGGAGTTTGTGGAAGCCTACTAAGATATTGCATATAGCTTTCAGATGATATTCCTTCAAGCACAGAGGCCCATTCACGTGGTGCAATTCCAGCTACTTGGAATGTTTCAAATACAACCTGTTCTACATCAACAATTAAAAGATCAAGGCGCGTTGCTTCATCTGCATTCAGGCAAGACATGCCAGTATGGTTAACAATACTTGGTGGCTGTGGCTTGTATCCTTTGATTTTTTTGTCAGCTCCATATTGCGGGGAGCCTGGGAAGAGCGCTGTTAATGCTTGGTTAAGTTGTGCTTCAATAACATTAATTAAATGATTAATAATGAGTGTTTTTGTATTGAGGCCATATACTTTTTCAACAGTAATGTATGACTCTAAATCATTAATATGAGTCATGTTAAGGCCGGCATAAATTCCCATGAGGTAGCCGTAAATTTGGTGTAAAGCAACGGTGTGTAGTTTTCTAAAGGTTGGCAAGAACCCAGGAGTTGATTCGATAGCCTGCATAAATGCTTTATACAGGCTGTTTAGTTTTGGATTAGAGGTGATCCCTTCAGAAGGTGAAAAAGGAACAGGTTTTTGGCGCAAGTAGGTAAAACTCATTTGTCCATTTTTAGTTGCAAGCTTTACTGCCGGAGGTGCATCATACTTATTTTTATGAGTAATTTGTTTTGCGCCGGCCGTCATTGGCGCTTTTTCAAGCTCTTCTTTTGTTGTATGTGGACTTGTATGTCGTTTAAACATTACTGAAAGTTTTTGTTTCATTGCGGTGCTTGAGCCGCTGGGGGTTGGTTGTTGTAAAATTTGTTGGGTTTTAGCCATATCTATGCCAAGATCGGCTTGAATTTTTGTAGCCTTAGGAACGCTGCCACGATGTAAATTGATTGGGCCTTGATTTTTTGGTTGTTTTGTTTCTGGGCCAAAACTAAAGCCATTATTATCTTGCTGTGTTATTTTCGTTTTGTGATGTGTTTCTGGGGGTGGGCCAAAACCGCTACTATTTGTCATTGTTCCGCTGCCATTTCCCGAGGGTGGGCCAAACCCCCCATCGCTGCTCATTGTGCCACTTGAAGGTGGGCCAAAGCCGCTGTTGTCCCCCATAGCGCCGCCTGATGGTGGACCAAAACCTCCCCCATAAAAATTGAAAGTAAAGATAAACAATCCTGTTGTAAGGCTTACTAATAAAATTCTGCGAACAATGCTTTGTGGCGGTTTCATTAATTGGTTCCTTTTTTGATTGCTTTTTTTGAAAGCAATGAGCCACTATGAATCAAATCTTTTTTTCTGTATTGTTCAAACGTATAAAATAAGTAAAGGAAAAAATTTAATTTTTATGTAATATAGGACAAACGTGTCAAAACTTAAATTATTGTCGGGAATCATTGCACTTTCAATTGGAGGATGGATTGGCCTAAAGGGATATTACTTCTTTTTTGATAAAACAAAACCACAGTTAGTAGTTTCAGGAATTCAAGCGGATGGGTATTATGCTGGGGATGTTGCATGTACTGTTAATGGAGAACATCCGTATAGTGTAAAAACAATCACTGTTTTGTTAGATGATAAACCACTTACTTATAATTTTTCAATTGGAAAGTCTTCTTTTGAGTTTCCTTTTTCATTACCAACAAAAACATTGCCAAATGGTAAACATGAATTAAAAATTCGTCTTGTTGACGGAACATTTAGTCGTAATGAGCAGCATGAAACTATTCCGTTTTATGTTGATAATACTCCGTTACAAGCTGCTTTTGTGAAACAAAATACCGATTATCGAGTATTTCAAGGTAAAACTATTCATTTGCAATTTCAAACAAATAAGCCTTTAAAAGATGCAACCGTTAATCTTTTTTCTTACAAGTTTCCATGCTTTCAAGAATCGCCAGATTCATTAGTGTATGAAGCGTTTGTGCCGGTTGAATGTGAAGCAAAGCCAAATGAATATATGTTGACTATTGATTGTCATGACCACGTAGATAATGTTGTTACGCTGGAAGGAAAAGCACAAGTTGTACCATTTCCATTTAAAAAGCATACGTTACATGTTGATGCAAAAAAGGTAGAAGAAGAAAAAGAAATTGGTGAATCACACGAGGAGTTAAATAAAGAAATTAAGCGGCTTGTAGAGCTTTCACCAAAAGAAAAATTATGGAATGGTGCATTTTATGTTCCAACAGAAATTATCCGTATTTCTACTGAATTTGGAACTGTTCGAACTACTCAAGAACGAGGGAAGTATGCACATAAAGGTATTGATATTGTGAATCATCCGCGAAGCGTTGTATGGGCGCCTCAAGATGGAAAAGTGGTTATTAAAAATCGCTATGCATATAGTGGTAATACCGTTGTGGTTGATCATGGTTGGGGTGTGTTTTCTATGTTTTATCATCTTGATAGTTTTGCTGATAATATTACCGTTGGCAGTCCAATTAAAAAAGGTAATCCCGTTGGTAAGCTTGGAAAAACTGGTTATGCAAATGGTTATCACCTTCATTGGGAAATGCGTGTGAATAACATAGAAATTGATCCGCTCGAGTGGACTAAGCCTGGTTTTTAAATAAAAACTAAAAAGTTTTGTCATATTTTTCAAAATTGAAAAAATAAAAAAATCCAGAAAGAAAAAGCCCTTCAACTTAAGAACTAAGCTGAAGGGTTAGGGGGGTGAACAATACCGGAGTATTGTTCGTTTAGGGACGTTCTTTTATTTCAAATTCTAAAGATGAGTTGGATTGTAGCATTGCGGTTTTTTCTTGTCAAGTCAAAAGTGATTCCTATCAAAAGGTGACAGGAATCACTTGAATTGTTCTTAAAAATTAGGTTTGCTACAGTCCCCGTGTAAGTTCCCACTGTGTAATACCTTGAGGGTTTTCGTCAAGATATTCTTTCCACTCTTTTCGTTTTTCCTTCAAGTAGCTTGCATGTAAGGACTCACCAAGAAGTTTTTTAGCAAAGTTGCTTGCTTCAAATAGATCAAGAGATTCTTTGAGAGATTGTGGAAGAATTGTAATTCCACGTGTTTTAATTTCTTCAAGTGAAACATGGTAAAGATTTTTGTTTACAAATGGGGTTGCTGCTTCTTGATTTATAATTCCTTCAATGCCAGTTTTAAAGAGTCCAGCGAGTGCCAAATATGGATTACATTCAGGGTCCGGCCAACGAAGTTCAATTCTCACTGCTGAGCCATTATGCTCTTCAGCATTTTCACGTGTTACTTCTGGTATGCGAATTGCAGCACTACGGTTTTTATCCCCGCAACACAAGAAAATAGGAGCTTCATAGCCTGGAATCAAACGTTTTGAAGAATTCACTTCTGCATTAAAGAGTACGTTAATTTCAGGGATATGTTTTAATATTCCAGTAATGAATGAGCGGGCAGTATCAGAAAGGTAACATTCTTTTGTGCCGTCAAAGAATGCATTGTTACCATCTTGTTTAAGGCTTGCATGAATGTGCATACCTGTTCCATTTTCACCTTCAACTGGTTTTGGCATAAAAGTTGCAATAAAGCCATGTTGACGTGCAAACATTTTAATTGCGAGTTTGGTAAGTTGAATGCGATCTGCAAGGGTGAGTGGATCACAGCACTCAAGTACCACTTCAAGTTGTCCGCCAGCTACCTCATGGTGAATTTTTTCTGGGGAAACTCCAAGATAAACAAGCGCATAAAGAAGTGCTTCTTTAAAAAATTTCATTTCAGCATCTTCTTCTGCTCCGCAATAAACTCCGCTATCTGCTGGAAGGTATTTATCGCCCTCTTTTTTAAATAAGAAAAATTCTATCTCTGCTCCACATAAGCATTCGTATCCGTTTTCAGCAGCTTCGGCAATAACTTTTTTAAGTAAACTGCGAGGGTCGTTTTTGTAAGGTTTTCCGTTAGTATCAAAAACATCACAAAAGAAGCGAGAAGAGGAAGTTCCTTCTGATCTCCATGGGCTTAAAGAGAAACTATCTGTGTCAATTTTTAAGCGAAGATCACTTTCAAAAATTTCGGTAAAACCGGTAATTGAAGATCCATCAAAAAACATATCATTTTTTAATGCTGATTCTAGTTTATGTACTGGGATAGTGATTTCTTTCATTTTTCCCAAGATATCTGACCAAGTGACATTTACAAATTGAACTCCGTGTGAGCGAACATTTCGAAGTGTTCGATCAATAGAGGACTCTTGTGATTGTGGTGGAAGCTCATCGGCATTGGCGCCATACGAACAGCTCAATAAGAGTAATAGAGAAAAAATAGACCGCTTCATAGGTCTCCTTTTGTAATGAGATTAAATACTTTACTAGCAAAGGCATAACTTTAGTAAGACTAAAAACTTTGTCAATTTGTTAGGGAAAAATAACTTCAGGCACAATTTTACGATCACGCCAATATTCGGTGCCGTAATAAGTAAGTAATTGTTCGTCCTTTTTAATGTCTCGTTTTGCAACATAAATAACGTGCCATTGGTCACCACGAGGGACAATTTGAATTCCGACATTTTGATATTTTCTGAGACTATGATTAATAAAACGTGCAAAGTTTCCATGCTTTTCTGCATTTACACAAAACATAATTTTTTTACGTCGTTTTTTCCCGGGGACATTTTGGTACATCACTGTTGGATAGTTCCAGAGATAGAGGTTATCTTCATCAAATGGGCTGTCTTCTTCTACAATGCCAGTATACTCGGTTACCATGTCCCCTTTTTTTATTTCTTGTTCAGCGTAGGCACCATAACCAACTTTGCCATTAATCCATTTAACATACATTGCAGCTTCATAGTTTTGGTCAATTTGTTCTCCATATTTCTTTTCAAGTCGATCGTTAAGTCCAGGATTAATGGTATATTCATCATCAGTTTGAATGTTCCAGTTTAAAAGGCGTTTGTCTGCAATTCTGTTACATGGCAAATAAGTTATACCAAAAACTTTTTTGAAATCTTTGTGGTATAGTTTTTTATAGCGTGACATTAAAAAGAACTCCCAACTTTTTTGTGTAAATTATTGGGGGATTATAGCACGATTAAAACAGTTCTTTAACTAATTTTTTGACTTCCTGCTGGGAAACCAAAGAAACGCTTCTGTAAAAAGTTTCGTCGTATTCGCGTGTTTGCACAACTACGGGCATTGTGACTGCGTGGCCTAAAATAAGAGCCTGTTTTTTTGTGTCTAAGCTTGCCATAACAGAGCGCAATGTTTGTGAATTGTGAACACCAGTAAGCACTGCTTGAATATCTTTTTCGTCACTTAATTGTGCAACAATTTTTGTGCCAAGTTGGGAAATAATTTCCTGGTCAATACCAGATGGCCGTTGGTCAACCACTAAAAGCGAGACATAATATTTACGCATTTCCCGTGCAATGGTTCCAAAAATAGTTTGCCGTGCGGCAGTGGGGTTTAAGAACTTGTGGGCCTCTTCAATAGTAATCATAAGCTTGACCGGTTCATCTTCTTTTTTTTGTGAACCCAAAAATTTTTCTGTTTTTGCAATGTATTCTTTATGAATTCGGCGCGTAATAATATTGGAAACTAATAAATAACAAAAAGTAGAAGTAAAATTTCCAAACTCAATGCAAATATTAATGCCTTTATCGATATATTCCATCATCTGGTCAATTACCGAATTATATTTATGTGCAACGCCAG